>CAZDHB010000017.1:35586-39261 GCA_964505255.1 uncultured Porphyrobacter sp.
GCCTATATTAAGTGTCTATGCGCAAGTCTTTGGTAAAGCGCTGCGGCCTGCTTCATCTGCGACAAACGGTCACGGCGGCAAAGGTTTTGCAAGGATGCTTATGGGAAGGGTCTCGCAAGCGCCATTGTTACGAATTGCCGCCGATGCTGTGCCAGCGTGTAACTGTTTCTCGCATTTTGCTTGAAGCTGCGGGCGGCACGGATACAAGGGGCCGCAAATTTGAACGGAGAATGCATTCACCATGTCACGGGATTACTTTTCAAATCGGCGCGTATTGGTCACTGGCGGCGCAGGCTTTGTCGGCTCGCATTTGATTGATCGTTTGATCGACGCAGGTGATGAGGTGCTGTGCGTAGACAATCTATTCACCGGCGCAAAAGCGAATATTGCCCATCTGCTCGGCCATCCGCGATTTGAATTTATGCGGCACGATGTGTGCATCCCGCTGTTCGTCGAAGTGGATGCGATTTTCAATCTCGCTTGTCCGGCATCTCCGGTCCATTATCAGCACGATCCGGTGCAAACGACTAAGGTGTCGGTGATGGGCTCGATCAATATGCTGGGCCTTGCCAAACGTATTAAGGCGCCGATTTTGCAAGCGTCCACCAGCGAGGTTTACGGCGATCCGACACAGCATCCGCAAACCGAAAGCTATTGGGGCAATGTCAATCCCATCGGTCTGCGCAGCTGTTATGACGAGGGCAAGCGCTGCGCGGAAACACTGTTCTTCGATTATCACCGCCAGCATAATATCGATATCAAAGTGGCGCGGATCTTTAACACTTATGGTCCGCGCATGCACCCGGCGGATGGCCGGGTTGTATCCAATTTCGTGATGCAGGCGCTGCGCGGCGAGGACATTACGATTTACGGCGATGGCTCGCAAACACGCAGCTTTTGCTATGTCGATGATCTGGTCGAAGGTTTGCTGCGGCTGATGGACTCGCGCGACGGATTTACCGGCCCCTGCAATTTGGGCAATCCGGTCGAGTTTACCATCCGCGAACTGGCTGAATTGGTCCTCGAAATGGTCGGTTCAAAATCCAAACTGATCCAGATGCCTTTGCCATCGGATGACCCGACGCAGCGCAAACCCGATATCTCGCTGGCCAAGAAAGAGCTGGATTGGGAACCTCAGGTGAAGCTGCGCGATGGTCTTGAAAAGACGATTGCCTATTTCTCTGAGCTCAAGAACTAGCGTTGGTTGATCCGCTGCTGCTATTGAGCCTCTGACCCTGAGCCCTCAGCGGGCTTGATGAGCGCGCGCTGCGGCTCTTGGCCATCATTGTCTAAAACACCGTCCTGGTACTCGAGCTTCGCATCCTCGCGCAGCTCGCTCAGCAGCAGTTTGATCGAACGGTCCGCTTGCTCCCGGTTGATCTTGGCCGCCGCCAATGCGCTCGCCTCGTCCCCGATCAAGGGTTCGCTGCGTGTATCGGTGACCACTGCTGCGATCGCTTGGCTGCCTTGCGGTAAAATAAAAGGTTCGCCCCTATCGAGGCGCAAGATTGCCTGAGTTTCGGTTGTTCCAAGATTATGGGAGTCGAGCTCAGCCATGCTTTCTTCGTAAGGAATGCGTTGCTGATCCAGCAGATCGGCCACACCGGACAAATTGGCCGCGGTCTCAAGCGTTTTGAGCGGCTGATCTCCGGCAGGGATTGAAAACTCCAATTGGCGGATGACGAACAGCTTGCGCTCTGCAAACAGCAGCGGATTGGCTTCGATAAACTCGTCAATTGCCGCCTTGGTTGGGGCCTTGAGCGATTGTGCCGTTTGCTCGCGCAGCAATTGGGCCAAGAGAGCATCGCGCAATTGCCGCTGCCTTAAAAGAAACGCAGAGGATTCATGCAGCCCTTCGCGCCGGGCTGCTTGGGCCATCAAGCGGCGTTCTACGATCCTCTCGAGCGCGGCCGCTCGCGCTTCGTCAGGCCCGAGCGTGCGCAAGGCATAGACGCTGCGCAATTCCGCATCGATTTCCTGAAAGGTGATTTCCTCGCCATTGACCGATGCCGCAACCTGACCGGATTGCATCTGCTTGCATGCGCCAAGACTGCTGAGAAGGGCAAGCGCGGCAAGCGCGTTCCATGCGCGGGAAGGTGAAAATGCGCGGTAAGGTGGCACCAATATGATCCTTTCAAGAACGCGGCATAGACGGCTTTGAGTTCGCCTTTGCGCCGAACCTCAATTACCTCTGTGCCGTTCCGGCCCCCTGACATTTATTAGCTTTTGCATGTTGGCGGGGCAATAGGGCCGGGGCAATAGGGTCGGGTAATAGGGTTGGGTAATAGGGTCGGGCGGGGGTAATTCCGAAATCTCCAATACTTGAGATGCCGGTTAGTGTTCATCTTTGCCTGACTAGAATGTTAAGATATTGCTCAGCTTCTGGTCCGGTTCTAGGACATAGGCTCCGATTTCGATGGACGCAGATGCGCGCAGCCCATAAATTGATACTCCCCGCAAGCTAGATAGTTGTGACTAAAGCCGCGCGCGAGCCGCATTTTACCAATGACCAATCATGAACCCACAATCCCCGGTCCAATGGACAATGAAGCGGACGATTCTCTTACTGAGGAGTTCTCGTTGGCTGAATTGGATCGTGAACTGACGGGCATTGCAGCTAAGAAAACGCGCAGTCCGCGGCGACGCATTGCGCGCAATATCGTGATGGCTTTGGGCATTGTCGCGGTTGCGGGTTTCGGAGCATGGCTGTTCAACACCGAAAGCATCAATGTCACCGACACGCTTGCCGATGCCGGAGCTTCGGGCCAGACGCCGCTGGGCTTTGATCCCGCCTCGAGCGAGCAGGTCGTTCTACCGGAAATGGGGCCAGCAGCGCTGAAACCGCTGACCGAGGCCGAGGCGTTCTTGGAAAACGCACAGCTACCCTTTGATAGCGGGCCAATCGAAGCGGCCAATCCCTTGGCCTTGCCAAGAGGGGCGAGCGCGCAATCCGGTTTGGCTGCTGCGCAAAGCTGTCTTGCGGCGGCGGTTTATTACGAGGCGGGTTACGAGCCTGAACAAGGCAAGCGGGCCGTGGCGCAAGTCATCCTCAACCGCGTGCGTCACCGGGCTTATCCCAATTCTATCTGCGGCGTGGTCTACCAAGGGTCCGAGCGGCGTACCGGGTGCCAGTTCACTTTCACTTGTGACGGCAGTCTGGCGCGCAAACCGGCTCCGGCCGCTTGGGCTAGGGCGCAAAAAGTCGCAGCGGGCGCGCTGGCCGGGGTGGTCGAACCCAGCGTCGGCATGGCGACCCATTATCACGCCGATTACGTTGTGCCCTATTGGGCCTCATCCCTGGCCAAAGTCACCAAGGCCGGACGACACTATTTCTATCGCTGGAAGGGGGCTCCGGGCCGCAGAGCTGCTTTCACTCAAACTGCTGATTTTTCATCTGATTTCAGCGAAATTCCGCTGTTTGATGAAAACGGCGTGACGGTTCTGGAGGATTTCGACCCACTTGGCGGTGATATCCAATTTGAGCCGCGCTCCAATATTTATGCGGATCAATCAGGCGCGCCCAATGTCGAGAGTGGTCAATTGCAAGAAGCCCGCCGCGCTCTTGGCAGGACTGACGAAGAGGCAGATGGCCCGCCGGAACCAGCCGTTCGGGCGGATGAAGGCATCGGTGATTTGGTCGCTGACGAGAAAGCCGGTGAGCTGATCGTTGAATAG
>CAZDHB010000017.1:39361-45037 GCA_964505255.1 uncultured Porphyrobacter sp.
AGGCCGCCCTCAGACAGGCCGCGAAGTTTTGGCGAGGCATGAGTATGCGCGAGCGGGTCAAGCCCGATCACATTGCCCGGCTGGGCATAGCGGCAAACGAGGATCTCCTCGCCGCCAATTTGGCTCAGCCCGCAACCCACTTCGCTCGTATTGCGCCAGATCAGCTGCGTGTAGTGGCTGACATCCGCGACATTTCCGGTTTTGGTGTTGTGCGGGAAAGTGCCGGGTTTGAAATGCTTTTTCTCTGCGATCCAAAGATTGACCATGGATTCAGCGGAAAATGCTCCGGGTGTCCCGCCCCAGATGTTTTCCCCCTCGAGCGGCTGACCGGGAACATTAGGCGAGTGCTCAAATTTGCCATTGGCAGAGAGGTAATCCGCCCATTGCTGTGCGCCGATGGCCAATTCATCATTCCAACGCAGCGGGGATGTACCCATTTTCTCCCGCTCGAGATTGTGGCTGGCGAGCATGCGTGTCTCCAGATTGCCGACACGCGATTGCATGCCCGGCAAAGCAGTCATCACTGCTGCCAGAAGAATGGCTTTTCCGAATGTAACTTGCCCGAAATGGCGCATAATCTTGCCTCAATTTGGCAAGAAGAATGCGGGCTAACGCCTAAGGATGTTCCAAGTAGTAGAGTTAGCGGAAATTAAGGATAATTCTTAGCGCCGAGAGGAACAGCGTGGGGCTGCGCCAAGTGCCTTAAAACGCGGCGGAAAACGGCCGTTTGTGGCTCGGTATTGCGTGCAAAAAGTAAACGAGTGGCAAGCAGCGCAGCGCACCTGCTGCGGGCTGCGCGGCGGTCACAATGCTGTGATTACAATGTATCTTGGGGGTATTTAGGGGTTTTGCGACTGGGACTGGCTGGCCGCAGGCTCAGCAAAGGCCTGAGCCACTCGCTGCGGATCAGAACGCACAATTTGGACGATGTCGCCGCGCCCCGCTTTTTCGAACAATCGCCGCGCGAAATTGAGCGGAATGCCGATACAGCCATGCGTTGCGCGGGTCGCTGACATCGGACTGCCGTGAAGGGCAACCCGGTCTTCGGTCAGGAACAGCGAATAAGGCATCGGCGCGTCATATTTGCGCGAGTGGTAATCGCGTGACTGCCAGCGGATCGGGAACCGGCCTAAGGGCGTTTTGTGCGATTCTGCTCCGTAAACGACCACTGCCGTGCCGATTTCATGCCCGCCTTGAAAGACGGATACCATTTGTCTGCGAAGATCAACAAAAACGACGATGTCACCGTCGGCTACGCCGTCTTCCTCCCACATATATTGGCCATGTGTGAGAGTTTTGCTGGTGTTGAGGATCGATTTCACGCCAGCTGGCAGGATACCCCCGCGAAAGCCGCGCTCTGCATCGCTTGACGAGAGGCTGCTGCGTTTCCAATCAACCGATTTCTGCTTCAGATTGACATTTTCGCCAAATTCAGCGGGTTTTTCGGCTGGCGCGCTGGTCTGGGAATTGGCGTTCTGCTTGGTTGGTGCTGAGGGTTTCGCTTCAGTCACCTCAGGCGCCGCGGCAGAGGGAGACTCGGCTCCTTCGCCCGAAGATGTGCCGATCACCTCGGCAAATTCCGAACTCACATAAGGTGCGGCAACAATCGCTGCGGGAAGAGCAATAAGAGCGGCAAAGCCTGCCATGATCGCCCCATTCATCATCACATGCTGGATAGAGGCCTCGCCTCTACACGCCTACGCCGCAAAGCGGCTCCGATCAGGCCAAAGCCCATGATCATCATCATCCACGTCTGCGGCTCCGGGACAGCGCCCGTAGTGCCGCCGGTTGTCGTTCCGCCAGTGGTTGTCCCGCCGGTCGTCGTACCGCCTGTGGTTGTGCCGCCGGTTGTGGTTCCTCCGCCGGTTGTTGTGCCGCCAGCATCGCTGACCGCGGGCGCACCCAAGACCGGGATCAAAGCCCCGCCAGGTCCGCCCAAAACGACAGGCGCGGGGATTGCTGCTGGTGCCGAGACGCTGCCCGCATCACCCACAGGCAGCGGAACACTGGGCACGCTTTGCGGTGTCGCAACAGGGGCCTGCGCCAATTGGCCCAAAGCCTCTTCGGGAGCTTGGTCAAAAACCTTACCCAAAGCGCGGTTTTCAGGTTCGACCGCATCGCCCAGCGCCAGAGCGCCGCCTTTACCCTTGCCGCCTTTTCCTTTGAGCCCAGCCGTCGCGCTACGCTCTCCAGGAGAGCGATCGACGAATTGTTTGAGCGCATCATTGGTCTGCGCCACAGCAGCCGTAATGCTGGTGCCGTCAAAAAGCACCGAGCCTAGCGGAAGCGCCGCAAGGGTTGTGAGGGCGAGGGCGCCCATACCGATCCGATTTTTACGAGAAGTAAGGTCCATTTTCACCTTCTGCGACAACAGGGTTACTGGAATAGCTTTCGGCTGATTAATGGGGGCCGAACGAATCCTGTTTCCTGATATTATTTCGAGCTTGCCTCATAATAGCACATTTGAGCAGAAACCCAAGTGTTGCTTGAAGTAAGCTCGGCGATGCAAAATACGGCGTTTCTCAGCCAGCGAATGCCCAGCCGCAATTTACTATATAAGCCTATGAAAATCATGGGGGAGATACCAATCCTGCTTGGTCCGAAATGGGCTTATATTGGCGTGATCAAAGTGGGTTTTTCATGCCGGTTATTGCAAGTTTTCCGCGTCTTTTTCCCCAGGTTGGGAAGCCGGTTTTGCTTGGTTTTTTTGGGCCAAAACTTAAGCTATATGGTTGATATATTTGGTTAATCCGCGGACCGAATCTTGACATGTTGAATTGTTATGAACCGCCAGGCTCGAGGTTTTCGATTCGTTTCTGACTAAACCCTGGCTAGAGGCCATCGACTCGCGCGGTTCATAGGGCGGCGGCTCGCTTTGATGCGAATTCACTGTAAGTAAGGCAGGGCTAGGTAAAGCAGGGCGCGGGGCCGGGTTGCGGCCCAGATTGACGTTTGCAGTCCAGCTATAGCGGCGCCAAGGCGGTATGCCGCGTCTGAGGCATCAGGCCGCTCTAATAGCCGCCCTTTACGCGGGTATCCGGTCTAAAATGACCGCCAAAGCCCGCGCTGCGAGTGCGGCTCAGGCCTGTTTTTCGAATATGACAATATTGCTCAGCGCCAGTTCGGGCGAGCGATCATTTTCAAACCAGTTCTGATTTAGGTCCATTACCGCGCGATTAGCCCAGTCGAACGGCATGGCCGTGTACATTTCGCTGAATTGGCCCGAGAAGCGCGCGACGCGCCTCAGCCCATTTTTCTCGGCCCAGCTATCAAGCCATTCGAAATCCAGCTTGCGGACCATCAGGCCCTCATCGCGCCATTCCTCTATCCCGCGCTCGGTCTGTTCGCGGCGGGGCAGGGGGCGGCCCATGACCGCTTTGGCGCCCAGCACAAACCGTTCCCACAAACGGACATGCAAAGAGGTCTGATTGTTTTCAGACAGGACCAAGCGTCCGCCGGGCTTCAGCACCCGCGTCAATTGACCCAAAGCCTGCTCAAGCTCCGGGATATGCATCAAGACCCCCCAGCACATGACATAGGGGAATTGGCCGTCCTCAAAAGGGAGATCCAGCAGATTGCCCTGATGCAAATCGATTGAAAGTCCCGCCTTAGTGAGGTTTTCCTTCGCCTCGCGAAGAGCGACGGGAGAGAAATCGACACCGGTCACGTCAAGTCCGGCTCTGGCGAGGCGGCTGGCATGCACACAATAGCCGCAGCCAGCATCGAGGATTGAGTCGCCGGGTTTCGCGCCCAATTCCTTAATCAAGCGCGCAAAAGCAGCGTTGTAATATTTTTCCAGATCCTCGGAAAGATAGTCACTTTCCCATTCTTCATGGATCGCGTCTTTGGCGAGATAATCCTTTGAGGCTTTTGTCTTGTCCAATGCCGGTGTTTTTTCCAATGGTCTTCTCGCTGACATTTTACATAGGCTTCACGCGGACCGAGCGCTTATCGGAACAAGCGCGATTCGCCAAATCCACATGCAGCTCTAGCAGCCGATGATTGCGGCAGCCTTGCTGATCTTGGGAGCGGACCGTTTTGGGGCACACGCTCTTTACTGTCTTACCTCGGCCCGCTACTACTTGGCCGATCCCCGGGGAGCTAGCTTGATTAGCTGAGAGGGGCAGGTTGCGCTGCCCGACCCGTTGAACCTGAACCCGTTAGCGCGGGCGGAGGGAGCGGGCTGAGCGCACAAAATCGCCATCCCCCGTCTCTTTTTTCCGCCAGCGAGAGGAGAGCGAGCCATGGTCACTGAGTTCGATTATCCAGCATGGATTGTGCTTGTGATGGGCCTCTATGCGCTTGGCGCGGGCCTGGGTGAGCTTTTCAAGCCCGGCATGTGGATGAGCATGGTGGATGACATCGAAGCCCATCCAGCGCTGCAATTTCTGACCGGTATCGTGTGCATGGCAATTGGCACGGCGCTGTATCTGATCGCGCCATGGGATGATGGGTCTGGGCGGGCCGATTGGATGCTCTATGCGGTTAAGATCATCGGCGCATGGATGATCATTGAAGGCTTTATCTTCTTAGCATTTGGCAGCTGGTTGATGCGTATCTCGAAACGCATGATCGGCTGGAACACCAAGCTCTGGGCCATACTCTCAGCGCTGTTCGGCATTGCGGCATGGATTGCGGCTGAATTTCGTATTTCGGACACATTATAAAACTTCACTCAAAAGGACTTTTGAAACATGGCGGATATCAACTCCAAACTCGAAATCGGCGTAACCACCGGTCCCATTCGCGGCAGCCGCAAGGTCCATGTGGGTGCGCGCACGGGATCGGGTGTGCAAGTCGCCATGCGCGAGATTGATCTTGAGGGAGGCGAGCCGAGCCTGCGGGTGTACGATACCTCTGGCCCATACACGGACCCCAATGCCAATATCGACATTCAGGCCGGTTTGCCGGCCCTGCGCCGCGACTGGATCATGGCGCGCGGCGATGTCGAGGAATATGAGGCGCGCGAGGTAAAGCCGGAAGACAATGGCCAGTTGGGACCTGATCGCTCTGGCGGTGTGCCCGCCTTCCCCAATGTCGTTAAAAAGCCGCTGCGCGCGAAAGCCGGCAAGAACGTCAGCCAGATGCATTACGCCCGCCAAGGCATCATCACGCCGGAAATGGAATATGTCGCCGAGCGCGAAAATCTAGGCCGCGAAATGAATGCCGAGCTGATCGCTGCGAATACGGCGGGTAGCGAAAGCTGGGGTGCGTCTATCCCAGAGCTTATCACGCCCGAATTTGTCCGCGACGAGGTTGCGCGCGGCCGCGCGATCATTCCCAATAACATCAATCACCCCGAGACAGAGCCGATGGCGATCGGGCGCAATTTCCTCGTCAAAATCAACGCCAATATCGGCAATTCCGCCGTGGCATCGGATGTGGCCTCCGAAGTTGACAAGATGGTCTGGTCGACCCGCTGGGGCGCGGATACGGTGATGGACCTCAGCACGGGCCGCAACATCCACGACACGCGCGAATGGATCATCCGCAACAGCCCCGTGCCGATTGGCACCGTGCCGATTTACCAAGCGCTTGAGAAAGTCGGCGGCATTGCCGAAGACCTGACATGGGACGTGTTCCGCGACACTCTGATTGAGCAGGCCGAACAAGGCGTCGATTATTTCACCATCCATGCTGGCGTGCGCCTGCCGTTTGTGCCGATGGCCGCAAACC
>CAZDHB010000018.1:0-7678 GCA_964505255.1 uncultured Porphyrobacter sp.
ATGACGCGGACTAGGCGGTTTTCTAAGTCATAAAGATAGGAATTGGTGCCGTCAGAGGTAAGGTTCCCGTTCGGATCATCGGTGGAACTATTTACCCTGCGCGCACACGCTTTTGCCGCCAGCCAAACTCTTGAGGACTGCGTGGTGCCGCTTAGCAGACTCGAACTGCTGACCCCATCATTACGAATGATGTGCTCTACCAACTGAGCTAAAGCGGCCCTGATTTTTTGCCCGGTCTTGCCCCAATACCGAAGCCGCCAAAGCGGGCCGGTTATGGCAGGACAAAACCAAAGCCAAAAATGTGGAGGCCCGAGCCGGAATCGAACCGGCGTACACGGATTTGCAATCCGCTGCGTCACCACTCCGCCATCGGGCCGAGATCCCGCGAGTCAGCGCATGCCAAACGGGAAGCGCGCATCTAGCGCCAAACACAAACCTTGGCAAACCCCAATCATGCTTCTTCGCTCGCCGCTACTCAGGCCCCCTTACTCAGGGCCTCTTGCACAGAGCCGCTAACGCGCACATCTGCTACGGGCGGCGCTTTGCCGCAGATCGCTGTCCCCAAAGCAGGTTAGCCACGCTCTGGACGCGAGCCGCGAAGCTATTATGACAAAAGCCCATGCCCGCATCTGACCTCATCGCCCCGATCACTGCCGCAGGCGGCACAGTCACCCTCGACCAGCTGGACACCTGGATGCAGGGCCGCACATTATACGGCGGCGCCTCGGCCTTGATCGCCTACACCGCGGCGGTGCGCGCCTTTCCCGATCTGCCTCCCCTGCGCGCGGCTCAGATCGCCTTTGTCGCGCCGACCGGCCCAGAGGTAGAGCTGCGCCGCGAAATTATTCGCCAAGGGCGCAATGTGGCGCAAGTCCGCAGCGAAATCTGGTGTGAGGGAAAATGCACGCTGACCGCATTCTGGCTGTTTGGCACATCGCGCGAGACCAACGCCTATCACCCCTCGGAAAAGCTCAGCGATTGGCCCGAACCAGCCGATCAGGCAGACCCCGTTTCGGCCGACAAGGGGCCTGAATTTCTCAAGCAGAATTTCGAAATCCGCCGCGCGCAGGAAACCAGCGGCCCCGGCGAACCGATTGTGCGGCGCTGGGTCCGATTGAAGCCGCCAACCGGGCTCGACCCGATCAGCGAGCTGATTGTGATGGGCGATGTCCTGCCCCCGGGGGCGATGCGCGCCATGCAGCGGCCCGGCCCGATCAGTTCGATCAATTGGTCGTTCAATCTGCTTGACCCCAATCCTGTCACCAAGGACGGGTGGTGGGTGTCAGAAAATGCCAGCCAACATGCCGATGCCGGATATTCCAGCGAACGGCTGCGCCTGTACAATAGCGATGGCAGGCAAATGCTCGACGGGCTGCAAAGCGTTGCCGTATTTGGCTAAGCTCAAACAGATGCCGCCGCGCAATGATGCCGCTTAAACGTCAGAATAATTGGCCGCCCGTTTTTGCATGCCGGCCATCACCGCCTCGATCTGATTGGGTTGGCGGATGATTTTCGATTGCTCAACGCTTTCGGCCATCAGCACCGCATCGGTATCTTCGTCATCCATAACATCCATCAGCCGTTTGGCAGCGCGCATGGCATGCGGATTGCGATTGGCAATTTCATCCGCAATCGCCTTGGCGCGGGTCAGCGGATCATCCTCGACATAGGTCGCCAGACCCAATTGCAAAGCTTCTGCCCCGGAAAACTCGCGGTTGGAATAAATCAGATCGCGCAGCACATCCTGACGGATCAATCCGCGCCACAAGGCATAGCCGCCCATATCCGGCACCAGCCCCCATTTCATTTCCATGATCGCCATGCGCGTATCTGGCGCAATAACGCGAATATCCGCGCCGCTGGCAATTTGCAGTCCGCCGCCAAAACAGATGCCATGAACCGCTGCAATCACCGGGACCGGACATTTGCGCCAAGTCATCGCGACTTGCTGAGGCAAATTGGCGTTGCCATGGCTGCGCTCAGTCAGATCACTCGCGCCTGATCCGGTCGGCTGCGAAAATCCCGAGACATCAAGGCCGGCACAAAAAGCGCGTCCTTCGCCCGATAAAACAACCGCGCGCAGGCCTTCGAGGGTTTGCAAAAGCTCGCCCATTTCGGCGATTGCAGAAAACATATCCGGGTCCAGCGCATTCATCTTGTCAGCCCGGATGAGCCGCACATGCGCGACGCCATTGTCGGCCAATTCCCAAGCTACTCGGTCATTTATCTGCATCTTCTTTTCTCATGATAACGGAATGATTGGTATCATCGTTGCCGATATCATCGGGTCTGTCCAGCGTCTCTTGCCTCAGCTTGGAGAAGGCAAAGAAGGAGGATTGCTGATTGGAACCCAGCCGGTACCCCCCTTGCGGATCGGTTTCGATCAGCCATGCGGCCTGAGATATGGCCAGTTTCGCCCGCAAACGCGAGACATGGACTTGCAGCGAATTCGTCTCCGGCACATGGTCCAGTCGCCACACATCACTCAGCAATTCGCGGGCGGACACGCGCTCGTCAGGCGTTTCCGCAAGCCGCCACAGAAGGCCAAATTCGCGCGGGTGAAGCGCCAGCCAGCGATCCTCGATTCTGCCATCGCGGTGAAACAGATCGAGCGTCACCGGACCCGCCTTTCTAAGCCGAGGAATCGAGTTTTGCGCCGCGACCAGCCGCGTCAAACGCGCACCCAATTCGACCACAGATGTGGCCATCGGCACCGCCTCGCCAACACCCGAGGCCAGCAATTGCGCCCTGTCATCAGGATCATCCACACCGATCACAATTGTCAAAGCTGGCTCGATTAAACTGCGGCGCCCTTCACCGCTTATATCCAATCGGACCTGCCCAAGCCTGCCATCCACGAGCCTTGGGATCGGCGTCTCGTTGCTGCGCTCCTCAGTTGGCGTCGCTGGGTGCTTTGCCGGCACCATCGTCCAGCCCAAAAGGCGCAGGTCCCACCGGCCCGGCGGACTAGGTTCATCCGATACCCAGATAAATTTCGGGTTCACATCCGCGCTCCTCATTTGTGCCTCACCACAAACAATGCACGGAAAAGAAAGATGGCCCCCGCCTCAGGTAGCACTGCGTATCTCTGTCAGGATTGGGCGCGCCAAATTAGGCCCATATGCATAAGCGGCTGCCGCTAAGCCAAACTCAGCCTGAGCGGCTTTCAAGGAAGCGCTTAACATTACGCGCAGCTTGGCGCAGGCGTTGCTCGTTCTCGACCATTGCGATCCGCACGAAGCCCTCGCCTTCCTCGCCATAACCAACGCCGGGCGCGACCGCGACTTCGGCATGCTCGAGCAATTGCTTGGAAAATTCCAAACTGCCCATGTCCTCAAACCCTTTTGGCAAAGGTGCCCATGCGAACATCGAGGCAGGCGGCGGCGGGATATCCCAACCGGCTCGCCCAAAAGCCTCAACCATGACATCGCGTCGTTTTTGATAACGTGCTCGATTGTCTTCCACCACAGTTTGCGGTCCATTGAGCGCTGCGCAGGCCGCTGCCTGGATCGGAGTGAATGCCCCATAGTCCAAATAGGACTTCACTCTTGTAAGCGCAGAAATCAGCTCTTTGTTCCCAACTGCAAAACCCATGCGCCAGCCAGCCATAGAAAAAGTCTTGGACATTGAAGTAAATTCAACAGCCACATCCTTGGCACCCTTGGCCTGCATTATCGACGGGGTGGGATTTCCATCGAAATACAGTTCCGAATAGGCGAGATCCGATAGCACCCAGACTTTATTTTCTTTCGCCCAATCAACGATTCTTTGATAGAATTCGGCATCAACAACTTCTGCTGTCGGGTTTGAGGGATAATTCACAACCAGCATGGTTGGACGCGGCACGGTAAATGCCATCGCATTGTCCAATGCCTTCCAATAACGCTCGTCCGGGGTGGTCGGCACGGACCGGATCGTGGCGCCTGCGATAATAAACCCGAATGTGTGGATCGGATAGGACGGGCTGGGCGCCAGCACGACATCGCCGGGCGCGGTCACCGCGGTTGCCATGCTCGCCAGACCTTCTTTGGAGCCCATGGTCACCACCACTTCGCTATCGGGGTCCAGTTCAACCCCAAACCGATTGGCGTAATAATTGGCCTGCGCGCGGCGCAGACCCGGGATGCCCTTGGATTGGGAATAGCCATGGGCGGTCGGCTTTTGCGCGACCTCGCACAGCTTATCGATGACATGCTGGGGCGGAGGCTGATCGGGATTGCCCATCCCCAGATCAATGATGTCCCGCCCCTCGCTACGCGCGGCATGCCGCATCGCATTCACTTCTGCGATGACATAGGGCGGCAAGCGCTTCATGCGGTAAAAGGTCTCGGGCAAGGGTCTTCAGCTCCAAACAGTGATAGTTTTCATCATCGTGATGACGTATTACACCTGTATGCGCAATCACCGCTTAATAGCTGACACACGCTTTTTGTGCGGCGGACGCCCTTGGCCGGGCAAGCGATGGGCACGGCCATTTGGCAAGTCAGCGGAAAACTGGACGGCCTTAAGGGCAAGCAGCGCGGGTTACTGGACTGAAAATCATGAGCAAATCTGACGACACATCTTCCAGCAGCAAATCGGGCGAACCATCAAACGGCGAAGAGCTGCTTTCTGCCCTCTGGGAAATGCCCATGCGTCTCTCGCAAAGCGTGTTCTCCGATTTTGGCAAGGCCGCTTCAGGCTCTGGTAAAGATGCTGCTGACGGGAAGGAGGGCGATACGCCGATGTTCTCGCTGTCAAACCTGCCCTTTTCTGCCGAGAATATGTCCGCCGAAGATATGCAGCATTGGTCTTTGGTGGCGGCGCGCCTGCAAGAACTGATTGCGCAGTTTCAGGCCGAAATGGTCAAGTCGCCCGGCTTTGCCAAGGCCATGCAAGACCCTCAAAGATGGACCGCCTTCAGCGAAATCTGGCTCAAGCAAATGCCGCTTGCTGATCCGGCGCGCCAGCAGGAATTATGGCAAGATGCGATGAGCTTGTGGCAAGGCGCACTAGGGCAATGGACGGGCGGTAATATTGGTTCGGAAACGGGCGCGCAGGCAGCGGGGCAAAGCGGGGCAAAGCTGCGCCAAGACAGGCGGTTTGCAGATCCCGCATGGAGCGGCCATCCCGCCGCATTCCTGATCCACCAGACGTATCTGCTGATTGCCGAAAACCTCAGCCAATTGATCAAGGACACACCGGGCCTGTCCGCTGAGCAAAGGTCGCAATTGCAATTTGCCGCGAAGGCGATGATCGACAGCGCAAGCCCGGCCAATTTCGCCCTCACCAACCCTGTCGTGATGAAGCGCACGGTGGAAACCCGCGGCGATAATCTGGTCAAGGGATTGGAACATTTGCTGAGCGATCTGCGCCGCGGCCAGCTCACCCATACCGACCCCGATGCGTTCACTTTGGGTGAAAATATCGCCAACACGCCGGGCAAGGTGGTTTACGAAACCGACCTGTTTCAACTGATCCAATACACGCCCACGACAGACAAGGTGCTGAGCACGCCGCTGGTGATTTTCCCGCCCTGGATCAACCGGTTCTATATCCTCGACTTGAACGAGAAGAAGAGCTTTGTGCGCTGGGTTCTGGCGCAAGGGGTGAGCGTGTTCATGGTCAGCTGGAAATCAGCCGACAGCAGCATGGCCGAGATCATCTGGGATGATTACATCCGCGCGCAGATCGAGGCGATCGATCATGTCCGCACCCGTTTGGATGTGCCAGACGTGCATGCCATTGGTTATTGCGTGGCCGGCACAACGCTCGCCGCCAGCCTCGCGCTTATGACCAGCCGCGGAGAGGCAGACCGGGTCAAAAGCGCCACTTTCTTCACGGCGCAAGTCGATTTTGAAAAAGCCGGCGAATTGCTGAATTTCATCGATGACCAGCAATTGGCGGCGATCAAAGCCCTGTCACCGGAGGGTTATCTCGACGGGCGGTTTATGGCCGCAGCTTTCAATATGCTGCGCGGCAAGGATCTCATCTGGAATTACGTCGTCAACAATTACCTGCTCGGCGAAGATTATCCGGCTTTCGATCTGCTGCATTGGAACGGCGATGTCACCAATTTGCCGGCAAAATGGCATCAAGCCTATCTGGCAGAGCTCTACCGCGACAATCGTCTGGTGCGCAAAAATAGCCTGAGCATTGATGGAACACCCCTCGATCTTAGCAAAGTCAAAACGCCATCCTATGTGCAAGCAGGGCGCGAGGATCACATTGCGCCGGCTGAAAGCGTGTGGTGCATCACCCAGCATTTCCAAGGACCGATGCGTTTTCTGCTTGCCGGATCCGGTCATATTGCAGGGGTGGTTAACCCGCCCTCCTCGGGCAAATATCAATATTGGACCAATGACAAGGCGGTCAGCAGCCTCGAGGAATTTGTCGAAAGCGCTGAAGAACATCCGGGCAGCTGGTGGCCGGACTGGATCGACTGGCTGCGCGCGCAAGGGAGTGATCTTGCATCTGCGAATGGAAAGCGCATTCCCGGAGGAAAAGGCGATTCCGTCATCGAAGACGCCCCAGGGCGCTATGTAAAAACCAGATAAGTACCTGAAAAAGAATGGTTTCCAATTTTTTGTGCGCCGCACAATAAAATCTCTTGACTTTGCGTTGCGCATCCCTATTTTGTGCAGCGCATCATAAAAGAGGTTTACCATGGCCGACAGCCAGAACAAAATCGATATCGCTGCTGAGAAAGCTTTCGCAGAGGCAGTGGAGAAAAAGACCATTGGAACCGCGCCTGACGCACCAGCTGGAAAAACATCCAAGCTGAAGATCGCCGCGCCCAAGGAAGAAACCGCGCCCCAGAAGGTCGCTAAGAAAAGCCCTGCTAAGAAAAGCCCTGCTAAGAAGGTGGCCAAGAAAGTCGCAGCGAAAAAGGTTGCGGCGAAAAAAGTCGCAGCAAAGAAGGCCGTGCCAGTGAAGAAACTGGCCAAAAAATCTGCTGCAAAAACTCCGAAGAAACCCGCTGCAAAGACCCGCATGGTCAAAAAAGCGGCCAAACCCGTTTCAACGCCCAAAAAGGCGAAAAAGCCGGCGGCAACGCCGATCTCAACCATCACTGAATTGAAGGATACCATCATGGCTAAAGCGAAAACAAAAGACTTCAAAACAACCATCACAGACGCCGCCGCAACGGCTCAGACCCAAGCGAAAACAGCTTTCGCCAAAGGCACAGAGCTGACGTCGGATGTGACTGAATTCCACAAGGAAAACCTCGAGGCGGTCGTTGCATCGGGCAAAGTGCTTGCCGCTGGCATGCAAGACATGGGCCGCGAAGCTATGGCTGACACCAAAACCGCCGCTGAAACCATGACTGCTGATGTGAAGAAAATGGTTGCTGTGAAATCGCCAACCGAATTGTTCCAATTGCAAGGTGAGATCGCTCGCCGCAATCTGGACACTGGCATCGCTCAAACTTCGAAGAACTTCGAGGCAATGATGAAGCTGGCCGGTGACGTGTTCGCACCGATCTCCAGCCGCGCCAGCGTTGCTGCGGAAAAAATCCGCAAAGCTGCCTAATTTGAAACGCCGGTTTGCGGCGTAAGGGTTAAGCGCCTTTGATATTGGGCTGCCGGGGCACTCTCTTCTCTCCCTAGTCCCGGGGTCAAAATTCAAAGACGCTAAGGAACGGGTCGGTCAACGCTTATGTTGGCTGGCCCGTTTGCTTTTGGCCCGTTTGCTTTTG
>CAZDHB010000018.1:7778-17214 GCA_964505255.1 uncultured Porphyrobacter sp.
GCCTTTGATGCGAAGCCATCTTGCAACATGCCCGTCTCGGCAATTGCCCATTAGATCCCCTTATCGATCCTGCTGAGCGCGCAAATTTACATCCTCGCAAGGTTCCTAGTCCATTATGGCTTGCTTCACACAAGCGCCCCTGCGATAAAAGGCGGCGTGAAAATCGATGACGGCCGCTCTATGACCACCCCTCTCTCTCAATTAATTCGTCCATCCGGCAACGCCCCATTTGGCGGGCCTGTTGATGGCGGTGATAGCGATGATGACCAAGAGGTAGGCATCGCCACAAAGACGCTGACCAAACCGAAGAAGCCGAGCCAGTACAAAGTTCTCATCCTGAATGATGATTACACACCGATGGAATTTGTGGTCATGGTCCTCAAACGCTTTTTCAAGATGGATCTTGAAGAGGCAACCCGGGTGATGCTCCATGTCCATCAAAAGGGCGTCGGCGTTTGCGGCATTTTCCCCTATGAAGTGGCCGAGACGAAAGTGAACCAGGTTATGGATTTCGCCCGCCAGAACCAGCATCCGCTGCAATGCACTTTGGAAAAAGCCTGAAGTTCAAAGAGCCGCCGCCTGCAACCCGCTTTCGGTTTTGGCAGCCTTCATTCGATCTAGGTTCATCCGCCTCGTGAAAAATAGCCCTATGCGAAAAAGGGGCCTTTGCGAAAAAGGCCTTTGAGAAAAAAGGGGGGCATGACCTTCGCCCATTTTGTCGCTAAGGCCATTTTGTGTTTCCAACTGAGGGATTGGACCAAGTTTAGGCGTGTTTGAATTTATCCCGCGCATTGACCGATATATCCTCCGGCTCGTGATTGTACCGATGCTGGGCGTCTTCGCTTTGGCGGCGTCCCTCCTGCTGCTCGACAAAATGCTGCGCCTGTTTGATTTCGTCGCGGTTGAAGGCGGCCCGGTGGGCGTCGTTTTCAAAATGCTGGGCGCGCTCATCCCTGAATATGCCAGCCTGGCGATACCCTTGGGGCTGCTTTTGGGTATTCTGCTGGCCTTTCGCAAACTCGCCACCTCAAGCGAGCTCGACGTGTTCCGCGCGGTCGGCATGGGCTATGGACGGCTGCTGCGGATGCCTTACATCATTACCGCCGTGTTGATGGCGGTGAATGTGGCGCTGGTCTTCTATATCCAGCCGGTCAGCCGTTATTATTACGAGCAGCTCGAATATGAATTGCGTTCCGGCGCGCTCGGCGCCTCGATCAAGGTTGGCGAGTTTACGACCTTGGCCGACCGCATGGCTTTGCGCATCGAGGAGAGCGATAATGACGGGCGCGATCTCAAAGGGATATTCGCGCGGGTCGCCAATAAGCAAGGCCAAGTTCTTTCCATCTCCGCTCGCGAGGGGTCCTTTCTTGCAACCAGCGATAGCCCTGACACCATTATCCTGCGGCTGACAGAAGGGACCATCGTACAAGATACCGGCGCACAGTCGCCCAGAGTGCTCTCCTTCACGCGTCATGATTTGCCAATTGACTTGCCCGCGATTGAGGAGTTTCGAGACCGCGGCGACGCTGAGCGGGAATATGTTCTGCCCGAACTTTTGCAGATTGGCTGGGACGAGCGCGAGACCGAGGCCAAGCGCGATGCCAGTCAGGCGAGCTTTAATTTCCGCCTTGTCGAGGTGGTGATGATGGCGCTGATGCCGCTCCTTGCAGTGGCGCTCGCGATCCCGCCCAAACGATCGAGCAGCGCGCTCGGGGTGTTTGTCTCGATTGTGATGGTCGTCTCGTACCACAAGATCAATCAATATGGAGAAGACGTCGCCGCGCTTGGCAGGCTCGATCCATTCCTGGCGCTTTGGGGACCCTTCGTCTTGTTCGCCGCGTTGATTTTATGGATGTATTATAGGGTCGCCTTTGTGCCGGGCGGGCAAGCCATCGGCGCGCTGGAGGTGTGGTTTGCCAAGCTGAGCAAGAGGCTCGGCAAATTGTTTAAACGGCAACGTCCCTCACGGGCCGATCTGCATGTCTCACCGGCGGAATAGCGCACTCTCTCATGCAGCTTGATTTCTTCCCTTCGCGCACTTTGACGCTGTATCTGGCGAAAATGTTCAGCCTCCGCATTTTCGCAGTGCTGGTCATGTTGGTGCTGGTCTTGATGATGCTCGATCTGCTCTCCAACAGCGGCGCAATTTTGGAAGTTGAAGGCAATGGACAAGCAGAGCTGCTGAAATATGTCAGCCTGCGCATCCCGCAATTGATCGCCCGGTTCCTGCCTTACAGCGTGCTACTCGCCACGCTGATCACTTTGGTCGGCCTTAATCAGAACAGCGAGGTGGTGGCGATGAAAGCGGCCGGCCTCTCCGCTCATCAAGTGCTCGCCCCGCTGGTGCTGACCGCAGCGCTGATTGCCGTGATCACATTTGCCTTTAACGAGCGGATCGTCACCAGAGCGACCCAGACACTCAAAAGCTGGGAGGCGAGCGAATATGGCTTGCTGGCTGAGGAAAGCGAGGCTCGCGGCAATATCTACCTAAGTGACGGGCTGAATGTATTGTCTGCCAGCACCATCACGGGTTCGGGCAAGGACATGATCCTTGGCAATGTCACCTGGTATAAGCGTACCGGAGAAGGCATAATCGTCGAACAAATCCGCGCGCCCGAGGCCGTTTTTGCAGACCCTGGATGGCGCATGGAAAATGCCGTCCGTTTCGAGGTCCAAGATGCCGGCAGCAGAACTGTGCCCGAGATTATAGTGGGCGAAGGCCTCTCGCCCGCACAGGCCGATTTCGCCTCGGTCGATCCTGACACGCAAGGGTTTTTCGAACTGGGCCGGTCAATCGAACGCTATGCCGAAACCGGTCGCCGGACCAGCGAACTGCGCGCCAAATGGTGGCACAAGCTGTCCGGCCCCTTGTCCAGCATATTGATGCCTTTGCTCGGTTCAATCGCGGCTTTCGGGCTCGCCCGGTCTGGCCAGCTTTTGATGCGGGCGATTATCGGCATGGCGCTTGGCTTTGCCTATTTTGTCGTCGACAACGCAGCCTTAGCGATGGGCAGTTTCGGCGGCTACCCGCCACTTTTGGCCGCTTGGGCGCCGTTTTTCCTGTTTGCATTAATCGGCGAGACTGTGCTCATCCGCACAGAGGAGTGACCCCGGTTTTGGCGAGCTCTGACGCTTGGTCGATCCGCTTGGCACGCCGCGAGGATGCGCCATTTCTGCCCGAGATAGAGCGCGCGGCCAGTGTGCTGTTTGAAGGCCAGACCGATTTGCCTCAGTTTAGCAGCGATGATTGCTGGACGGCAGCGGAACTCAGCAAGCTGATCGCCAAAGGCTATTGTTTGGTCGCCGAACAAACCGCTGCGCCCGGTGAGGCAAGCGCCGCCAGACAAATTCTTGGGTTTCTTGCCGCAGAGCCTTTTCAGCGCGAGCTGCATATCTGGGAAATGGATGTCAGCCCTGCCCATCAGCGCCGCGGGATTGGCGCGGCGCTTTTGCGCGGCTCGATGATTGATGCCCGCAATGCTGGCTTTCAGGCGCTGACCCTTACGACATTTCGCGATCTGGCATGGAATGGACCGTTCTACCAAAGGCTCGGCTTTACTGAAATTGTCGATCTTGCCGCCCATCCGCGCCTAGCCGCAGAATTGGCAGCAGAAGCCAAGAGCGGCCTCCCGCCAGAGCGGCGCTGCGCGATGATCTGTTTTCTGTGATGAAAAAGCCAGCCTGAGCTGCTGGCTTAACGCGGCTGCATCGTGCTGCGGGCGATGCGTCCGATCAGGCCCAGCATGCCCTTGTGATTGGCCGCTTGATAGGTCGAGCCAGCACCCAATTGTGCATTCAAGCGCCGGTGAGCCTCGGGCAAGGCGTGATAGGGCAGCGATGGCATGAGATGATGGAGCGCGTGAAACCGCAGTCCAACCGGCGCCCAAAACTCAGCCAGAACCCCGGGCGGCGGCACGTTCACACTATCGAGGAACTGCGCTGTAACGGTCATCGCCTCGCCCTCATTTTCCCATAGATGCGCAACCAAAGTCCGCAATTGATTGAGCACTGCGGTGAGCGAGAGGATCGCGAGCGCAATCAGCAAAGGCCGCCAACCGATCAGCTGCGTGCTGGCAATCAGGCCGATCGCCCAGACCGAGCCAAGCGCTTCTTGCCACATCACACGGGGCCTTAGCGCATCATCAGGCGCGCCTCTGCGAAAATCGGGATTGATCGCGAGTGATGAAAAACGCTGCCACACCAGACGCCGGATAGGAGGAATAACCACCCCAAGAGGGACCAAAACCGCAAACCGCACAATCAGCGCAATCGGCAGCAGCATCGCCACCAGCACAAAGCCGGGCAAGCTCCACGGCTTCATTAGGGCCAGCGGCAAATATTCCGGATCGTCAATTGTGCCATATTGCGTGCGTTTGTGATGCAGCGTGTGAACACCCTCATACATGAACGAGGGGATCAGCATCGGAATGCCTATCAGAATGTTCCAGCCAAGGCGGAAGCCGGGCAAAGCGCTGCGGTGAATATGGCTAAGCTCGTGAATGAACATCAGCGCCCGGTACATCGCGACGGCTGATACCAAACCAAACGCCATCACTGCCCACACCGAAGCGCTCATGATCGCCGCAATCATAGCGCCATAGCCAATCCCCGCCGACAGCAAGAGATCAGGCCAGTAAATCGCGCCGCGAGCCGTCCCCAAATCCTTGGTGATGTCGCGGGCCGCCCTCAGCATGGCTTTGTCATCGGGGATTTGCGCATGCCAACCGCCCTCGCGCGGCGCGCCATCTTGCGCCTTGGCCGCCAGTGCCTCGGTATCTGACGGGGTCAGGGGCTTGATCTGATTATGCAGGTTCATGATGTGTCATTCTTCGTTTTCCGCCGCGCGGCGCTTTTGCGCTTTAGACGACAGTCGGGGCGCAGCGCAAACGGGACTTATTGGCCAGACTTATTGATAAGACTGATCAAGTGACCTATTCGCCCCGCAAGGCCAAGCCCGGCAAGGTCAAGCACGGCAGGGTCAAGCCCGGCATGGTCAAGCCCAGCAGGGGTCGCAGCGAGGAGAAGGCGCCTATGCGCCACATGGGGTTATGTCGGAAATAGTGATTGAAGCGGTCAACGACAAGCGAGGGCGCGCCCGGTTTGTCGATTTGGGCCGCGAATTCTCAGCGCAAACACCGCATAGCGTGCCGCAGCTGCGCTCTGAATTGCTGGAATTGGTGACCCCGGGCAAGAACCCTTTCTTTGGCCATGCGGACGCCGAATTGTTCATTGCCAAGCGTGCCGGCAAGCCCGTTGGGCGCATTTCAGCGCATATTGACCGGCTGGCATTGGAATTGCCCGCCGACCGCGGTTTCGGGCCCGGAACAGGCATGTTCGGCTATTTCGATGCCGCTGATGAAGAGGCCGCTCATGCCTTGCTGCATCACGCACAGCAGAGCCTTAAGGCGCGCGGGATGACGCGCGTGCTTGGCCCGATATCGATGTCGATCTGGGAAGAACCGGGCCTTTTGGTGAAAGGCCATGACCATTCCCCGATGATTATGATGGGGCATGATCCGGCCCATTATCAGGGGTGGATCGAAAGCGCCGGATATAGCCCCGCAAAATCGCTGTTCACTTACGACCTCGATGTAAAGCAGGAATTCCCCCCGCTGATCCAGCGGATCGTCAAATCCGGTGAACGCAACGAGCGCATTTCAGTGCGCGAGGTTAAACCGGAATTGTGGGACGAGGAGGTGAAAATCATTCTCACGATCCTCAATGATGCATGGTCCAACAATTGGGGTTTTGTGCCCTTCACCCCCGAAGAAATCAAACACGCGGGGAAAAAGCTGAAACCGATCATTCATCCCGAAATCAACATGATCGCAGAACTCGATGGCAAGCCGGTCGCTTTCATGCTCACCTTTCCCGATATGAATGATGCTTTGAAAGACATTGGCGGCAAGCTTTTTCCCTTTGGCTGGATAAAATTGCTCGCTTGGCTCAAAAAACCCAAACAGGCCAATATGCGCGTGCCCTTAATGGGGGTCGTCAAGGAACTGCACAATTCGCGCCTCGCCAGTCAGCTTGCCTTTATGATGATCAATCATATCCGCTATGTTGCCGATACACAGTTTCACGCCGTGCGCGGTGAAGTCGGCTGGGTGCTTGATGACAATCAAGGTATGAATGCCATTGCCGAGGCGATCAATGCGGCCATAAACCGCGAATATATTATCTATTCCAAAACGCTCTGACGCGCCGAGCCCCGGATCGATGCGCTGGGCGCTGCCCTGCCCCGTGGCTGCTGCGAAAAAGAAGGCCTCCACCCCTTAACCAAAGGATGGAGGCCTATCGGGATCGTATCACCAACCACTTGGACGGGAGGGGGTGTCTCGGCGGTGACAAACTATAAATGCGTGCCGCCCAATAAGGTTCCCAAAAAATGCAAATTTTATCTGCTTTGGTGAATTAGATGGGCCGTAGAGAGGATAAATACTCAAATAAATTGCAAAATAGCGCCCTTTTGGGTGAAATTGCACCCAAATACCTAGTTTCCAGAGGGGCTTTCATTAACTTTATGCGTCAAATTCCTATTCTTGACTTTTCGAAACTGAGATTTCGTTTATGGGATTGTTCGGGTTTGCGTCGAACCAAAAGGGTATCGGATGGCGTTAAGTGCAGAGATCGCAAAGCAATTGCCTTATTTGCGGCGCTATGCCCGTGCGCTTGGCGGGTCCCAGAAGGCAGGCGACGGGGCCGTTCGAACGCTGCTCGAAAAAGCCGCCGAAGACCCCGCAATCCGCGAGGAAATTGGCCAAGGCCGTCTCGCCATCTTCCGTCAGTTCGCGCAGGTTTGGATGGAGCTTTCCAAAACCGATGCCCCCCACGCCGAGCATGATGATTGGCGCGAACAGGCCGCCAGCAAGCGGTTGAGCGCGATAACACCGCTCAGCAGACAGGCGCTCTTACTCACCACCCTAGAGGAATTCAGCCGCCAGCAAGCGGGCAAAATCCTCGGTGTCAGCAGCGACAAGATAAGCGAGTTAATCGAGGACGCGGTCACAGATATCGATAATGAGACGACCACCAATGTCCTGATTATCGAGGATGAGCCGCTGATATCGATGCAGCTTGAGGATCTTGTGCGCTCGCTCGGCCATGAAATATGCGGTTCAGCCGCAACCCGCACGCAAGCGATCGAAATCGTCGAAGATACGCGCCCCGGATTGGTGCTTGCAGATATCCAATTGGCGGATGGTTCATCGGGTTTGGATGCAGTGGATGATATTCTGGCGATCGATGATGTCCCGGTGATCTTTGTCACTGCCTATCCCGAACGCCTGCTGACCGGCGACCGGCCAGAGCCAACCTATCTCATCACCAAGCCGTTTAAAGAGCGCACAGTGCGCGCAGCCATCAGTCAGGCCCTGTTTTTCGAATCGAGCAAGCCGATCAGTTAATGGCCCGAAGAGGGTTAGCTGCCGGTTGAAGCCCTGATCGCAAATTCCTGCGGCGCGCGTGCGTAAAGCTCGAAGGTGCAGCTTACGCCTTCCTTGTTGAAGTAAAGCCTCACTGGTCGGCGCAGTTCGTGAGCGGTGATTTTCTCGATCAAATCGACCCCAAATTTGCCTTTAGGTTGACCCTCAATGGGCGGACCCCCTTCTTCTCGCCAACGGATCTCCAATCGTTCCTCGCTGATCATGCTCCACGCAATCAGAACCCGGCCCTCAGCCGTGCTAAGCGCGCCATATTTGGCCGCATTGCTCATCAGCTCATGCAACGCCATGCCCAGTGTTAGCGCGTCTTTCGGTGCCAGCTTGACCGGCGGCCCGCTGAGGCTCACCTGTTCACGGCTCGGTTCAAAATCATGCGAACGCGCCAGATAGGTCGATAGCTCGGCCTCGATCACATCCCCGATTGAAACCAGTTCCCAATCATTATTGGTCAGCAAGTCATGCGTGGCCGAGAGGGCCCTGATCCGGCCGTCGAGACCGTCCGCAAATTCGTCAATATCACTCGCCCGCCGCCGGGTCAGGGCAATGATCGAGGCAATATTGGCCAAAGTGTTTTTCACACGGTGATTGAGTTCCCGGCTCAGCGTTTTTCGAATGGCGCTGTAATCTTGGCTAAGCGCCAGATTGCGTTCGTATTCTATCGCGCGCAGCGCCAGCAGCCGGACCAAAAGCGCCATCAAGAAGGCGATGACAATGCCGCTCAGCAAGGCAATCCAGGACAGATTGCTAAGGCCTGCGCCGTGAGCTGCGCTAACCACCAAAGTCATCGACTGACCGCCAATGGTAAAACCTCGCCGTGCCTGTTGTGCCTCCTCGCCAAGGATAGGGACCCCGCTCACCAATACGCCTGCAGAAGGGGTTCCCATGTACAACCCCGCGCGAATACCTCCGGTGAGTTCAAAATCTTCGCTGTCGAGCGACGCGGCAATAATGTCGCGCTGCGCCTCCTCGCTAAATTCACTAAAGAGGAAGCCGCTGGGCCTCCCGTCCCGGTCATCAACGGCGAACACCGGCATAATCAGACGAAGCCTGTGCAAATTGGCCGGCCCCTTTGCCTCCGCTTGGACAATTGCCGGGGATCCATCGACAACGAAGACGGGCGCCCCGCCGGATGTGATTGCCTCGTTCATGGCCGCTTTTGCTGCCGCGCTGCCCGAGAAGACTTGGGACGAAGACAGGTCGGAAGAACGCAGCATTTGGTTGCCCTGAGCGCCTTCGGGCGAGCGAAAATACGCAGCTCTGATATTTTCGAAATTCTCGCCCGGCGCCTGAGCGGTTTCAACCGGCGCCCAGCCCAATCCGCTTTGTCCGGTTTTCGCGTTCTGAGCACGCTGACTGTCAACAAAACGATCAAACACAGGCTTTGTAACGGGTGCATTGGCAGCCAAAAACCGGCTTCCTTTGCGAAGCCGCCGTGCCTCGCTTTGGACATAGCGCTCGACAGCGGATGATTTCATATAAGCAGCCAGGTCTAGCGCGCGCAATTCATCATCATTAGCCCGCTGCTGAATTGCCCAAACCGCCAATAAATCCGACAGCAATATTGCCCCAAATACGCACAGCGCAATGGCATTTGGGAAACGTCCCAAAATTCCGTCAAATAGTGACTTATTCAACAAAATGACCGCCCTTTAATTCGTCAAACATTGCGAATTTTCCGAGTCTGGTAAATATAATATCTCGTGCATCTTTATCAGTACATCTATCGCGAAAATAACTGCTGTGCGCAATATTTGAGAGTATCAAAACTCATTTTTGAAAGCGATTGAGGGAACCATTAAGGTCGGGCTTCGTTCCAACATAAGCATGGGAAAACGGCCACCGCGAAAATCGGTGATGCCAATGCGAATAAATTAGGGACTTTTCGCTTCAGAATGACATCAAAAAGCAGCTCATCGGACAAAGGCAAGGCGGCCAATAACGGGGCAGGTAGCAAACCGGCGACCAGTGAAGATACCGAAAACGCGGCTGAGAAG
>CAZDHB010000018.1:17314-38658 GCA_964505255.1 uncultured Porphyrobacter sp.
CCTTCGAGCGAGCCTGATTGGGCTGATGGATTGCGGTCCTTATACGACTCCGTCGTTGAGGAAGACATTCCCGACAGTTTCAAGGAATTGCTGTCGAAGCTGGATGACGAAGGCTAATGTCCGGCGCCCCCCAAACAGCCGAACAAAGAGCCGCGTTCAAGCGTGAACTTACCGAAGTGATACCGCATCTGCGGGCCTTTGCGCGGGGGCTTTGCGGACGGGCAGACATGGCCGATGATTTGGTTCAGGATGCGATGCTCAAGGCATGGGCGGCGCAAGACCGCTACGAGCCGGGAACCAGTATGCGAGCATGGACTTTTGTGATCCTGCGCAATGCTTACCTCAGTGAAATGCGGCGCAACCGCTTTCGCGGGGACTATGACGAGGATACCGCAGAACGCATTTTGACGCAGCCTGCAGGTCAAGAAGAACCGATCCATCTTTCCGATATGCACCGCGCTTTGCTGGCTCTGCCGTCCGAGCGCAGGGAAGCGCTTTTGCTCGTCGGCGCGGGCGGTTTTTCCTACGAGGAAGCAGCCGAGATTTGTGAATGCGCGGTTGGCACAATCAAAAGCCGGGTTGGCCGCGCGCGCGCCGCGCTGAGCGAAATGCTGAGCGAGGGCGTCCTGCCAGAGCGTCCCCAGGAAAATCGAAGCGCGCATGCTGCGATCCTGAGTGATCTTGATCGAGCCTCAAAACGCCGCTCGAGGGGATAGGAGAAGGCGCAAGCTGCCCTTGCGTCACTCTCCCAAATTCCCTCGTATTCCTGAGCACTTGCGGGAAATGCACCAGCAGGCCATGTTAGCGCCGCGATGCAAACACAAGAGCCATCCGAGCCAAATTCTTCCGCCGCAGCTCAGCAGCTCCGCCTGACCTCGGCGCTGGTTTTGCTGACCGGCCTCGGGATCTTTCTGGCGCTGCCGTTTGTTTTGTCCGTCGGTTCGGTCGTCTTTCTGCCGCTTACCGCGGCTTTGGTGCTCACCATCATTCTCTCACCGCTTGCCGATCGTTTGGCCAAATGGGGCCTGCCCAATGTGCTCGCCTCTTTTGCCTCGCTGATGATCTTTCTCGCGGTTCTGCTGCTGGCGCTGGCGCTGATTTTTCAACCGGCCATTGCTCTGTGGGACACTTTGCCCGAGCTTTACGGGAAAGTGGCGGAGCGGTTCGGCGAAATCCGTGACCAGTTCGGCTGGATCGCTCAGCTCAATTCCGAACTCGCCAAGCTCATGCAGCGCAGCGGCTCTCAAGAAGTTGTTCTGGCAACCCCTAGCCTGCTCGAGGAGCTAGCCTTTGCAACCCCAAGCGTTGTGCTGGAAACCGTGCTCACTTTGCTGATGGCGTTCTTTATGATCGAGGCCCGCGTCCGCTTGCGGCAAAAACTCTTGGTTGGGCGCCATTCCTTCGGCGGAAGCATTCAGGCAGCCAAAGCGCTGCGCGAGGTGCAGGACCGGGTGGCCTCCTATATTCTGACCGTCGGCATGATCAATATGGGGGTCGGCGTAGCGGCAGCCCTGGGCGCGTGGGCGTTGGGCGTTGATGCACCGATTATGTGGGGCGGGCTCGCTGCCCTGCTCAATTTCATTCCTTATATTGGTCCGACCTTGATGATCGGATTGCTGGGTATTTTTGGGATCGGGACCGCCGATACTATTATCATTGGCCTGATCCCTGCTGCGGCCTATCTGGCGCTGCATACGGTTGAGGCAAATATCATCACGCCCGCAATTCTGGGACGCCGTTTCACCATGAACCCGGTGATGATCCTGATCGCCCTATCCTACTTCTCATGGATCTGGGGCGTCGTGGGCGCTTTGCTTTCGGTGCCGCTATTGCTGACTTTTACCGCTCTTTTTGACCATATTGGACGCCCCAATATTGTCGGCTTTATTTTCGGGGAGCCTTTGCTGGAATAGCGGTCAGCCTTTCACCGCGAATGTTTGCCGGACACAAAAAGGGCCCCATTGGCGGCTCCGAACACTCGGAAATTACCGCCAAAAGGGCCCGTTTTATTCGCGCCGAAAATGCGCATGCGCCGGACATCATCCGGCGACGCGTTTAGCCAGTGTAAGTCCAGACAGTGCCCCGCGCGAGGTTCTCTGATGCAAACCGCCAGTTGAGTTTGCCGTCCAGCACAGCGCTCAAATAGGCTGGACGCGCATTCTGGTGATCGAGATAATAGGCATGTTCCCATAGGTCGATCGTCAGCAGCGGGTTAAAACCGCTATCCGCCAAAGTATCGCCGTCATGCGTTTCCTCGATTGAAAGCGCGCCGTCTTTTTCCGCGAGCCAGACCCAGCCGCTGGCGAAATGGCCGGCGCCGCGCGCGGCAAGCTGGCTCTTCAACTCGTCCATAGAGCCGAAGCTGCTATCGATCATGCTCGCCAATTCATCAGATGGGGTCGTCGCATCGCCGCTGAGGGAGTGCCAGTAAAAGGCATGGTTCCAGCTTTGCGCGGAATTGTTGAACAGCCCCTGGTCGCTGCCGCGAGCTGCCTTGATCACCTCTTCCAGCGACTTGTCCGCCAGATCGCCGCCTTCAATCGCGGCGTTGGTTTTGTCGATATAAGCCTGATGGTGTTTGCCATGGTGAAATGACAAGGTGTTGGCCGAAATCGCTGGGTCCAGCGCGCTATCTGCATAAGGCAGATCAATAAGGGTAAATGCCATGTCTTTCCTCTTTCGTCTCGAGCTCGTAAAACATATTCGCTTTTGGCAAGTCGCAGTTAAGGCAAGACATGCCAATGCGCCAGCCTAAGTTTCAATAGGGCGCAAGTTTCAAGAGGGCCCAAGTTTAAAGAGGCCGTACACTGCTCAGGATAAAGCCTTTGCGTTTTTTGGCATAGACCTTCCATTTTGAGCCAAGACGCTTATCGGTCCGTCTCACATTAGCCCGGCTGGGCAAAAATCAGGGAAATCTCACCAAGACATGTCACGCAAGTTTTTCGGCACAGATGGTATTCGCGGCCGCACCAACCAAGGCGTCATGACCAGCGCCACTGCTATGCTGGTGGGGCAAGCCGCTGGCGCACATTTCCTGCGCGGGGATCACCGGCACCGCGTTGTGATCGGCAAAGACACGCGGCTTTCGGGCTATATGATGGAAAGCGCTTTGGTCGCCGGTTTCACCAGCGTGGGCATGGACGTAATTATGACCGGCCCCCTGCCCACTCCTGCGATTGCCTTGCTAACGCGCGAAATGCGGGCCGACCTCGGCGTGATGATTTCCGCGAGCCACAATCCATTTGAGGACAATGGCATCAAGCTTTTTGGCCCAGACGGGTTCAAATTGTCAGACGAGGACGAGCTCGCCATCGAAGCCTTGCTGGAGACCGAACCCGAGCTGGTCGAGGCCGAACGGATCGGCCGGGCCCGCCGGATCGAGGATGCCCGAGGCCGTTATATTCACGCGGTCAAGCAATCGGTGGCCTCCGATATCCGGCTCGATGGTCTGAAAGTGGTGGTCGATTGCGCCAATGGCGCCAGCTATCAAGTGGCCCCGTCCGCGATATGGGAGCTGGGCGCAGAGGTTATCTCGCTTGGCGTCACGCCCAATGGCACCAATATCAATGACGGGGTTGGCTCCACCTCGCTCGATGCGATCAAAACCGCTGTGGTTGAAAACAAGGCTGATATTGGCATCGCGCTTGACGGGGATGCAGACCGGCTGATCGTTGTGGACGAGAAAGGGCAAACGGTTGATGGCGATCAGATCATGGCGCTGATCGGCACGCGGATGGCCGAAAAGGGCGACCTGCGCGGCGGGGGCGTCGTTGCCACCGTCATGTCGAACCTTGGGCTTGAGCGTTACCTTGAAACGCAAGGGCTTACTCTGGAGCGGACCAAGGTCGGCGATCGCTATGTGCTGGAACGCATGAAAAGTGGCGGTTTCAATGTTGGCGGCGAACAATCGGGCCATATGATCCTGCTTGACCATGGCACCACCGGTGATGGCACAGTCGCCGCGCTGAGGGTCCTCTCGAGCCTCGTGCGCTCGGGCAAACCGGCGAGCGAGCTGCTACATCTGTTCGATCCGGTCCCGCAATTGCTCAAGAATGTTCGTTATGATGGCGGCGCACCGCTTGAGAACGGCGATGTTCAATCCGCGATCCAATCGGCCGAGGCTGAATTGGAGGGGTGCGGACGGTTAGTGATCCGCGCCTCTGGCACCGAGCCTTTGATCCGGGTGATGGCGGAAGGCGATGATGCAGCACAAGTAGAGCGCGTTGTCGACACCATCTGTGACGCGGTAAAAGCCGCCCGCTGATGCTGGAGATGCGCCCCGATTGTGAGGCTTGCGGGACGGATTTACCGGCCGAGGCGGCGGGCGCCTTTATGTGCAGTTTCGAATGCACTTTTTGCGCTGCTTGCGCAGACAAAACCGATGACATTTGCCCCAATTGCGGCGGTGAGTTGATGGACCGGCCCACCCGTGCAGCAAAGCATCACAGCAAGTTCCCGCCCTCAACCACCCGGAAATTCGCCGGATGAGCGGGCCGGAGCGTAAGCCCGATGGCCCGGCAAAGGGTCGCAGCGCGCCCCGTATCCTGTCAATCGCAGGATCGGACAGCTCGGGCGGGGCCGGCATTCAGGCGGATATCAAGACCATCACCATGCTGGGCGGTTATGCGATGACCGCGATCACTGCCGTAACCGCGCAAAATAGCTGCGGTGTTGATGCGATCGCTCCGCTTGCCGGATCAGTGGTTGAGGCGCAGATCCGCGCTTGCCTGAGCGATATCGGCGTCGATGCAATCAAGATCGGGATGCTCCATGACGAGGAGATTATCGCCAGCGTTGCCTCGGCGCTTGATGATCTTGAGAGCGATATACCGATTGTCCTCGACCCGGTTATGATCGCCACTTCAGGGGCGGCTCTGATCGCGCCAAGCGCGAAGCAAGCGATGATCGAGACGCTGTTCCCCAAGGCCGCTTTGCTAACCCCTAACCTGCCCGAACTTGAACATCTCGGCGGCCATAATCTGCGCACCACTGCATTAGCAGAAGCCGCGGCTGTGCGGCTGGGCGAGGCTTATAATTGTCACGTGCTGGCCAAAGGCGGGCACACCGAAGATCAGCGCATCATCGACAGTCTTGCCGCACCTGATGGCCAGATCGAGCGGTTTGAGCACAAGCGGATCGACACGCCGCATACTCATGGCACCGGCTGCACCTTGTCATCCGCCACGGCGACATTGCTCGGCCATGGCCAGCCGCTATCCCATGCAGTGAAGCTGGCACGGCAATTCACGTATGCCGCGATTGAAAAAGCCCCGGGTTTTGGCGCGGGCAATGGGCCGCTTGGCCATTATGCCGTGCGCGCGTAAGGCGCTTTTGGGTTTATCAGTCCAGTTCGTAAAATTCAGCGATATGGGCCCATGCCTCATCCGCCGTCTCGCACCATTTAAACAGATCAAGATCGGCATGATTGATCGTGCCCTCGTCTGCAATAGCTTCAAAATCGACCACCCGGTTCCAGAAATCCTTGCCAAACAAAAGGATCGGAATAGGCTTCATCTTGCCGGTTTGAATCAGGGTCAAAAGCTCGAAAAATTCGTCAAACGTGCCGAACCCGCCGGGGAACACTGCAACCGCCCGCGCGCGCAGCAGGAAATGCATTTTGCGCAGCGCGAAATAATGGAAATTGAGCGATAGATAAGGCGTCACATAGGCATTGGGCGCTTGCTCATGCGGCAGGATAATATTGAGACCGATACTCTCTGCACCGGCATCGCTGGCTCCGCGGTTGGCCGCCTCCATAATCGAAGGGCCGCCGCCGCTGGTCACAACAAATTGCCGCTTGCCATCCTCGATGATGGATTTCTCGCTGACCATTTTGGCAAGCGCCTGAGCCTCGGCGTAATATTTCGATTTGGCAGCCAGATTGGCGGCCACGCGCTGCTCTTGCTCAGTGCCGTTCTTGGCTGCTTCAATCTTGGCCTCGGCAGCTTCTGGCGAAGGGATCCGCGCTGAGCCATAAATGACCAATGTCGAACCAACCCCGGCTTCATCCAAAAGCATTTCTGGCTTCAGCAATTCCAATTGGAAGCGCACCGGCCGCAATTCATCGCGCAGCATGAAATCGGTGTCGCGAAAGGCGAGCTTATAGGCCGGATGCTTGGTTTGCGGGGTCTCATGCGGCGCCGCATCCGCAAAATCAGCCTCCTGCTCGGCCCGGTAAAACTTGCGATCGGTAAGGTCTTTATCTGTCATGCCATTGCCTTAGGCCGATGCAAGTGACGCGGCAAGCAACAGCGCACGCAATTTGCGTTCACAATTGCCCGGCCCGGCTCATTAACGCGGGTTCATCTTGCCCAATTCGCCGCAAAGCGTTAATTGTAGCGCCAAGTCCTCGTGCGCCGAGGCTTTGGCAGTTTCTTCTGCAAAGCCGTTTGAAAGAGCACGAGAGGAGAGAGAGAGTTTGAATTATGGCGGATCATCCTCCGCCGGACAGTGATATAAGGGCTAGAGCCAAAGGGGACCATGCGTCCGGTAAAGTGGCGGATTTTCGCTACAAACGTCCCCCTAAGCCCGCGCAGCGCAGCAGCGATAAGCCTCTGCCCGGCGCCAGCGCAGAGCGCGCGTTCAAGCCCGGTCGGAGTGATGCTGCGCAAAGCGGCAAGTCAGGCCGCAGCGCGGCAAAGAACACTAAGCAGACAAGGCAGCCCCGTCATCCGCGCCAAGCCTATGCCGCGCTGGATCTGGGCACGAACAATTGCCGCTTGCTGATCGCGCGGCCTTCGGGCGAGAATTTTACGGTCATTGATGCGTTTTCGCGCGTTGTGAAACTGGGCGAGGGATTGGCCGCCAATGGCCGATTATCCGATGATGCAATGGACAGAACGCTCAGCGCACTCAATGTCTGCGCTGACAAGCTGCGCCGCAGGCGGGTGCACCTTGCACGTTCGGTCGCGACCGAGGCGTGCCGCAGGGCCAGCAATGGCGCGGAATTTATTGAGCGGGTGCGCCGCGAAACCGGCATTGCACTGGACATTATTTCGGCCGAGGAAGAGGCCCGCTTGGCGGTTTTGGGCTGTCATATCCTGCTCGAGGACGGGATTGGTCCAGCGGTCATTTTTGATATTGGCGGCGGCTCGACAGAATTGGTGCTGATCGAACCGGGCGGGCCCGTGCCGCAGATTTTGGATTGGATCAGCGTGCCCTGGGGTGTGGTATCGCTTACCGATAGCGTTGCGCCCCCCGATGGCACTGCCGATGGCCGGGCAGAACGCTACAAAGAAATGCGCGGGCTCGTGTCCGCCAGTTTCGCGCCTTTCGTGGAACGGATCGCTCCGCAGTTGGAGGCCGGTGGCCCGATTCGCTTGCTCGGCACCAGCGGCACTGTCACAACCCTTGCCAGCCTGCATCTCGAATTGCCGCAATATGACCGCAATGCAGTGGACGGGCTGATTGTCCCCTCCAGCGATATGCGCGGCATTGCCAGCAGGCTTTCAACTATGAGCGGGCTCGATCGCCGCGATTTGCCTTGTATTGGCAATGACCGCGCCGATTTGGTCGTGGCCGGTTGCGCGATTTTGGAATCGATCCTTGATATTTGGCCTGCCGGAACCCTGGGTGTGGCAGATCGCGGCATTCGCGAGGGTATTTTGCGCAGCCTGATTGCCGCCGATGCGAAAACCTCAGGCTCTCAGGGTGCAAAAACGCCCAGCTCCCAAACCAGCTCTCAATCCGGCCCGCAATCCGATACCGGCAATATGCATCAGAAGCGCACATAGCCCATGCCGCGCGGAGCCAAAGATCACGGCAAACGGGTCAAAACCGCTAAGAAGCGCAGCGAATCCTCGACCCGCTGGCTCGAGCGGCAATTGAACGATCCTTATGTGAAACAGGCCAAGGCTGATGGATATCGCAGCCGGGCCGCATACAAGATTCTCGAGCTTGATGACCGCTTCAAATTTGTCCGCGGGGCAAAGCGCGTGGTTGATTTAGGGATTGCGCCGGGCGGCTGGGCGCAAGTTGTCCGCAAACGCGCACCCAAAGCGGCCATTGTCGGAATTGATCTGCTGCCGACTGATCCCATCGAAGGCGTCACCATTTTCGAAATGGACTTTATGGATGACGCAGCGCCCGCCCGGCTTGAGCAGGCACTGGATGGTGCGCCCGATCTGGTTCTCTCCGATATGGCAGCCAACACCGTCGGCCATAAACAAACCGACCATTTGCGCACCATGGCATTGGTCGAAGCAGGGGCCTGGTTCGCGGTTGAAACGCTCGAGAAAGGCGGGAGTTTTGTGGCCAAGGTTTTGGCAGGCGGCACCGATAAGGAATTGCTGACCCTGCTTAAGCAGCATTTCACCAGCGTAAAGCATGCCAAGCCCCCTGCCAGCCGCAAGGGATCATCCGAATGGTATGTGGTCGCGCAAGGGTTTAAAGGGCGCAGCTAGTCGCTTGCTTGTCTGACAATCGCAATTGACCCGGCCGAATTGGACCGAAACGCTTAAGCGCCGCCCTCGTCGATTTCAGCAGCCGCATCCTGCTCCGCCTCGGCTTCGGCGGCTTCATCGCCTTCCGCAGCCGCTTCGGCCTCAGCAACACCCTCTTCGCCTTCAGCCCCGTCTTCAGCACCGTCTTCAGTCAGGCCTGCCTCGGCGGCGGCAGCGACAAATTCAGGCACCGGCAGGTTGGAGCCGTTCGCGTTCATATACAGCATAACCGCCGCGCGATCTTCGATCTTGGAAAGGCCCGCAAAGCTCATCTTGGTACCATTGGCAAAACCGCGCGGGCTTTTCAGCCAAGCACTCATCGTGTCCCAGTCCCAATTGCCGCCGACATCCTGAAGCGCGCTGGAATAGGCAAAACCCGGAGCGCCAGCCGTCACGCCCTTGCCCATGATGCCGTAAAGATTGGGGCCGATTCCGTTTGCGCCGCCTTGGTTCACGGTATGGCAAGCGACACATTTGGCGAACACTTTCTCGCCTGAGGCGACATCCACGCCGTCCATCGTCATCGCCTCGGCAACGGACATTTCTTTCTTCCCGCCAGCCCCTTCTTCTGGGGCATCAATGAAATAGCCGGGCTTCTCTGGCATCGCAGGCTTGTCAGCTTGAAAGTAAATGCCCGAAACAATCGAGCTGCCCAAAGCGATGATCCCTGCAAACAGGACCCATCCGAAAGTTGTGTTGAACTTGTCGTCCATGGCTAATCTAATTTTCCGATTTTTCGAACTGGTGTAAGATGTACGGCGCCGCTCTAATCATGCCCAACGCCAGACGCAAGTGCGTTTCAAGCCATGCGCGCTTGCATTCGGTGCAAAGCTCTTCCTCGCACAGGCGCGACTTAAAAACATGTTATCAAGCGTATTTTGGCAGGCCGCCGATGCCTTTCATAAATGATGCCTTTCGTAAAATAGTTGCAAATCCGCTTGCGAGGCCAGCTTAGGGTAGATAGCCCAGCATGCCTATGCGTAGTTTCCCCAAGCCCGCCCTTGCCATGGTTGAATCCATGCGCGCCGCCGCAACCGATGATCCGGCGCGGGCGATTGCCTTTGGCGGTGCGCCCGGTTCCAATTCGCATCAGGCGACCATGGATTTTGCGCCCGGCTGCCTGCCTTTATCCTGTGCCAGTTTTGAAGATGCGCTCGATTTGGTGAAGACCGGCCAGGCTGGCGCCGCGATGATCCCGATTGAAAACTCGCAGCATGGGCGTGTGGCTGACATTCACTTTCTGCTTCCGGAAAGCGGCCTTTCGATCGTAGCGGAATATTTCATGCCGATCAGCCATTGCCTGATGGCGCTGGGCGACGGCCCATTCGAGGCCGCCTATTCGCACCCGCAAGCGCTCGGCCAATCGCGTTTCTATTTGCGCGAGAAGCACATCACCCCGCAGTCTTTTTCCGACACTGCAGGCGCGGCAGCCTATGTCTGCGAAGAGGGCCGCCAAGATATTGCCGCGATTGCGCCAGCCATGGCAGCCGAGCTTTATGGTCTTAAGATCATCGACAAGGCGGTGGAAGATGCGGAAGACAATACCACAAGGTTCGTCGTGCTTGCTAAGCAGCCACTGGCCGCCGGGACCGTTGAGGGCCCCTCCATGACGACTTTCGTTTTCGAGGTGAAAAACGTGCCGGCCGCGCTTTACAAGGCGCTCGGCTGCTTTGCGACCAATGGCGTCAATATGACTAAGCTGGAAAGCTATCAGAAGGGCGCGAGCTTCTCTGCCACCATGTTCTTCGTTGATATCGAGGGTATGCCGGGTGATCCCCCGGTCGATACCGCGCTCGAAGAATTGAGTTTCCATTGCAATTCGGTGCGTATCCTCGGCAGCTATGCCAGTGCCCGCAAACGCGGATAAGGAACGCACATGAACCGCCGCGAGCCGGCCCGCGTGCATCGAGGCTATACGCTCGCTTTATCGAAGCTGCATCTTATTCAGGCGAGCTTCAACTGCGGCGGCTTAGCGCATGATGCAGTTCGGCGTGTTTTCACTGTTCACGGCTCTCATCTGGCTTGCTGAAAAGCAAACTGCCCTTGGCTTCAGACTGCGTGATGGCAGGGGGCGGCAAGATGGTAGAGGCAGTTGTGGACAAGCCGAATAAGGCCGCATATGAGGGCCTTAGAAAAAGAGCTGGTTTTGGGCTTTTTTGCGCATGCTCTCTTCAGCATGCTTTTGGTTTGAATTTTAAGTCTGCGCGCAGGGCGCAGCAAACGAGTTTTTAAAGGGGGCTTTCACAAATGTTGGATAAATTAAGTCAATACAGCTTCGATATGGAGCTGCTAACGGCATACGCCAAGACGGCGCTCAGTGTCGTTATCATTCTCGTCGTCACTTGGGTGCTGGCAAAGATCGCAAAATGGACCTTTGCCAAGCTGGTGGACAACATCAGCTTTCTTCAGCGCGGCACCAGTAGCGGCCAATCGGTCGGTGCATCGCTAGGGAAAATCGTATCCCTGTTCATTTGGCTGTTCGGTCTTATGGCTGTGCTCAACGTCCTCAAGCTGGACGCTGTGGCAGGTCCGATTAACGAACTGCTCAACAATATCGTTGGCTTTGTACCGAACCTGATCGGTGCGGGTATCCTGCTCTTCGTTGGTTTGATGATTGCTGGTATCGTGCGCGACATTGCGACCACCGCAATGCAGACAATCGATCTCGACAAATGGGCCAATAAGGGCGGCGTTGACAATGTAACGGGCAACACTGCGATCAGCAGCACGCTCGGCACGATCATCTATGTTCTTATCGCTATTCCGGTCGCGATCGGCGCTTTGGATGTGCTGGGTATTGAGTCCATCTCTGGCCCGGCTACCGAAATGCTGAACATGATCTTCTTGGCGATCCCGAACATTCTGGTTGGCGCGATCCTGCTCGGCATTGGTTACTTCATCAGCAAATTCGTTGTGAATGTGCTGACCGAAGTGCTGAACGGCCTTGGTGTTGACCGCGCGATTGGCGGTTCAGGCCTGCTGCCTGACGGCACCAGCGCATCGGGTGCCATCGCCCGCGTTGTGCAAGTTGCGATCATTTTGTTCGCAGCAATTGCCGCGACAGAGCAGCTTGGCTTCCCAGCTCTCAACGATATCCTCGGCGAGATCTTGAACCTTGGCGGTAAGGTTGTCTTTGGCGGCATCGTCATCGGCGCCGGTTTCCTGGTTGCCAATATGCTTGGCAAGCTGATCGGCGGCGGCACCGGTTCCATGGCGGGCACTATTGTCCACTGGGTAACCATCGTTCTGTTCACCTTCATGGGCCTCAGCTACACCGGCGTTGGCAACATGATCACAGAAACCGCCTTCAGCGCGATTGTGATCGGCATGGCTGTCGCAGGCGCACTGGCCTTCGGTCTTGGTGGCCGCGAATGGGCTGGCCGCAAGCTGGAAGAGTGGAACAAGTCTAAGTAATTTTAGACAGGCTCACTCGAGCGTAAATCAGGGGCGCGGGGCGAAAGCCTTGCGCCCCTTTTTCATGCGTGAAATAAGCTTTGTGAGCGGAAGCCGTTTGAGCGGCCGCCAAAGATCAAACCAAAAAGACCGGCCGGCAAAGACACTGGCGGGAAAAGTGACTGGCGGAAAACAGACTGGCGGGAAGAGGGCAATTTTGATGCAGGCAGCAGCTGTGATGACGTTCTGGAAGGGCATGATCTGACCGGCACCGCGGTTCTTATCACCGGCGGCTATAGCGGATTGGGATTTGAGACCGCGCGCTCCATGGCGCTCAAGGGTGCGGATGTCATCATCGCGGGCCGCAGCGCGGAAAAACTGGCGGACGCTGCCCGAGAGCTGAACGAATTAACGGGGCGCGACATTACCACGCTCACGCTTGATCTCGGCTCACTTCAAAGCGTGCGTGACAGCGCGGCAGAAGCCCTCAAAAGGTTCGAGAAGATCGATTTGCTGATCAACAATGCAGGCGTCATGGCTTGCCCCAAGGGGCACACAGCGGATGGTTTTGAAATGCAGTTCGGAACCAATCATCTGGGCCATTTTCTGTTCACCAATCTGCTCATGCCGCTGATCGAAAAGGGCAAGAACAAGCGCATAATCAACCTCTCCAGCCGCGCCCACTTCAATAGTCCGGTTGATTTCGAAGACCCCAATTTCGAGACCCGCGAATATGAAAAATGGCTCAGCTATGGCCAATCCAAAACCGCCAATGTGCTGTTTTCAGTCGAGCTGGAGAAGCGTTTGGCGAACAAGGGCATTCACAGCTATGCCGTGCATCCGGGCGGCATTCAGACCAATCTCGGCCGGCATTTGAGCGAGGAAGACGTGGCCCAGCTGATCGCTGGATTGAAGTCTAAGGACGGCGGCGCCTTTGTTTTCAAGACCCCTGCACAAGGTGCTGCGACCAGTTGCTGGGCGGCGACCGCGGCCGAGTTGGAGGGGCAAGGCGGCGTCTATTGCGAGGATTGCCATGTCGCAAAAACCGATGATGAAAACCCGTCAGCGGGCGTGCGCTCCTATGCGCTTAATGCCGAGGCGGCGACGCAGCTTTGGACGATGAGCGAGGAAATGACCGGACACAGCTTCAGCTATTAACCGCTATTTGACGGCTTTGCCGCTCACCAAGCCCATATGGAGCCACCGTCCAAGCCACTGGCCAAGCTGCGCTGCGGCGGCCGCCAATGGACCCTCTGCATCATCGGCTGCACTCGCGCGGGCAGCAAGCTGCTCGCACAAGACCTCGCATAGGGCACCAAAAGACATGCCCTTTGCCATAAGCTGCAAAGCCTCGCCTTCTTGTGCCTCTGCGAGCATGAAAACCGGCCGTTCCTCTTCGCGCCAGATGATGAGCGCTGCTTGATCGGCAAGTGGCTGAGGCGCCTCTGCACCCCCTTGCGCATCTTCTGATCCCAAGGCGTCCCACACGCCCGGCCAATCAAAACCAACATCGAGAACTCTGAGCGCTGGCGTAAACTCAAGGCTGAGCCCGGCCCAATCCTCCTCTTGCATTGCGCCCGCCATGGCGGCGAAATCTTGCGCGGTAAGGATCGGTCTATCGCCAGCTTTGGCGGCTGCGTGCATGGCATGCTCGATGCAGGCGAGCTCGGCCAATTCGGGCCTGTCTGCGGCGAAATCACCAAGTGTTTCGTCAAAACCCTCGCTCGCATTTTCGAGGCTCCAGCCTGATGGCGGGCGGGCAATCACATGATTGATCGCGGCTTGGCGAAATGTCTGTGCACCGGCCAAACGGGCGCAGCGCTCAAATGTCTCTGTCAGAACATCCACCAATCGCGCGCGGTATCCGCTGCGATAGATTTGCATGCCAGCCAGTTCCCTCTCGCTCCACCCAGCGGGCAAAGCAGACTCTTCGGACAAAACCTGCGCCATAAACTCGCGCTGCTGAGTCTTTAAGGCGGCGCTCATGAACGGGGCTCCTTACCGTCCGCAAGCGCGCGGGCCTTGGACACCTCGTCAAGCAGGGTCGCCAAGGGCGGGATGGCATCATCCCATTCGATCATCACGGCGACATCATCCAGCGAGCCGATGGTCTCGGCAAACAAATCCCAGACACCATCACAAACCGGGCGATCATGCGTATCAACCGCAAGCGGCGTATCGGGCGAAGGCGGGGTATGACCTGCCAAATGGACCTGTCGCACAGCTTTGCCCGGGATCGCTGCCAAATACTCAGCCGCGCTCCAGCCATGATTATGTGCGCTGACATAGATATTGTTGAGATCAAGCAGCAAAGAGCAGCCCGTACGCCAAGACATTTCGGCGAGAAATTCGGCCTCGCTCATCTCGTCCTCGGGGAAAGCCAAATAGCTGGACGGGTTCTCAAACAGCATGGGCCGGCCAAGCGTGTTTTGCGCATGATCAATATTGTCGCACACCACATCGAGCGCCTCGCGGGTCAGCGGCAAAGGCAAAAGATCATGGCTGGAGTGCGCGCTGGTGCGGGTCCAACACAGATGGTCTGACACCCACAGCGGGTCGATAATCCGCGCCAGCTCGGCAAGATGTTCAAGATAGTGTGCATCCAGCCCTTCTGCTGAACCAATAGACATGGAAACGCCGTGCAGAATGACCGGATAACGTTCGCGAATTTGCTGCAAAATGCGCAGCTGCTTGCCGCCCTGCGCCATGAAATTTTCAGAAATGACTTCAACAAAATCGACCGGAACTTGGGTCTCGAGAAAATCCGCATGGTGCGGTTTTCGAAGACCAAGGCCGAAACCTTGAAAAGGTGCGATCATGCTCATTTGAAAAGTCCCAAAGTGTTTGGGCCTCAAATTGCCCTCTCCCCCGAAAGTAGATCCGACGCGCCATGGAGGGGGGAGGATGGGGTCTGACGCGCCGGATCATAAGGGATTTCGCGCCTTCTTATACGATGGTTACAGCGCGCTTTAAAAAAAGAATTTGTAACTTCTTTTGCCGCCTCCCCGAACTTCATGGTGTTCCCGCCGCAAGGCTGGATCGACAAGTTTGAACGATCTGCCATTTGGCAAATGCCCTTCATCATTACGGGCCTTGCCGGATCGCAATAAGGAGAAAAGCAATGAACAAGACTTCTATCGCAAGCATCGCTGGCCTTGCTCTTACCGCCAGCCTGACCGCTGGCCTGACAGCCACTCCAGTAGCCGCGCAAAGCTCGGTTGAAAAATGCTACGGCGTTTCCAAAGCGGGCAAGAATGATTGCGCCGCTGGGCCGGGCACTAGCTGCGCTGGCACCTCGACCCGCGATTACCAGGGCAATGCATGGACCTATGTCAAAAAAGGCACCTGCACCAATATCCAGACACCCAAAGGCCGCGGGTCTTTGACACCAATCCGCCGTTAAGATCGGCAACAGCGAGCTGGTGGGAAGAGGGTAGGCTGAAATTCAGGACCTACCCTCCTCTCCCACAAGGCTGGCTATGCACACAATGCAGGGGGCAATTATGCAAACTCTCGTCAATCTATATGGCCGTCTGGCCGCGCTCGCTTCGTCTCGCCTCGCAGAAGGCATTGCTTTGCTGGTTACGCGCTTGGCTTTGGCCGGTGTATTCTGGCGCTCTGCCAGAACCAAGGTCGAGGAAGGGTCTTGGCTGCAGATCAGCGAAATCCAGTATTTCATCTTTGAAAACGAGTTTTCAGGTCTGCCTTTGCCGCCTTCCCTCGCGGTGCCGCTGACAACCTATGCGGAACACTTCTTCCCAATCCTTTTGGCCCTTGGCCTCGCAACGAGGTTCGGTGCGCTTGGTCTGCTGGTTATGACAATGGTCATTCAGCTCTTCGTTTTCCCCGAAGCCTGGTGGCAAACACATATTCTTTGGGCTGGCCTTGCTGCGATGCTGATTGTGCGCGGCGGCGGACTGCTCTCGCTCGATGCGCTGATTGCATCACGGCAGAAAGCGCAGGGTTAAAGCAACCGGTATCACCGGCCCGGACACCAACAAGCCACCACGTCAATTATTGTAGGGCCGGTGTAACCGCATCAGCATCCAGAGCGAATACACTGTAACGATGTGTGAGGGATCACCAAGAGAGCCGCTTGGATTTGAGGCTCGATCCCCCGCTCAGCAAGAGGTAGGGAGGGGCAAATGGTTGCCGATGAAGAAACACTAGCGCGGCTTATGCGCCTCTCGCAGCAAGGTGATAGCGCAGCTTACACCGTACTGCTGACAGAGACGCAATTGTGGCTAGAGCGGTATTTTCGCAACCGGATAGCCCCTGCACAACTGGACGATCTTGTTCAGGAAGTGATGATGGCCGTCCACAAGAAACGCGCGACCTGGGATGCCCAGCGCCCGTTTCTGCCCTGGCTGGCGGCCATTGCGCGCTATCGCTGGGTCGATCATTTGCGCAAAGCCTATCGCTCGGCAGAAGACGAGCTGGGTGATCATGACGCGGCGCAGGACAGTGACGAGGAAGCCGTGATGGCTCGGATGAGCCTTGAGCGGCTGTTTGTGCACTTGCCTGACAAGCAAAGCGAAGTGATTGAATTGGTGAAAATTGAAGGCCTCTCGATTAAAGAGGCTGCAGAAAGAACCGGCCAAAGCGAAAGCTTGGTCAAAGTTAATGTCCACCGCGGGTTGAAGAAATTGTCCGCGCTGGTTGAGAAGGCTGATTAGACATGGATAGAAACCGTCCAAAAACACCAAACCCCTTGGTGGCAGAACTGGCCAGCGAATTGAAACCTGTGCAGCCGATGAAGCTCGTGCATGGGATTGCCTTGGTCGCAATTGCTGCGATTGTATCGCTTGCCTTGGTCGAAATGATCCATGGATTGTGGCGCGGCATGATCGATAGCCGGGTCTCGCCCTTCTTCTTCATCACCAATGGCATGCTGGCGATTGTAGGTGCGGCGGCCGCGATGGCGAGCTTGCAGATGGCCAAACCGCAAGTCGGCAATAGCCATGAAGGCGCGCGCTGGTCTTTTGCAATGATCTTCCTGCTGCCTATTACCGGCCTGATCGTTGCCTTTACCCAAGGCAGCGCTGCGGCAGCCATGAGCGATCCTTACGGCATCCAATGTTTCATCAAAGGCACAGCCTTCAGCATGATCACCGCTGCGGCGCTGACGCTTTGGCTGCGCAAGGGTGCGCCTGTATCGACCAATGCTGCTGGCCTCTTCGCCGGAGTTGCTTCGGGCGCGGTTGGCTCGTTTGTTTACGGTCTTTCCTGCCCGATCGATCACGCGGGCCATCTGGGCATTTGGCACTTTGCCCCGGTTCTGGTGGGCGCGGTCGCGGGCCGAATTATCATCCCGCGTTTGATCCGCTGGTAAGCCGCTTTTAAAAGCTGCACCCAAGACGCTTTTAACATGGGGGACATGAGCCTATATGGGGGCCATGTCCTCCGATACTCTATCCAGCATCAGACCATGGCGCACGATTGAACGGCGCCCCTCGCGCCAGATCATGGTTGGCGCCGTACCGGTCGGCGGCGGCGCGCCGATTACCGTCCAGACAATGACCAACACCCCAACCGAGGATGTCGGGGCAACCATCGACCAGATCCGCCGCTGTGAAGAGGCGGGGGCCGATATCATTCGCGTATCCTGCCCCACCGAAGAGGCGACCGCGCGTTTCGATCAAATCACCAAAGCGGCCGAAATTCCCATCGTTGCCGACATACATTTCCATTATAAACGCGCGCTTGAGGCCGCCGACAAAGGCGCTGCATGCCTGCGCATCAATCCGGGCAATATCGGCTCGGGAGAGCGGGTCGCAGAAGTGGTGCGTGCGGCCAAGGCCAATGGCTGCGCGATCCGTATTGGCGTTAATGCGGGCAGTCTTGAGAAAGACTTGCTGGAAAAATACGGCGAGCCTTGTCCAGAGGCGCTGATTGAAAGCGCGCTCGATCACATCAAATTGCTGCAGGATCATGATTTCCATGATTACAAAGTGGCGGTTAAGGCAAGCGACGTGTTCCTCGCGGTGGCCGCCTATCACGGGCTGGCAGAGGCGGTGGATTGCCCGCTGCATCTCGGCATTACTGAGGCTGGCGGCCTGATCGGCGGCACTGTCAAAAGCTCGATCGGGATCGGGTCGCTCTTGTGGGCAGGGATTGGCGATACCATCCGCGTCTCGCTCTCGGCTGAACCAGAGGAAGAAGTGCGCGTCGGGTTTGAAATGCTCAAAGCCTTGGGCCTTAGAACACGCGGCGTAAGGGTCGTTTCCTGCCCCAGCTGTTCACGTCAGGGGTTCGATGTGATCCGCACGGTTGAGGCATTGGAAGACCGCCTGCAGCATATCAAAACCCCGCTTTCGCTCTCTGTGCTGGGCTGCGTTGTGAACGGCCCGGGTGAAGCGCGCGAGACCGATATCGGGCTTACCGGGGGCGGCAATGACAAGCATATGGTCTATCTCTCGGGGGTGAAGGATCACCATATCGAAAGCGCGGATATGCTCGATCATATCGTCAAGCTGGTTGAACAAAAAGCCGCCGCGATCGAGGCTGGCGAAGAGGTCGCGTTCGATCCTCATGCTTGATTATTCGGCGCACAATGTCCCGGGCGTGACTTCGGAGTAAGCCCTGCTTCACGTCGTTCATCACAAGGATTACGCGGCACCCCGCCCCGAACGCGGGACCTTCAAATTCGACAAATATCATCTGGTGATGGAAGCGCTGCGCAGCTCGGGTGAGCCGCTCACCGAGCACGCACCTGAGCCTGCCCCGCGCGAATGGCTGGAGGCGGTCCATTGCCCCATTTATGTCGAGCAAGTCCTGAGCGCCAATGTCCCGCGCGACAAAGAGCGGCGGATCGGATTTCCGGTGACGCCCCATATTGCCGCGCGCGTCCAGCATACCAACGGCGGCACATATCTCGCCGCGCAATTGGCCATCCGTTATGGCTATGCCGCGAATTCAGCCGCGGGCAGTCATCATGCCTTGCACGATACAGGTGCGGGGTATTGCGTCTTCAATGATCTCGCGGTGGCGGCCAATCGTCTCATTTCAAGCGGCGAGCGGCAGCGCATATTGATCATTGATCTGGATGTCCATCAAGGCGATGGCACAGCCAGCCTGACCGCCCTTCGTGATGACATTTTCACATTCTCTGTCCATGCGGAAAAGAACTTTCCGGTCCGCAAAGCGCGCTCCAATCTTGATGTCGCGCTGGCTGATGATTGCGATGATGCAACCTATATGGCCGCGCTGCATGAGCATGTGCCACCGCTGCTCGATGAGTTCCGCCCTGACCTCGTTTTGTATCAGGCTGGGGTGGATCCGCATGTCGATGATGCGCTGGGCCGATTGGCGCTCTCCGACGACGGTCTCACCGCGAGGGACAGCTTTGTGCTGCGCGAGACCAGAAGCCGCGCCATTCCCATAGCCAGCGCTCTGGGCGGCGGCTATGGCAAGGACCAGCACGCTGTTGCCATGCGGCACGCCCGCTCTATGCTAGCCATGGCCCGCGAAAACGCGCGCTTTACCCGATAGTTTCACGCAATATCCCTTAGTTTTGCACCCCCCGCTATAAGGACAATGGACCCCCAATTCATGCAACATATCGAAACGGATTATCTGGTCATCGGAGCAGGCGCAGTGGGCATGGCCTTTGTCGATACCTTGCTGGAGGAGGACCCGGATTGTCACGTCACCATAGCCGACAAACATGCCCAGCCCGGCGGCCATTGGAACGATGCCTATTCCTTTGTCACCCTGCATCAGCCAAGCGCCACTTACGGGGTAAACTCGCGCGAACTTGGCACGGACAGGCTGGACACTCATGGCCATAACAAGGGCATGTATCCGCTGGCCAGTCATGCCGAGATTCTGGCCTATTACAGCGCCGTTATGAACGAGACATTCCTGCCAAGCGGGCGCACCGAATACCTCCCGCTTACCTCTTATGAAGGGCGGTCTGATGCAGGCCAGCACCACTTGAAATCGGTCTTCTCCGGCGAAGAAATTTCGGTCACGGCCCGCCGCAAACTGGTCGATGGGACATATTTTCAGACCAGCGTCCCCTCCACCCACAAACCGCCCTTTACCATCGCACAGGGCACCGCTTTCGCCATTCCAGGCGCGCTGCCGGACATGTGGATGCAGGACGCCGACAGGCCGAAAAATTTCATCATCCTTGGCGCGGGCAAAACCGCAATGGATACCGGCGTCTGGTTGCTTGAGGCAGGGGTTGATCCCAAAAACATCGGCTGGGTCAGACCGCGCGACAGCTGGCTGTTTAATCGCAAATATTTGCAGCCCGCTTATTCTCATCTTGAAGAACTGATGGATTTCCAGCTCGCGCAGATGCGAGCCGCCGCCTCTTCTAACAGCGGCGATGAAATGTTCGCCAAGCTTGGGCAAAGCGGCCACATGCTGCGGCTAAGCCCTGATATCACCCCGAGCATGTTCCACTTTGCCGTGATCTCGGAGACCGAGATTGCAATGCTCAGCACCATCAAGCAGGTTTACCGGCAAGGCCGCGTGACGGAATTGGAACCTGCCGCCATGTCGTTTGGCGAGGAGCGCGTTGAGGTTCCCAAAGACACATTGTTCATCGATTGCACCGCCAGCGCCGTGCCGTTTGAAGCGCGCGGCTCTGACCGCCCCTTTTTCGATGGCGATACCATCACGCCGCAATTGGTGCAGTCGCCATTCGTTCCCTATAGCGCCGCTTTGGCTGCCTTTCTCGAGGTTAATTTCGAAACCGATGAGGAGCGCAATGCCCTCGCTCCGCTGGCGCCTTTGACTGATACCACCAGCACTTATCCAGCCGCATTCCTCGCCAATTTGCGCAGCACCGGATTGCTGTCACAAAACGCCAAGGTGAGCGCCTGGAATGCCAAAAGCCGGCTTCATCCAACCGGTCCCGCGGTTGCCAAACTCGCCGCTGAAGGCAGTCCCAAGCTGGCAGCGATGGGCAATCTGGTCAGCGCAATCCCTCAAACAATGCCCGGCATCACGAAACTCGGGCTGAAGGCCTATGCCGAGCATCAGGCACCTTCGAAAAACGCAAGGTCATGAAAAAAGCCGCAGCCGCCTTGCTGCTCTGCGCCGCGCTTACTGGTGGCTGCACGGGGCATAACGAGCTTCATTCGGGGCCCGCTCATCCCGAAGCGCGTTCCTATGATGCAGCCATTGATGCGCAGCAAGCTGTTGACGAGGCCCTCGCGCGCGCGGCCGCAAATTCGCGCCGACTTCTGCTGGTGATGGGCGCCAATTGGTGTCACGACAGCCGCGCCTTTGCCGGATGGATGGCTGAGCCGCGCTTCAAAGCTCTGATCGCGCAGCATTACGAATTGGTCTTTGTCAATGTCGGTATGCCGCAAACCGGCGATGGCCATAATCTGCATATCGCCCGGCGTTTCGGTTTGACCTCTTTGGAAGGCACGCCGAGCGTTGTGATCGCAACTGCCGGGGGCGACGTCCTGAACGCCGCCACCGCGAAAAGCTGGCGCAATGCCGCCAGCCGAAGCGAGGAGGCCATTTATGCTGAATTGCTGGCTCTGGCCA
>CAZDHB010000018.1:38758-40280 GCA_964505255.1 uncultured Porphyrobacter sp.
GGGCGAAAATCTAAAAATAGATATCAACATAGTCCGTCAGACCATCGCACCATTCAAATTCGCGCAGCCGCCAATAGGGGCGGTTTTGAGTGACAGCGAAGTGCCAGGTCTTATTTGCCCGGCAATTGCGGCCCATGTCTGGCGTGTTGGAAATCTGGATAACGCCTTTGAAGGTGAAGTATCCTTGACCGATTTCAAGCACTGTGCCGTCGAGCCGCAACGTCCCCTTACCCGCCGCGTCTGACTGAGCCGCCGAGAGCCGAAGCACGTCCCCCTCCATCCGGGCAAAGACCGAACCGCGCCGATCCCAATCGATCCATTGCAGACTAACACCCTTAGCGCTGAGCAAGCGCTCCGCCTCAGCGGGGTCCAGCACCCGGGTTGGCTCTGCCTTGACGATATATTGACCAAGCCCGCGTCCTTTGCCGCCATCCTGCACTGATGGCGCTGCCGATGGCGCTAGAGGCTGCCTTGTTGGAGCAGAGGAGCTGACCACAGTCGTTGACCCGGCAATTGCAGGTCCAGTGGCCGTTTGGGCACTCGCCAGATCAGCGCCCGGGGTACAGGCGGTCAAAGCAACCCCGCCGGCCGCCGCACTCAAAAGGGCCGACATGCGGCGCAAATGAAAACGGGAAAGCCGCCATCTGAAGATATATTTCGCGTTTTTGTTCATAGTTTAGCGGCATAGCTTGTGGTAGAAACCTTCGCAATGAAACGCAGACAGCTCTTGAAAGGTGCCGCAAGCGCCGCAGCCGCGACCGCTCTGGGCGCACCGATGCGCCTTGCTGCCCAGGTCAATCCAACCGCGCGGCGCGATGCGCAATTGATGGACATTGCCCGCCAGCAATTGGCCCGCGTCGGCCACAAAATCTGGCGCAAGGACATCGTCGGTATTGCCGATTTCGGGCTGCATTCCGCAAAAAAGCGGTTCCATTTTGTCGATCTGGAAAATCAGCGGGTGCAAAGCTTTCATGTGAGCCATGGGGACGGATCAGATCCCGATCACGACGGCTGGCTCAATCGTTATTCCAATATCGAGGGCAGTCATTGCTCCAGCCGGGGCGCTTATATGACCCGCAGCTGGTATGTCGGCCGGTTCGGCACATCCATGCGGCTCGATGGGCTGGATGAAACCAATTCGCTCGCAATGCCGCGCGCGATCGTCATGCATGAGGCAAGCTATGCAACCCCCTCACATGCTCAGCGGTGGGGCCGGCTAGGCCGCTCGAACGGCTGTTTTGCAATGGGTCCGAAGCAGTTTGACCGGGCCTTGATCGATTTAAACGGTGGCCGCTTGCTCTATGCAGAAAGTCTCGGGCTGGCCGAGGACGGTAGCCGGGTGACACCGCCTTATGCGCCGGTCAATCTGGAAGATGAATTGCGCCAATCGCAAAACCAGACAGAGCTGCTCAGGCGGGCGCCTTCGGGTTCGACTTTTGAACGGACAAATCCGGGCGTTTTTTGAACCGGGTGCTTTTTGGGCTGTTCTGGGCCGGGGTCTTTTGGCCCAAAGTTTAATTGG
>CAZDHB010000018.1:40380-43802 GCA_964505255.1 uncultured Porphyrobacter sp.
ATTAGCTGGCCCGCGGATCAGCAACAATCTTGATCACTTCCTCGTCGGTTTCACGCGCACGGTTGGCTTCGCGCGGTGCATCCAGCGCCGCCAGAACCGGCGCATCCCGGTCATAGATATCGTCGAAGGTCTTGAGCTCTCCATCGATATCCTGCGCCATGGTGAAATAGGTGATGTAAACCGGCCAATGATTGTCGAGATCATACAGCGTATATTTGCCGCTGCCGGTGATCCGCTCGACCTCTGCCTGAATGAGAGGAATGTCCTCGCGGCTTTGCATATTGCCGAGCATAGCCATGGTCATCGCCAATGTCCGCGCGCCTTCGACCCGAATACAGCCATGGCTGAGCGCGCGCCGTTCCCGGCTAAACAAATGGCGCTGAGGCGTGTCATGCAAAAAGATCGCATGCTCATTGGGCATATGCAGCTTCATTAGGCCAAGCGAATTGGTCGGCCCTGGTTGCTGTACTACGGTTACCCAGCCACCGCGCCCCTTGGTCGCCTTGTAACCATTGCGCCGCGCCCAGCCCGGATTGCCCAGAACTTTTGCGCCAAGCCCTTCGCCCTTCACAATGGATTGCGGCACCGTCCAGGTCGGGTTGAACACCACGCCTTCGACAATCTCGGCCAATTGCGGGGTCGCTTGACGTCCCGGCTTGCCAACAACCGTGCGGTAACTGCGGATGATCTTGTCATTGACGGTCAGCCGCAATTGATATTCCGGCACATTGGTCAGCAGATAACGATTGCCCAAATCCCGCGCGAGCCAGCGCCAGCGGTCCATATTGGCACGGATCAGCTTGATCCGGTCAGGATCGCTGGTGCCCGCCAAAGCGGCCTTTAATGTGGCATAATCGGGATGCACCGGATTGAGCGAGCCCAAAACCTGCGCGACTGAGCCACCTTCAGCCAAAGCATCTGCGACAAGACCGCGGGTCGGCAAAAGATCCGCATCAGGATCGACCACAAACCACTGTTTGCGCGCCTCCATCGGTGTTCGGCCATCGCGCAAATCTTCCACCAGCCAGATAAAGGACTGTGTTGCAGCCTGGCTGAGCGCCTCCCCCTCGCCGGCATCAATCGCCGCGCGCAAACCCGCCGGGTCGTAATCTGCGGGGACCAATCCCTCGGCAGCAATGTTCTCGATGAAGGACAGCAATTCCTCGGCCTGCTGGGCCGTCCAATCGGCGGCAATCGGGGCCCTCTCGCCTTGGACGATTTCGGAAGGGTCGGCAAAAATCGTGCTGTCAAAGGCCTGCTCGAGATTATCGGGTGCCGCCGGCCCCGACACCGCAGCAGGTGTCTCGGCACTAGGCGGCGGCGTTTGCGCTGGATTTGCTGCCGCGACGCTGGCTGCGAAAAGCAGAGCGACGATGAAGCTTCCGCCGACAATAATGTCCTTCACGATGATGTCCCTTTGAGTCATGCGATCCCCCCGAAACGCTGCACGCTGGCTCTTATGTTTACCTGTATGGGCCCCTGCGGGCCTTCTCGGCTTGTTGTAATGCTCACAGAATACTGTGTTTAGACGCTATAATCCACTTTCAAACCTTGCCCCTCCCTGAATTTACACCTCTATTTATGCCTGAATTCATGTCTGAATTTATGTCCGCAAACCCGCCTTGCCAAAAATTGCAGCTTAAAATTGGACGCGCGGCCTATTCACCCGTAACGGGCATGGCCAATGTCCCGCTTTAGGCATCTTTTCCCCTTTGCCATTGCCCTTTTGGGGGTGGCGTTCTTGTCCGTTATGGATGCCCTGATGAAAGCCGCAGCGACAGCGCATGGGGCCTATACGGCGACCTTGCTAAGGGCATTGTTCGGAGCTGCGTTAATCGCCCCTTTCTGGCTTGCCAAGGGCTGGCACTGGCCGCAAACACCGGTCCTGAAATTGCATCTTGAGCGCGGCACCGTCTCCGCCTTCATGGCTTTGAGCTTTTTCTACGCAATCACCAAAATCCCGCTGGCAGAGGCGATTGCAATCAGCTTCGTCGCGCCGCTCATCGCGCTTTACTTTGCGCGCATTTTCCTTGGCGAGACGATCCAACCGCGGGCGATCTGGGCCAGCATTCTGGGACTGGCAGGCGCGCTCATCATTGTCGGCGGCCAATTTACCCGCAGCGAGCTAAGCCGCGACTTTATCCTTGGCCTATGCGCGCTCGGTTTCTCCGCTCTGCTTTATGCCTATAATTTCACCGTCATTCGCAAACAGTCGCAGCGCGCCGGCCCGATTGAGATTGCGACATTTCACACCGGCGTCAGCGGGTTTGTCTTGCTCTTCGCAGCACCGATTTATGGAACGGTCTTGCCCGTGGATGCGCTGGGCCTCGTGTTCGGCGCGGCCATTTTCACCGTGGCAGGGTCCATGGCGATTGCTTGGGCCTATGCGCGGGCTGAGGCGCAGGCCCTAGTTCCTGCCGAATATTCATCATTTTTGTGGGCGAGCTTGCTCGGTTGGACAATGTTTGACGAATCGGTGACCGCCCCCACGCTCGCTGGCACTGCAATCATCGTCGCCGCATGCTGGATTGCGGCGCGCGGGCCCGAGCCAAAACCGGCCTGAGGCTTGCCCCCGGCAGCGTTACAGACCTAGCGGAACTCTTCGGCTGCCTCGCGGCCATCCCTCACCCTTGATTTTTTCGCTTTTTACGCGCAGGGGAAGCCTCAATTGCGCCGCCCTTAAACAAAGCGGTATGGCGCTCTCACTGACACATCGCACGAAAAGGACGCATTGGCGTATGACTCAGGTCGGCAAGGACACGCTTTCAACTCGCTCAACTCTGAATGTCGGAGGCAAGGAATATGCTTATTATTCCTTTGCCAAAGCGGCCGAGAAGATCGGTGATGTTTCGCGGCTGCCGTTCAGCCTGAAAGTCCTGCTGGAGAATATGCTCAGGTTCGAAGACGGCGGCTTCACCGTTGGCGAGGAACACATTCGCAGCATCGCCGACTGGCAGAAGAACCCGGTCACCGGCAATGAAATTCAATATCGCCCGGCGCGCGTATTGCTGCAGGATTTCACCGGCGTTCCTTGCGTGGTTGATCTCGCAGCGATGCGTGATGCAATTGCGGATCTGGGCGGGGATACGGCGAAAATTAACCCGCAAGTGCCGGTCAATCTGGTGATCGACCACTCGGTTATGGTCGATGAATTCGGCCATCCCAAAGCGTTCGAGAAGAATGTCGAGCTGGAATATGCCCGCAATGCAGAGCGGTACGATTTCCTCAAATGGGGATCGAAAAGCTTCGAGAATTTCTCCGCTGTCCCTCCGGGCACAGGCATTTGCCACCAGGTCAATCTGGAGCATATCGCGCAAGGCGTTTGGTCGAGCAATGATCAGGACGGCGCCGCGGTTGCCTATCCCGACACCTGCGTTGGAACAGACAGCCACACCACCATGATCAACGGTCTAGGCGTACTG
>CAZDHB010000019.1:0-10648 GCA_964505255.1 uncultured Porphyrobacter sp.
GCTTAGAATTTTCCTAGCAAGTTGAGGAAGAAGCCATCACTATTGTATGCCTGATCCGCCAAATCGGTTGAGAAATCAGAGAAGCTGTAGCCCACGCCGATCTTCGCATTATTGCCGATATGCCGGTAAATTGCGGCAATCCCGCCCCAGTTGCTATCTGCGCCAATCGAGTTGGTCAGATAATGCGCCTCAAGCACAGCGTCCCAGCGTTTGACCGCACGCCAATCGAGCCGCAACACGCCGAGCTGGGTGTTGCTTGATACGAAAACATCGCTGTCCCGCCCGAGCGACACCTCGCCTTTCCTGAAGGCATATTTGCCGCCCAGGGTTAGCGTTTTGGTGAGATCGAAATTGGCATCGATCGCGAGGATCTGGCTGCGCTGTTTGGGCGCGGCTGTCTCGCCTCCGGCAGTCACTTGGCCGATTGGCCCAAGGTCTTGCAGATAGGTATAACGCGCCAGGACATTCAGCCGGTCGTTCAGCACCGGACGGTAAGCAAAGCCCACCGTTCCTTCGACAAAATCAGCCAGCCGAACATCGGTCGTCTCCGTATCGGCAATGGCAAAATTGAGCCGTCCAAGTGCACGCCAGTCTGGGCTGAGCAACAAGGAGGCGGTGTTGCGCACCAGCCAGACGTTTTGCTTGCGGTCGATCCCGTCTTCGAAACGCGCCTCGACATTGGTCGCAAGCTGAACCTGCTCATCCGTATAGCCAAGGCCGACAGTGGCAGCGGTGCGCTTGAACAGACCTGTGGTCGCATCATCAATCTCGCCCGTTTCGAACGATCCTGAGAATGACCACTTTTCGCTCGGGTCCCAATTCAGACCAAAGCTTCTGACAACGCTTGGCGCTTGTCCGCCGTGTCCGATCTTGTTCTCGCCATTGATGCTGAGCGCGCTGGAGAAGCGGTGCCGCGTCCCGAGCGTCAGCGTCCCGCGGCTGGTCTGCGCAAGGCTGCCAACCGGATCGAGCCCCAAATCATTGCGATCGGTGAGCAGGCCATAGCCAAGGTAAGCCTCGGACCCATTGCCATAACGATGCGCCAATTCGGCATTTGCACCAAGACCGCCATCACCGCCGGAAAGCTCTAGGCTGAGCGAGGAACGGTCGCTGATCTCGGTTTTGCCGCCAAGACCTGCACGGTTATTGCGCGCGCGGCTCGCATCGCGGTTAAGGGTAACCTGACCAAAGCCATAAATCGACCAGTTCTCATTGGCCGGATTGAAATCAAGCTGCCAGCCGAGATCGGTACGCTTGCCCGATTGCGCGCTGTTGTTAACAAGGCCCACGGCCTGATCATCATGACGCACGCCCAGTGTCAGCGATGTTTCGCTGGTGAGCTGCTGAGCAATATCGGCGGTCGCAACGGTGCGTTCGCCCAGCCCATCTGTTTCCAGCCGCTCGAACGATCCATCAAAACGTGTTGCTGAACCAATCGTCTTGTCGATCGCAAAGCCCCACCGCGTGGTATCGGCCTGCGTCAATTGCGCATTGGCGCTGAAACCGGCATCAAACCGCTCGTAAAAGGCGGAGGCCTTGCCAAGATCGGCGCTGCGGCCCTGCAATTCGGCAAAATTGACGCCAATCTCGCCGCGATAAGCCTGAGCTTTGACCCCGTTGAGACCCGGTGCCGAAACATCGGTAAAGGTCAAACCGCCATCAACCGAATTGGTCTGACCGAACCCCGGCCCATCGCTCTGAGCGACTTCGGCCTTGGCGTAAGTGCCAGCATGCAGGCGCAAAGTCGCATCTGCACCGAGCAATGTCTGATCAGCCTCAGCCGTCGTCTCACGCTGTGCCGTCAGGCCAAGACGCAAAGTATCGCCAACCCAGCCGGCCACGCGGCCGCCCAGCGTATAGCCTTCAAGATCGCCTACCACAGGTGTGTATTCGTAATTCGCCACCAGCACAGGAATATTGCCCGCGCCCGACCCCAGCCTGACCAGCGAGCTATCAGCAGCCGTTGATGAGAGCGGGCTCAGAAGGACAATCCGGCCTTGGAAGTAATCGATATCGTAATCTTCTTGCGGGCGCAGATCGCGGCGCGAGAGAACAAGCCCGGTATCACGGTCGCGAATTTCCACACTCAGCCGTTCAGAGCCGATCGAGATATCCCGCCGATCAAGGAAATAGAGCGAACCGCCGGTCCCGCGAAATTCATCGCGTCCCGGAATGGTTCCAGGATCAGAGGCAAATGCAGTCGCTTGCAATTTCGCCGCACCGAAGCTGGTCGTTGCCAAGCTGTTATAATCGGCAATCGCGCCAAACAAACCTCGGTTAAGCTGAGCGAGTTCGGCTTGCTGGATATCGGCCACAAAATTACCGATCAGCAGGCTGGATTTATCCTTGGCCACCCTCAGATAGAACCGCCCTTGCGTCGGCGCATCCTCGACCAAAGTCGAATCGTCCCCGTAAGTCGTGTAATATTCGTTGGAATCGAGCCTGCGCAAAAGCTGGCGCGGATCTTTCCGGTCGAGATTGCTGAAGATATCCTCCAGCAAGGTCTCGCCCGTATCAAGCGCACCGGTAATCTCGATGCCGCTCGCCAATTTGCCCTTGGCGTAGAAGGCCGCGCGCGAATAGAGATTATCGCCATTCGTGAGCGGATCTCCGCTGACTTCAACCGCAGCAGCGCCGCCATTGGTCGAAACGAAAGTGAGATCGCCTTGGCCAACAATGAACCAATCATCACGAACCGCATCAATTTCGCGGATCGCTGTGTATGTGACCTTGTCGCCGGAACCGATCGATACAGCAATTGTATCCAGCGTATGCGGCACGATTTGCCGGCTGACAAACCGGCCATCGTCTTCGACAGCCGCGGTATGTCCGGCGACAGTGACCAATTGATCGGCCGTGCTGGCCGTGCCGGTCACCGTTATGCTGACCGCACGTGACAGATCAATATTGCGGATCGCCGCCTGATCAAGCGTTCCAAAGAGCGGCCTTACCGGCTCAACCTTGTCCTCGAACGGCTCTTTGAGCACCGTCAGCTCTTGCGGCTGGCTTTCGTCAAAATTGCCCTTGGCATCATAGACGCGGGTTACGAAGTAAAGCGTCTCCCCGGCCAATCCCTGAGGGGTCCAGACGGCATTGCCATTGACCGTCGCCGGGACCACAGCCAGCGGCGTGCCATCGGCGCTTGTTCCGCTGCGGAAGATGCGAACTTCGGCCTTCTCAGCAAAGGCTGGATAATTGACATAATTGACGAATTTGGCCGGCTGACCTTCGACAGCCACACGCTCGCTTGACGCAAGGCCAGAGGCCAGCACGGGTTCGACATGCACCTTGTCAGTGCGCACTTGCACCGAATAGGGGTTGTCGACCGCGCGCTCGTCCCGATCGGGATCAAGCGTGATCCGCATCGCCGGATCATCCGAAATGATATCCGGCATGATCCTTTCTTGCGAGGCGGATGCCGCCGTTGAAAGTCCGGCGATTGCCAATACCGAGATACTGCCCAGCAACGCGCCTTTGACGCGGGTTATAGAAAGTTTTTCCATTTTTCTTACTCCCCGCCCGATGCGGCAGTGGGCCGCATAATGTTGGTTTCAATGGCGGGCGGAGGTCCCTCCCAATCATCGTCAAAGATCGCTCTCAGTTCACGCCGCAGCGACGCGAGGCGGGCCTCGATCAAGGCACCGTTTTCGGATGCTTCGCTTGCGTAAGTGACTTGGATTACAAGGCGCTGAGCCTCGGTCCGTGTGAGAGCGCGCAATTGCTCGGCAAAACCGCTCTTCAGCGCTTCGCCGCCCGATACAAACGCATCATCCTTGATCGCGATGGCGATTGTGCGGGCCCGCTGAACACCGAAGTTAAGCTCGCTGATCTTACCGCGCGTCAGGCGGATCGATTGCGGGTTGTCCGAAGTCGGCGCATAGCCTTCTGCGATGGTCCGCGTATCGAGCTTGAGCACGAAGTTCGAGCCGATTTGTGCGTTCGGAACAGCGGCGCAAGTGATGTGATAACGGCCATATTCATCGGTCGTGATGAGCTGACCATTGACCGTCGCGACACGCGCACCGGGGACACCCGGCTCGCCTTTGTCTTGATAGCCATCGCCATCCAGATCCTCGAACACTTTGCCGATAATCTCTGCGCAATCGAAGATCGCACTTGGGACAATCGAGACAACTGCCTGAGCCCGGTTAGAGATATCGGCACCGTTAAGGCCATTGCGCCCAACCGCGGTGTTGATCCGGTCGCCATCGGTCACACCGGCACCAATCACGGCAACGATCTGATAAACCGAGGATGAGTTACCTGGGATCGTCTGATCATTCCAACGCAGCTCACGATTGGCCGTAATCGGTTCACTCGCGGCATTATTGACCCGTGCAGAGCCCGGCACATATTTGAAGCCCGGTGGCAGGATATCGACAACATCCACCGACGTGCGTGTGGCCGTTTCGGTGTTGCGAACAGTGATGGTGTAAGGCACCAGATCACCGCGGCTCGCCGTGCGGGTTGTGCTGGTTTTGGTCACCAGCAATTCGGCCCGCGACAGGAAAGGATCCAGCGGAATGTGGTTGTTGACCACATTGGCATCGCCCTGTCCGATCAGGAAGCTGAAGTAGTAAACCGTCGGGTCGCCCACTTGCGGTGCATTCACATTCGGTACAATCGCCGCAGGATCAGTGAGGCCGGCCACATTAAGCACGCCTTCCTCAGCCGCAATCACAGTCGATTCCGGATCAGCATAGCCTGCAGGTGCAGTGACCTCGATGGTGTATTGGCTGCGTCCGGCAGGACATTGTGCAGCCGCGCCAGCGACGATGTCAAAGCGGTAATAGCCATCCGCGCCGGTGACCTGATTGGCCTGGCTTGGATCGATATAGCAGACCGCTGGAAGCACAGTTCCATTGGCATCGACCAGATTGACGAGTGCGCCTGGGACAGGTGCACGGGTAATCGCATCGTAGATCACGCCGGATGGATCGATCGGCAGGTTCTGATCAACCAGAGCCCCGTTGATCGGCAATTCAGCGTCTTCGATCTTGCCAAACTCCACGCCCGTTGTCGGGTGCAGGAAGCGCACGGTATACCCGTCACCGCTCAGCAGGTTTTCGATCGAGTAGAAGCCATCAGCATCGGTCTGAGCGGTGCCCACAACTTCTCCGTTGCGGCTTACCTCGACACCCCAGCCTTCGAGCAAAGGTTCCGTACCCTCGAAATTATCATTGAGGTTCTCATCGAGGAAGACGATCCCGCTCAGTGTGCTCACCGGCGGCACAACATTGACCGTGATGGTCGCGGTTGAGCAATTATCCGGGTTCAAACGCTCGCACAGAACATAGTCGAAGCTGTACGTTCCATCAGGCGTGCCCGGTGCAACGCTCACGCTGCCAGTTGCCGGATCAAACGTGATGCCAGTCGGCAATGTTTCACCCGGAGCCAGTGCCACGGTCGCATTGCTTGGATCAGCAGGCTGACCGTTCAAAGTGTCACCTGTAAAGGCATTGACCACATCGGTTCCGCCATCGGCAGAATTAATCTCGCCGCTGGCGTCATCAACCGCCTGAATCTCAGGTGCGATGACCGTCACCGTAGCAATTGCCGTGGTGCAGTTATCGGGGTTCAGAACCTCGCAAATCTGATACTCAAAGCTGTATTCCCCTGCAGGCGTACCCGGATCAACCGAGACATTGCCGGTTGCAGGATCGAAGGTCAGACCCGCAGGCACAGCCGAACCAGGCGCAAGCGCAATGGTGACATTGTCTGTGGTTGCCGGTTCACCATTGACCGTATCGCCAGCAAGAACATTCAGCACATTGTCTGCGCCATCCGCGCCGTTGATATCGCTCGCCGAGTCATTCTCAGCCGCAATCGGGCCAGCGGTGACCGGCACAGTCACTGTGGTGGTGGAACAATTGGTCGGGTTGGCAATTTCACAAATCGTATATTCGATCGTGTAATCGCCCGCCGGTGTACCCGCAGGCACATCAACCAGACCTGTCGCCGGGTTCAGCACCGGCACGGGGCCGCCATTGATCGGGGTCGCAGGCGTATCGACCGTAATCGTAACACCAGCCGTATCCGCCGGGTTCAGCGACAGCGTGTCATTGGCGAGCACATCGATCACTCCGCTCGCACCAGTTCCGCCATTGGTTGGCGCAGCCGTATCAGGCAGGGCTTCGATCGGGTTGAGATCAACCGTCACCAGAACCGTTGCTGTCGAGCAATTGGTCGGGTTCAAGACCTCGCAGATCGTGTAATCGAAGGTATAGTCGCCCGCCAAAGTGCCCGGATCAACCGAGACATTGCCGGTGGCAGGGTCAAAGGTCAGACCAGCAGGAACCGCCGAACCGGCCGCCAATGTGATGGTCACATCAGCCGGATCAATTGCCGCCCCGCTCAGCGTGTCGCCATCCAGAACATTCAGGATATTAGGCGCACCTGTGGCCCCGTTTACGCCCGTTTCGGTATCATTCACCGCAACAATAGGCGCTGCGATAACCGTGATAGTATCTGTCGCAGTGGCGCAGTTGGTCGGGTTTATCGTCTCACAGATCTGGTAATCGAACATATAGGTGCCAGCCGGTGTGCCCGGAGCAACGCCGACATTGCCAGTTGCCGTATCGAAGGTAATTCCGCTTGGCAGCGTCGCACCAGGTGCAAGCGCAATTGTTACATTCGCGGTGCTGACCGGATTGCCGTCCAGCGTATCACCAGCCAGCGCATTCAGAACATTGTTCGCACCGGTATTGCCATCAATGCCGCTAACGCTCTCGTCGACCGCCGCAATTGTGCCCGCAACAACCGGCACCGTGATCTGCGCGGTCGCGCAGTTCGATGGGTTCAGTTCCTCGCAGATCTGATAGTCAATCGTATAGGTTCCCGCAGGCGTACCAGCAGGCACGTTCACCAGACCGGTTGCCGGATCGAGAACAGGCACATTGCCGCCATTAATCGGGGTCGCAGGATTGATGACAGTAATGTCTACCGTGCCAAGCGTTGCCGGCGCACTGTTCAGCGTATCGCCGTCGAGCGCATCAATGACGCCATTTGCACCGCTCGAACCATTTACAGGTGTCGTGCTGTCATCATCGGCCGTAATCGGGCCATTGACGACTGTCACGGTTGCGGTTGCGGTTGAACAATTGGAGGGGTTCAGCCGCTCGCAAATTGTGTAATCGAAGCTGTAAGGACCAGAAGGCGTACCCGCATCAACCGACACATTCCCGGTCAGCGGATCAAAAGTCAGGCCAGCTGGCACGCTTGATCCAGTTGCCACTGCGATAGTGACATCTGTGATGTCGACCGGATTGCCGTTCAAAGTATCATCGGTCAGGACATTGAGCACATCGCTCGCGCCCATGGCGCCGTTCACGCCGCCTGCGCTGTCATTGACCGCCTGAATAGGCGCGGGATCAACGGTGACTGTCGCCGTCGCCGTCGAACAGTTCATCGGGTTGATGGTTTCACAGATCGTATAATCAAAGCTGTAAGTGCCGGCCGGTGTGCCCGGATCAACGTCGATCTGGCCTGTTGCCGGATTGAAGGTGAGGCCCGCAGGAACGCTCGACCCGGTCGCAACTGTGATATCAACATCAGCGATATCAGCCGGGGCACCGTTCAGCGTATCGCCGTCCAGCACGTTGAGGACATTGGATTCGCCAACCAGGCCGTTCACGCCGGTCTCGCTGTCATTAACCGCCTGAATAGGCGCGGGATCCACCGTGACTGTCGCCGTCGCCGTCGAACAATTCATCGGGTTGATGGTTTCACAGATCGTATAATCAAAGCTGTAAGTGCCGGCCGGTGTGCCCGGATCAACGTCGATCTGGCCTGTTGCCGGATCGAAGGTGAGGCCAGCAGGAACGCTCGAACCGGTCGCAACTGTAATATCGACAGAAGCCGCGGTTACGGGCGCGCCGTTCAGCGTATCGCCGTCCAGCACATTGAGCACATTCATCTCGCCCGACGCGCCATTGACGCCTGTTTCGCTGTCATTGACCGCCTGAATGGGCGCCGCATCAACCGTCACGCTGGCGGTTGCAGTCGAACAATTGCTTGGGTTCAGCGTCTCACAGATCGTATAGTCAAAGCTGTAAGTTCCCGCCGGTGTTCCCGGATCAACATCAACCTGGCCCGTGGCCGGATCGAAAGTCAGTCCAGCCGGTACGCTGGAACCGGTCGCAACCGTGATATCAACCGTTGTAATATCGGCTGGGGACCCGTTCAAACTATCGCCATCCAGCACGTTCAGGACATTGGTTTCGCCGTCCAGCCCGTTAACGCCGGTCTCGCTGTCATTGACCGCCAGAATTGGACCGGCCGTGACAACCACCGTGATTGTGGCAGGCGCACAAGTCGTTGGGTCTTCCTCGTCACAGATCTCATAATCGATCTCGTAGGAACCTGCAGGCGTACCCGCAGGCACATCAACCAGTCCCGTCGCCGGATCAAGCACCGGCACAGGGCCGCCGCCAATCGGCGTCGCAGGATTGACGATAGTAATATCGACATTGGCAATGGTCGCAGGAACGCCATTGATGGTGTCATTGTCCAAAGCATTGATGATGTCATTCGCACCAGTAGCGCCGTTGACCGGGGCAGGATTATCATCCTGCGCATCAATCACCGCATTGGTGTGGTTCTGGAACAGATAGCCGGTGGCATCCACCCCAGCGTTCAGTACAATCGCACGGATCGTGTTTTGCGCAGGCGCATCACCGAATGAGCTGTTATCGACAACACCGCCGATATTGCCGGCAGTTTCAGCCAAATCGTAATGGGTTGATGGCTGCGTTTCGACCAGCGTGTAACCGCTCGAATTGGCAGGCGGAAGGTTTTCAAATGTGAAGTTGCCCGATGCATCAGTCATCGTGCTGAGATTGATCGCATTGCCAAAGGCATCTGTGCCCGTCAGCGTAATGGTCACCGCACCCATGCCTTCGCCCGCTTCAAAAGAGCCATTGTCATTGTCATCAGCGTAGGACGAGCCGGAGATCGATGATGTCACAATCTGCACATCGGCTGTGGCATCATTATTGCTGCTGTTCGGATCTTCAGCCAGCGGATCGCCAAACTGATCGACGCCGGGTTCAATGCTGACGGTGTTGGTCACACTCGTCGGAGCTGTGTCGCCGGTATAGGGAACAACCGCGCGGGCCCCGATGGTGAGATCGACCGTATCGCCTGCACCGGCCGGGAAATTGCCCAGCAGATTACAAGTGATCGTCGTCAGGCCCGAACAGCTTACGTTGGAAATCGTTGCGGTACTGCCCGAGGTCGGGACCGCACCTGGCGGGGGCGTCAGGGTGAAATTGAAACCAGCAGGCAGCACATCGATGATGCGCACGCTCGTCGAAGAAGACGGGCCATTGTTGCGGAACCGGATAGTATAAGGGATCGGTTCGTTCACATCGAAATCGGGCCCACCGATTGACGATTTGCTGAGGATTTCGAGATCGGTTGCCGGAAGGACAGTGGTCGTTTGGACCGCCTGATTGTTAGCAGTCTCGCCATCAGCGCCCGCTCCGTTCCAAACGGGCTGCTCGGCCGAAGTAATTTGCACCTCATTCGAGAACGTCTGAATGGTTGAGGGAGCCGTGCCGCCGATCGTAAAGCTCACCCGGAAAATAACCTGGTTGCCCGGGTCAAGGAAATTGCCCGCTGAGTTCGATTGATCAACCCGGCATTCGACATTTGCGCCGACTTGGACACAGCCTGCATTCGGCGCAGCCTGCAGCGAGAGGCCGCCGTTCGCCCCGACGGGGTTAATCGACACAGATGCCAATGTCATGGTCAGCCCTGCGGGCGGTGCGGGAATATCCAGCACCAGCACATCGGTCGCGCGCGAGGGTCCAAAATTGGACGCCCGAATGTCGTAATTGAGCGTTTCATCAAACCGGATCGGATCATCTGTCGCGGGATTTGATTCTGCTTTGCTGACACCAATATCGAAGGCTGGGCCATCAACATCATGCGGCAAATCAAAGAAGTTGTTGCCCGCATTAGGGTCTGTGCCGCCATCAGAATCGAACGTATCGCTCTCAACCGTCGCGCGATTGGTGTAAGACACCGGGAAACCGCCAAGCAAAGTTCCGCCAAATGGGTATTTGGGCAGCACTTCCACACTGATCTGACGAACCTCTGTACGAATAAATTCGCCCATGGTGCAGCTCACGGTTCCTGTCGCAGCCGCAACCGAACAGCTCGCCCCGGTTTTGGTCGTCGTCGGCGTGCCGATGATCTCAAAAAAGGCCGGGTCAATGACATCAGTCACGACAACATTGGAAGCCGGGTTAGCCCCATCATTGCGCACGCTAATCAAATAGGTTGCTGGAACACCAACCTGCACCGGATTGGGGGTCACAGACTTCGAGTTCACCGTCATATCTGCAATCGGGACGACGGTGTAAGCGGCCGTGTCGGTGTTGTCGGAATTGTTAGTTTCGGTCGTATCAACCGAGAATACGGTCGCCGAATTGACAAAGCTGCCGCTTTCAAATGGACGCTCGACCCGGATAACCATGGTCTCGGTCTCGCCAGCGTCAAGATCCGTCAGGTTCCATTGCGCGCGGCCATTGTTACTGGTGTAAACCAAGCTGCCCTTGGTCGTGCTTTCCAATGTCACGCCGGTATTGAAACCGGTTTCTGTGATAAAGTTCGGCAATGTGTCGCGCACACGCACGGTGCGGGC
>CAZDHB010000019.1:10748-42172 GCA_964505255.1 uncultured Porphyrobacter sp.
TCGAGCGGACAGTGCGGCTGCGACAGTCATTGCCGGTCGGGCTATTGGCCGATGGCGTATGCGCAGAACCTGCTGTGCTATCGGTACAAGCGGTATTGGTGATATTGGCGTCAGTGCCCGCGCCAGCAACAGTGATAAGCGAAAGGGTCAGCTGGGAGCCGACATTCAATGTGCCGCTGCCAGTGGTTTCACAAGTGACGACACTGCCCACGGCCGAACACGACCATCCGGCAGACTCCGAACCGGGCGTGAATGTTTCATTGGGCCCGAGGGTATCGGTGATCCGAATTGGGTTCGTCGGAGAATACGTCGCGACCGAGGGGCCAAGGTTACGCACGCGCATTGTCGAGGTAACATTGGCGCCAGGCGCAACCGGATTGGGCGTCTTCGTTTTCGAACGAAGCTCTAGATCGGCATTGGGATCTTCAACCTCGAAGGTGTCCGTTGCCGTATCATTGCTTGGATCGGGATCAGGAAAGCCAGCGGGCGGCGCAACGGTTGCGCTGTTGGTGAGCGTGCCACCAGTTGCCGTGGCACCTGTCACAGGGATCGAGAAAACCGCTTGGCCGGTCGCGCTCAGCGCGCCTGCGGTACATGTCACGGTCTGGCCCGCAGCGCTACAGCCTGACGGCAAGCTGCCAATCGTCAGTGAACTGTCGATCGTATCGGTAATGGTCGCGCCGGCAGATATCGCCTGCGGACCCGTGTTGCGGATCGTCAAAGTGATTGTGGCTGCCTCGCCGGTAATAATCGTCGGCGGCATTGTTTTCAGCGCCTCAAGGTCGCTACCCGGATTGACGTTGGTGACGACTTGATTGGAGGTGTTGTTGCCAAGATCAGGGTCCAGCACCAAGGGGTCGGTAAGCTCGACCGATGCGATGTTTGAAATTGTGCCAGCGGTTGCCGATGTTACTTCACCAACAATGCTGATGTCAGGGTAATTGCTGCCCGCTGCTGGGGCTGGACCGGTGTAATCACAAGTCACTGTCTGACCGGCTTGCGTACAATTCCAGCCTGAACCGGTGGCGCTCTGGAAATCGAAATCCGATCCCGCGGGCAAAGTGTCCGTGACCCGGACCGCGCTAGTGGTGTTCGGACCGGCGTTGTTGACCGTCAATGTATAAGTGAGCGAGCCGCCAGCAATCACGCTGGGCGCAGACCCTGATTTCGCCACAGTCAAATCGGCACCGCCGCGAACGGTGGTCGAGATGGTGAGAGAATCATTGCCCGAGTTGTTGTCAACGTTACCGGGCGCAGAAATAGAAGCGGTCGCGCTTTGGACGCTGGGTGTCGTCGCTACTGCGTCAAATGTGAAAGTCTCAGGATTGTTTCTGACCAGCTCGGCAATCGTGCAATCCAATGTCTGGTTGCCGGGTGTTCCGCTCAGCACACAGAAGCTTGGGAAATTGCCGGGCGCATTGATCACTTCATAGTTTGAAGGAATATCGATGCTGACGACGGCATTATTGACCGCTTGCCCGCTGTTGTTATCCACCGTGACCGTAAAGGTGCCCGTCGCAGACGAAGCGATCGGATTGGGGTCGACGTCAAATTGCGTCAGCTGCAAATCTGCTGCTGAAGCCGCGCTCATCCCAAACAGCGACATAAATCCGATCAGGACCAACCGAACGCTGAAATTCTTGAAACCACCCATTGCGAGACACCATTCTTTTTAGCCGAATTTGCCGACTTTGAAGGGTGGGTGGTTAGGCCAATATGGTTAACACCGAGATAAGTAGACTGCGCAGATTCATGGGGGCGAAAAGGCTAAGCTACTGAAATAAAGGGTTAATGCTGAGTTCATGGAAATTTTTCTCAGATTTGTGCGGCTTTTTTGGTGAAACTTGCTCGCTTCGCTGCCTAGCCTGAGCGCTGTCTTCATTCTGCGATCATGGCGCATCAAACCACTCAAAAATTTGCTGCGAAACGGCTAAGGATATGCTTGGCTTAAAACCCGGGAATAGGCCTATTGTAAGAGCCTCATAGTGGCCATTTTCGGATGCCATATGACGAATACAAACATGCTAGCCTTGATGCGCTGCTTTGTGCGATGCATGGTTTTGTTTGAGCAAACGGCCACATATTCTGAGATTGGAATGCGGTATGACTGATGATGAATTGCTGGCAAATTACAAACGCGCTTACGACCGCAAGGTCGGGTTTGGATTGCGCCCGGCGCTGCTGCTTATTGATTTTTGCGAGGCCTATTTCGACCCTGACTGCGATTTGTATGCTGAGGTTGATGAGGCGCTCGCTTCGGCGCTGAGAGTGCGCGCTGCGGCGCGCAAAGCCAACATTCCGATCATCCTGACCAATGTCGTTTATCAAAGCGCAGGTGCAGACGGCGGGCGGTTCTTCGAGAAAGCCGCACCGCTCAAAAATTTCATTGCTGGAAGTCCAATGGGTGCCTTTGCCAAGGGACTGGAACCCGCCGCAAACGAGTTGGTGATCTCCAAACAATATCCGAGCGCCTTTTTCGGCACTTCGCTGGCCTCCACGCTCACCGCGATGGGCTGCGATAGTGTGCTGCTGACCGGTCTCACCACCAGCGGCTGCGTCAGAGCAAGCTGCGTTGATGCGATGTCGCATGGTTTCAAAACAGCGGTGGTGGCGGATGCTTGCGGCGACCGTCATGCCGATCCGCACGAGGCCAATTTGTTCGACATGAATGCCAAATATGCCGATGTCGTCAGCGAGGATGCGGTGATCCAATTCCTCGGCACGCTTGCATCATAAAGCCAGCCGCGCGCTGCAAATCATGACCGCTGGAACACAAAAAAGGGCCTGATCCTTGGCGGTTTGACGCGCCGCAGATCAGACCCTTTTTGCGCGCAAGCCTAAACGGCCCAACGCCTCATTCATGCGTGGTCAGAATTTAAAGCCGACCTCAACCCCGACCAAACGCCGCGCGCCTGGTGAGATAAACGAACCGCCAAACTCAATCGCGGGGATCACCTCATTGAGGTATTTCTCATTGAGGAGGTTTTCGGCAAAAATGAACGCGCTGACCCCATCAAATTCGAACCCGGCCCGCACATTCAAAACGTCGAACGTATCACGCCGCGCGACGCCGTAATTGGCGTTGCCCACAAAATCAGGCAGTGCGAGCGCCGAAATCGGCAGCAAGCCAGAGAACAAGGTTGGTGCCTCCTGATCCTGGAAAGAGTGGAACCAAGTCGGCCCCGTGATCCGGTAATCTGCGCGCGCGATCAAATCGATCCGATCGGTGAGCGGCACATCGAATTCAGTGCCAACATTGATTGTGTAATCGGCTGTGTAAGGCGATTTATTGCCAACGGTTGACGGGCGCGAACTGTTCGCTTTGATCTCTGAATCGGTCACATTGACCGCACCAAAGACCTTCCATCCATCGACAATTTCTGCCGCGGTGTTGAACTCGATCCCATAGACATCGACGTCATCAATATTCGACACCACCCGCAGCAGACCGAAACTGCCGACGAAAAACTCGAAGAACTGCATGTCCTCGATATTGGTGTAGTAACCGGCCAGATCAAACGTAATCGCGCCGCCCGCAAGCTCGCCCTTTACGCCCACCTCGAAAGCGGAGGAGACTTCTTTGTCGTATTGATCCTCAATCGTCACATCAGCGCCGATGAACTGAACGAAATTGGCGTCAATGATGGCCGAAGAGCCTTGGTTGTTGAAGCCGCCCGATTTGAACCCAATGCCCCAGTTGGCATAGAGATTAAAGTCAGCGCTCGGCTGCCAGCTTAGGCTAACCTTGGGCTGCAATTGCTTGAAGGTCGCATTGACCTCAGAAAAGGCTCCGAAGGCCAGACCTGGATTGATTGGTCCCCCAGTGAAGGGATCAGTCGCATTGGGCACTTGCGGGGTCGAACTGCGGTCCTCAATATCATAACGCAGCGCCAAGCCAGCCGTCAGATCACCAAGCTCCGCCTCTACATTGCCGAACAATGCATAGACATTGGTGTCAAATGCATCCGACAAAAGCAGCGAGGTCGGATTGGAGGAATCGGGTGCATTGAACAGCGTATCGCTCACCCCTGCGCCCGTATCGGCCCCAATGCTGACGCCGGTTTCGCGGTCAATGTTGAGGTAGTAAGCGCCGATCTGCCAATTGAGCGGGCCGCCATCGGTCGATGCTAAACGGACCTCGGCACTGATGTCAGATTGCTTGCGAATCTGCAGCTGAGTGCCGTCACACGTTGTCGGGCTATAGGCCCCGAATGTGGAGCCATCGGCGGGCGAGAAGATAAACGGTACCGGTATCTGCCCGATAAAACCCGGCTGATTGACCGGAAAACCGGTGTTCGCAGCGGTCGTTGCAAAGCAGCTGTTCACCGCCCCCGCCGCCGCTGGGTCAGCAGCGGAAATGAACCGTGCGAAATCCGCCGAAGTCCCGTCAGCTGTCAGGCTTTGGTCGACATCGGAATAAAGCGCCCAAGCGGTCAGCAAAGTCGAGCCGAAATCATGCTCAACCTTGGCCGAGATCTCGAACGTATCCTGATCATTGGTTGGGCGAATATTGCCATAATAACGAAACTCATGCTCGTTCACATCTTCGAAAAAGGCCGGGTTACTGGCCGCAAAATTGGGCAGATGGAAAGAGGAGTTGAAATTGATCGAGGCCCCGCTCAGCTTGGAGTAGCGCGCCTTCACATCAAGCTCTGTATCGGTCCCCAGATCAGCCACCACGCGCCCGTCGAGTGACCATACTTCTTGGTCATCAACCACCTTGCGGTCGAGGAACTCATTGCGGAAAAAACCATCGGTCGTGCGGTAATAGCCCGATAAGACAAAGCCTGCTCCCTCGCTCAAGGGGCCAGCAATATGGCCGGTCGCCTCGATCGTCTGCTCGTTCGCATAGGATGCCTTGATCCCCCCTTCGAGGAAGTCATCGGGCTTTAACGTCTGCAGCACAATCGCCCCTGCCGCCGCATTCCGGCCATAAAGAGCGCCTTGTGGACCTTTCAAAATCTCGACCTGACGCAAGGTCCCTTGGGTTTGATTAAGCTGTGCGGTGTTGGTTTTCAAAATGCCATCGACCACCAAAGCAACCGAGCTTTCCGCATCGCGCGCGCCGTTAATGCCGCGAATGTTGATCTGTGTATCGCCCGCCTCGGCCGTGCCGGTGACAATGGTTACGCCGGGGGTGAGCTGAACGAAATCCTCGGCATTGTCGGCCCCGGTCTTCTCCAAGGCGTCAGCCGTCAGGACCGAGACGGAAGCAGGCACATCCTGCAATCGCTCACTTTGACGGCGCGCGGTCACGATAATCGCGCCCTCTTCTGGTTCATCGGCTTCTAGTTCATCGGCAACGCCTGCTGCGTCCTGAGCCGATTGCGCGGCAGCCGCACCGGCACCCCACACCCCTGCGCCCAAAGCAATTGCGACAGCGGAGGTCGCCATGGAAATAGTCATTCGCCGCATCAGATTTCCCCATCAGATTTGTGTTAACCCGTAATTTTGTATGCAATATGCTGGAATTATCCCCCTTGTCTAGACCGCACAGTGAACAAATTGGCGGTTGACCATCATTATTGTATACATTTATGTCACACCGATCAGAGCTGCTCTGAACGAAATGCAACGAGGTTTGATTCCAGTGACCACCGCTTCTGACCGCGCCTATGCCACCATTCGGGAGATGATCCTGTCCGGCAAACTCGCGCCCGGCGCTCAGATCATCGAATCCAGCCTTGCGGAGGAATGCGGGGTTTCACGCACACCGATTCGTGATGCGTTGCGCCGGCTCGAGGCGGAATTGATGGTCAGGCGAACCGATCATCAGCGCAGCTTTGTGTCGGAATGGTCGCTGGACGATATGGCGGACGCGTTTGAGCTGCGCGCTATATTGGAGGGCCATGCGGCAAAACGCGCGGCTGAGCGGATGACCGACGCTGTTCTGACAAAACTGACGCAATGCAATCTGGGGCTGCGCAGCGCGATCCAGCAAACGCCTCCTGATATTGAAGGATTTCTTGACGGTAACCGTGAATTTCACAGCACCATCTTGGAAGCGGCAGGCTCGAACCGCTTGGCCGCCCTCCTCGGCAGCCTGATTGAACAGCCTGTCGTATGGCTAACCGCGCAGCAATATGGGCCAGAGGCGTTTGAATGCTCTTACAGCGAGCATGAGGACCTGCTGGCCGCATTCGAACGCCGCGACGGCCATTGGGCCGAGGCCATTATGCAAGGGCACATCAGGCGCGCTTACCATTCCTATTCCGATGCCCACAAAGGCATCGCGCCTCACCAAGTGGCGGCGCAATGATGGCAATCTTGGACACTCAAATGCCGCAAGCAGAGGCGATCGAAATCGTCGAAGTCAGCCCGCGTGACGGCTTACAAAATGAGAGCGCGCCAATCGCCACCGCCGACAAGCTGCGCCTGATCGAGCATGCAATCGATAGCGGTGCACGAAGGATTGAGGTCACCAGTTTCGTCAATCCCAAGGCAGTGCCGCAAATGGCGGACGCCGATGATGTCTGCGCCGGCCTGCCTCAGCGCAGCGATGTCACCTATATCGGTTTGGTGATGAATGCCCGCGGCGCCGAGCGCGCCTTGGCGACCGGACGGATCGATCAGCTAGGCGCCGTTTGTGTCAGCACAGATAGTTTCGCGATGGCCAATCAGGGGCAAACCAGCGAGGGATCGGTGGATGCCGCAAAGGCAATCATCGCCAAGGCCAAATCCGCTGGGAAGACTGCCCAAGCGACCATCGGGGCCAGCTTTGGCTGTCCGTTCGAAGGCGAAGTCGCTGAAACGCGCGTGCTGGATATGGCCCGCGCCTTGGCCGAGGCGGGGCCTGTAGAAATCGCGCTGGCCGATACGATTGGAGTTGCCAATCCAGCTCATGTCGCCTCGCTGGTCTCGAAAATACGCGGCGCCTGCCCCGATATCCCGGTCCGCATCCATTTGCATAATACGCGGGGCACCGGGCTGGCCAATGTGTGGGCCGCAGTCATGGCCGGTGCGCGCACCATTGATGCCTCTATTGGCGGACTGGGCGGCTGTCCCTTTGCGCCCGGTGCGGCAGGCAATGTGGCGACGGAAGATGTGGTCTATATGCTGGAACGCGCGGGCACGGCCACCGGACTGGATCTCGATAAGTTAATCGAAACAAATGCGTGGCTGACGCCGGTGATGGGTAAGACCCTTCCGGCGATGGTTGCAAAAGCGGGCGGCTTTCCCGTCCCTGAGAAACTGAACAAAACTGAACAAAACTAAAGACCTGAAAAACTGAACAAAGAAGAGGAAATTACCTGATGCGGTATCGTTTGGGTGTCGATGTAGGCGGGACTTTCACCGACCTGCTGCTGTTCGACGAAGAAACCGGGAATTTCTGGCGGCACAAGACGCCCTCGACCCCGCATGACAGCTCGGAGGGGATCCTCAACGGGGTCAAAGCCCTGACCGAAGAGGCTGGCGTTGCGGCGAGCGAAATTGCCTATTTCCTACATGGGACAACGGTTGCAACCAATGCCGTTCTGGAAGGCAAAGGCGCAAAGGTCGGCCTGATCACAACCGAGGGTTACCGCGATGTGATGCAAATCGCGCGCAGTTTTGTGCCCGGCGGTCTGGCGGCATGGATCGTCTGGCCCAAGCCTCAGCCCCTCGCTCATCTCGAAGACACGTTGGAAGTGCCCGGCAGAATGGGCGCCGATGGCAAGGAAGTGCGTGCTCTCGACGAGAAGGCCGTGCGCACCGTCTTGCAAAAACTCAAATCGCAAGGGGTCGAGGCGCTCACCGTCAGCCTCATCAATGCCTATGTGAACGGCGCGCATGAAACGCGTATCGGCGAGATCGCAGCCGAGGAACTCCCCGGTATCCCGGTATCGCTCAGCCACGAAGTCCTGCCGGAAATGCAGGAATATGAGCGCACGCTGTCCACCGTAGCCAATGCCGCGGTGCGCCCTGTGGTGAGCAAATATATCTCCAATCTCAGGGACAAGCTGGAAGACGAGGGGCTGAAAGGCAAATTGTCGCTGCTGCGTTCTGATGGCGGTCTGATGAGCAGCCAAAAGGCCGAAGAGCATCCGGTCAACATTCTGATGTCGGGCCCTGCTGGGGGCGTAACCGGGGCCTTGTGGGTGGCGAAAAACGCAGGCCTTACAAACATCCTTACGCTTGATGTCGGCGGCACCTCGACCGATGTGGCGCTGATCGAAGGATTGGAAGCGCGGCGGGTGCGCACGACCGAGGTTGGCCATTTGTCAGTGCGCGCCTCAGCGCTTGATGTGAAAACGGTCGGCGCTGGCGGCGGTTCAATCGCTCATGTGCCCGAACTCACCAAGGCGCTGCGGGTTGGCCCGGAAAGCGCGGGCGCGGTTCCCGGCCCGGTCGCTTACGGTAAAGGCGGCGAAGTGCCGACCGTGACAGATGCGAATGTCGTGCTCGGCTATTTGCCAGAGGATTTGCTCGGCGGAAGTTTCCAGCTTGACCGCGAGGGCGCGAAAAAAGCGGTCCAAGGCGTGGCTGATGCCTTGGGCGTCGGCCTGATGGAAGCCGCGCGCGGTATCATCGATATCGTCAATGAGAATATGTTTGGCGCGCTGCGCATGATCTCTGTCCAGCAAGGTTATGACCCGCGCGAATTTGCGCTGATGGGTTTTGGCGGGGCTGGCCCGCTGCATGTGAATGCGGTCGCGAAACTGATGGACAGCTGGCCCGCAGTCTCGCCCATGTCACCCGGCGTATTGTGTGCTTTGGGTGATGCAACGACGCAAATGCGTACCGAAACCGCGCGCAGTTTCTCAAAACTAGCCAAAGACACCAGCGTTGCCGATCTGACCTCGGTGCTCGACGAAATGATGGAGCAAACCCGCGGCGAACTGCTCGCTGATGGCGTTCCCAAAGAGCAAATCACGTCGCAATTCGAAGTCGATATACGCTATGCCGGGCAAGCCTTTGAAGTCCCGCTCACAATCGACAAGGCGATCCTCGATGCTGACGGTATTGAAGGCATTTTGGCCCGGTTTGATGCGGAACATTTGCGGCTGTTCACCTTCAACATGGACACCCCGCATGAAATTGTGAACCTGCGCGCGGTGGCCTTGGGCGAGGCGCCTGCCCTGCCCGCGGTTGAGCTGCCCAAGGGAGACGGCGATCCGTCTGCTGCCAAGATCAAAGATCATACATTATGGATGGACGGCAAAGAACAAGCCGCCGTCATTTATGACCGCGCAAAGCTGCGTCAGGGGGATACAATCCCCGGCCCCGCCATCATCACTGAAATGGATTCCACCACATTGGTCGAGAGCGATTGCGTCGCTACGATCGATGCGGTTGGCAACATCCTGATTAACCCGGCTTAAGGAGACGATCGATGCCTGCACAAATCGTCCAGACGAACACCACCCCCTTCAACAAAATCGATATTGATCCGGTCACGCTGGATATTATCGAGAACGCCCTGCGCAACGCGCGGATCGAAATGGATGCGACCTTGGTGCGCACCGCCATGTCGCCCGGCATTCGCGAACAGGGGGATGCCTTTCCGCTGATCGCGGCGCCCACGGGTGAGATGATTGTCGGCCAGTTCGGCAGCTATATCGGCCCCTTCCTCGATGGCTTTGATGGCACAGTCGAGGAAGGCGACATGATCTTCCTGTCCGATCCCTATTCGGTTGGCGGCGCGATTTCGCACTCCAATGACTGGCTCGTTCTCTTGCCGGTGTTCAAGGATGGGCGGCTGGTTGCTTACACCTCGATGTTTGGCCACCAGAGCGACATTGGCGGCATGGTGCCCGGCTCGATGCCGATTAACGCCACCTCTATTTTTCAGGAAGGCGTGCGCATTCCTCCGGTCAAAATCTGGAAGAACGGCGAATATAATGACGATCTGATGAGGCTGGTGATGCACCAGACGCGCAAGCCCGATTGGTGTCAGGCTGATCTCAACGCGCTGATCGCGTCTTGCCGAGTGGCCTCTAACCGCGTGATCGAAATGTGCGAGCGGTTCGGCGATGATGTCTATTATTCCGCGACGCAGGAACTTCTGGCGCGCAATCACCGCGCCATGAAAGCATTGATCGGTCAAGCTATCCCCACCGAAAAGGCCAGTTTCGAAGACTATATCTGCGATGATGGCAAGGGCTTTGGCCCTTACAAGATCAAATGCACCATGTGGCGCGAGGGTGACCAGGTAATCCTCGATTTCGACGGGACCGATCCGCAATCGGTGGCCTCGATCAATTTCTATCTCAATGAGAACATGTTCAAAATGTTCTTCGGCATTTACATGATCATGGTCTTTGACCCGCAGATCCTGTTCAATGACGGGTTCTATGATTTGATCGAGGTGCGCATTCCCGAAGGCTCCTTGCTCAAACCGAAATTCCCCGCCGCTCTGTCAGGCAGAACCCATGCGCTGGGCCGGATTTTCGATATTCTGGGCGGCCTCCTCGGACAAGGCACACCGGAATTTCTCAATGCTGCGGGCTTTAGCTCTTCGCCGCATGTGTTCTATTCAGGCTGGGACAATCGCAACAAAGAAGAAGGGCAGCAGGCCGATTGGTTCCAGCTCTTCCAGATTGGCTTTGGCGGTATTCCGGGCAGGCCGCTGGGCGATGGACCGGACGGACACTCGCTCTGGCCGGGCTTCACCAATGTTCCCAATGAATTTTTGGAACGCTATTTCCCGCTGCGGATCGAACGCTACTCCACTCAGCCCGATAGCGGAGGCCCCGGCCTCCACCGAGGCGGCAATGGCATTCACATGACTTACCGGTTCCTGGCCGATGGAGATATCGCCATTCATGATGACCGCTGGTTTGTACCGCCGTGGGGCGTCAATGGCGGCCATCCCGGCGTGAGGGCAACCAAGATCCTCGAACGCAGCGATGGGACCACCGAAATCGTGGGCAATAAAGTCGAGGATGTCGCAGTGAAAGAGGGCGAGCAATTGCACTTTATCACTTGGGGCGGCGGCGGCTGGGGTGATCCGCTGGAGCGTGATCCTGCCCTTGTTGGTCTGGAAATCCGGCAAGGACTGGTGACGAGCGAAGGCGCCAAAAGCTATGGCGTGATTGCCGATAACGATGGCAAGATCGATGACGGCGCGACCGAAGCCTTGCGCACCAAAATGCGGTCCGAGAGAGGCAAACTGCCCTTGTTCGATTACGGACCGGGCATCGAAACCCTGCGTGAGCGCTGTGCTGAAGAAACCGGCTTGCCAGCGCCGATCCAGCCCAAATGGGCGGGCGACATCACGGAGGCTGCAGAATGAGCGGCGCGCTTAACGGCATCCGCGTGATCGAGATGGGCCAGCTTTTGGCGGGCCCTTTCTGCGGGCAATTGCTCGGCGATATGGGCGCCGATGTGATCAAGATCGAGGCTCCGGGCACGGGCGATCCCATGCGCCTTTGGGGGCAAGGCGATGAAAAGGTCCAATGGGAAGTCATTGCCCGCAACAAGCGTTCGGTCACCTGCAATTTGCGCGTGCCAGAAGGGCAAGCTTTGGCGCGTCAATTGATTGCCAAGGCCGATATCCTGATCGAAAATTTCAAGCCGGGAACGCTGGAGAAATGGGGCATGTCGCCCGATGCACTGCTGGCCGAAAATCCGGGCCTGATCATTGCGCGCATGTCAGGCTATGGCCAGAACGGACCTTACTCGACGCGCGCCGGTTTCGGCGGCATCGGCGAGGCGATGGGCGGTTGGCGCTACATCGTTGGCGAGCCGGACCGGGCGCCCTCGCGCATGGGCATTTCCATCGGCGATACGCTATGCGCGACTTATGGAACGATGGGCGTGCTCGCCGCGCTGCATCACCGCGAGAAAACGGGCGAGGGACAAGTTGTTGACACCGCGCTTTACGAAGCGGTGCTGCAAGTCATGGAAGGGCTGGTTCCCGAATATGACCGCAATGATTTTATCCGCGAGCGCTCCGGTTCCATCCTGCCCGGGATCGCCCCCAGCAATGTCTATAGCTGCAAGGACGGCGTCTTTATGATCGGCGCCAACAATGATGCAATCTTCGCCCGGCTGGCGCAGGCGATGGGTCAGCCTGATCTGGCGAGTGACGAGCGCTATGCAACGCATATCGCGCGCGGCAAGAACCAGTTGGAACTGGATGATTTAATCAATGCCTGGACCGGCGGATTGACCATTGAAGAAGTCGACGCGCTGATGATCGAATATTCGATCCCTGCCGGACGGGTTTATACCGCCAAAGACATGCTCGGCGATCCGCATTTCAAAGCGCGTGATGCCATAATCGAGATCGAGACGCAGGCGCGCGGCAAAATCAAAATGCAGAACGCTTTTCCCAAATTGTCCAAAACACCGTCTGCCGTTCGTCGCCCTGCACCGCATGAACCGGGGCAAGACAATGGCGAAGTGCTGGCAGAATTGCTGGGGATGGACGCGCAATCGATTGAGGGCCTCGCCAAGACCAATGTGATCTGAGCAATAGCGCTAGGGCATGGCACTCTTGCGCCGCTGAGCGCGCGGCAATTCGCGCCGCTTGGCAAAGGATAAGCTTATGTTACCTTTGCTCTGACCGCATAAGCTGGCTTGTCCCAGAGCCTTTTTGCGCATACCTGACCCAGCCGCTCGGCCGCCTCAACCACGTCTGCATGGCTGAGATAGAGCGGCGTCAGACCGAAACGGATAACATCCGGCGTGCGGAAATCGGCCACCACATCCAATTCGCGCAGGGCCTGAACCATGGCATAGGCCTGCTCATGCCCTAACCCCACATGGCTGCCCCGCTGCTGAGCCGAGGGGGGGCTGACCAGAGTAAACCCGTAGCTTTCGCAAAGCGGCCTCGCCGCCTCGATCAGCAAATCGCCCAATTGCTGCGATTTGCGGCGCACAGCGCAAAGATCCGCCTCCAGCATCATGTCAACGCCCACCTCCAGCGCCGCTAGCCCAAGGACATAGGGCGTGCCGCATAAGAACCGCGTGGCCCCTTCGGCGGGAGTGTAATCCTCCTCAAACGCAAATGGAGCGGCATGGCCAAACCAGCCGGAAAGAACCGGGGCAACATGATGATGACGCTCGGCGGCGTAAATGAATGCGGGCGCACCCGGTCCGCCATTCAGGAATTTGTACCCGCAACCAACCGCAAAATCAGCATTGGCTGCATTGAGATCGAGGTCCATTGCGCCCGTCGAATGGCTAAGGTCCCAGATCACCAAAGCGCCCGCCTGCTGTATCTGGCGCGTGGTTTCGGCCAAATCGCGCATATGGGCCGTCTTATAATGAACATGGGTCAGCAGAACTGCCGCCGTGTTTTCATTTACCCTATCGAGCACGGCTTCCGGGGGCACAGCCTGCGCCTTTACCCGTCCGCCGGTAAACTGCTCGATCCCCTGCATCATGTAGGAATCGGTTGGGAAATTGCTTGTCTCGGTCAGAATAACCGAGCGATCCGGCCTCAGTGAAATGGCCGAGGTCAAGGCCTTGAAGATGTTCACCGAGGTCGAATCCGCGGCAATAACTTCTTGCGATTTCGCGCCAATCAAACGGGCAATTTTGCCGCCGATCCGCTGCGGCGCATTGGCCCAATCCGCATCCAGCCATGACGCGATGAGCCCCTCGCCCCACTCCTGCTCAATCGTTTGTTTCAGCCTTGCCATGGTTTCCTGAGGCAAAACTCCAAGCGAATTGCCGTCGAGGTAAATCAGCCCGTCGCGAAGGCGGAAACGGCTGCGGAAGCTGGCCAGCGGATCACAGGCGTCGAGCCTCTTGGCCTTATCCTTAAGATCACTCACTGGACCTGCTCCTTAGCGATGTCCTGCGAGAGCGCGCGCAGCACTGCACGCACCGGGCTGGCATCCGCGCCCGCAATTTTGAGCGGCAAGGCGATCAGTTCATATTCGCCGGTTGGCACCTGATCGAGGCAAAGCCCTTCCAATATCCGCATATCCGCTGCCAGCACTTTGTGATGTGCGTCCATGGTTTTGCTCTCCTGCGGGTCAAGCGAGGGGGTATCAACACCGATCAGCTGTGCCCCGCCCTTACCCAGACGCTCGACCACATCGGGCGCAACGGCTTTAAATTCGCTATCCCACCGGTCATGCGGGAAGTCGCGATAGCTGCGCATCAATACGCGGCTATGCCCTGCGATCGCATCCCAATCGCAATCCTCCATTTCGATCCGCTCGCCCGCGCTCGTCACGTCGATCAGAACGCAAGGGCCGATGTAAGGCTCAAGGCCGCAATCGGCGCTGGCCAAGCCTTGCGGGGCATAATGCAAAGGGGCATCCGCATGTGTGCCGGTGTGCAAGGGCATGGAGGCTGCGCCCACATTAACCGGACAGCTTTCATCAATCGCGGCATGACGAGTGATCGCAATCTCGGGTTCCCCCGGCCAGCGCGGCATCGCGGCATGGATGCGCTGAGATACATCCCAAATCATGGGCCCCGACCCAGACGCAGCTTGGGGGCCATTTTGCGGCGCGCTGTCGGAATTGCTCACGCTTTCGCTCCGTCATCCGCCGGTTCCTGCATCAAGGTCCGCATACTCCAAAGCTCGGGGAAGAAACGCAAATCCAGCGCCTTGACCAGATAGCTGACCCCGGCCGATCCGCCCGTGCCACCCTTTTGGCCAATGACCCGTGAGACGGTTTTCATATGTTTGAAGCGCCATTCCTGAAAGTAATATTCAAGCTGCGTGAATTTCTCACCCAGAATATAGAAATCCCAATGCTGTTCGGGATTGCTGTAAATCTTGAGCCAAACCTGCTCGACCGCATCGCTGGGTTCATAGGGGCGAGACCAATCACGCTGAAGCCGGTCTTGCGGCACATCCGCGCCGCCCCGCGCCAGCAATTGCAAAACCTCGTCATACAGCGATGGCGCCGCTAACGCCTCGCTCAGTAACCGGAAAGTCTCGGGATTTTCCTTGTGCACCGCCATTGTATCGGCACGTTTTGTGCCGAGCAAAAACTCCAGCTCGCGGTATTGATGCGATTGAAAGCCGGACGCCTTGCCCAAAACGCCGCGAAAGGTCAGAAATTCATGCGGTGAAAGTGTCGCCAGAACCTCCCACGAATGGATCATATGCCGCATAATCGTGGCTGTCCGATCCAGCGTTTTTCCAGCCACTTGCAGATCATCTTTGCGCAACGCCGCAATCGCCAGCCGCGTCTCGTGAATCATCAGCTTGATCCACAATTCCATCGTCTGATGCATGATAATAAACAGCATTTCATCCGGCTTGTCCGACAGCGGCGACTGGCTGGAAAGCAAGCGATCGGTTTGCAAATGGCTGCTGTAGGTTAATTCACGGTCCAAACTGCCCGGTCCATTCAAATCAAATTCCTCATTCAATACATTGCCCGTGCCGCGCCATGGCTTGGGCGCGGCATTCCTGAGGCTCATCTATTGAATTGTTCGGGACCTGTAAAATCAGCGCGGCATAGCCATGCCAAGAAGCCGGTCAGCCCGCTTAGGGGATCAGCACCGCCTTAATACATGCGCCGCGATGCTGTTCCTCGATAGCTCGATTGATCTGGTCTAAGGGATAGGTTTGGATCATATCATCGAACGGCAAATTGCCCGCCAGATGCTGGTCCATCAAAAAGGGTAGAAACTCGTCCGGATCGCTATCCCCTTCGATGATCCCGATAACGCGGATACCCTTAGCGGAGAACTGATTGGCTTTAAGCGGCATGGACGCATCAGACTGGGACAAGCCGACCAGGCCAATCGATCCCTTGATTTTCAGAGCTGAGATTACCGGTCCCAGAACGCTTTCAATGGCGGTTGTATCGAACGCATACTCAAGACCGCCGGGCACGATAGCTCTGATCGCTGCCTCCAAATCGCTCTCGGCCATTGGATCGATGCAATGCGTGGCGCCATGCGCTAATGCAAATTCGCGCCGAGGCGCTTGCGGTTCGATAAGGATGATCGGATCACAGCCGCGCAGCTTGCCGGCCATGACCGCGCTTTGCCCAACCGGTCCGCCGCCAATGACCACCAGTGACGAACCTGCCCGCGGATCGAGCGAATTGAGAATGCCGCCTGCCCCCGTCTGAACCGAACAGCCCAGCGGGCCTGCCAATTCAGCGGAGATTCCGTCAGGCAATTTCACAACCCCGCTTTCATACGCAAGACAGTGCGTTGCAAAGGATGATTGTCCGAAGAAATTGCCCGCCACATCTCCGTCTGCGGTCGAATGCGCTTTGGTTCCGTCGCTGCGACAACCTGACATGTTCAAAGCGTTGAAATCCTCGCAATAGGACGAGGGCCCCGTCGAACAATTGCCGCATTTCCCGCATGACCGAAAAGTCAGCGCGACGTGATCTCCCACGGCAACTTTGGTGACATTCGCACCGATTTCGATGACTTTGCCTGCCCCTTCATGCCCCAGCACGGCAGCGCCGGCAAAAATCATTTCTACGGCATCGCGGACAACCAGATCCGTGTGGCAAATTCCCACCCCTGCGATCTCTACCAGAATTTCATCCGCATTGGGTTTGGCCAGTTTAGCCTGCTGAAGGGAAAATTCTTTTTGCCCAGCCAAGGCGAGAGCGGCCGTAATTTGCATGAGTATCAACCTGTTTCTGTTTACATTTAATCTTATTTTCAGATGCTTGATACCGTCACCTCGAATAGTTTGAGGTAAGCGAAGGCCCGCAACTGATCACCGCATTTGATAAGGGGGGTTAGCAATCAGCGAGGCGGCACTGCAAACGTCCTAATTGATAGGGCGCCCGGGATATCAGTTTTGTGCGTTTCGTGTTCTCATCGATGCTGGTAAATATTTTTTGGCGAGGATGCTCGCGGATGGGAAGGAGCCAAGCATTGGCAAAAGCCGCATCTTTGCATGCTCCCCTCCACGACTTTTGAGGTGTAAAGGCGACGATAGTATGGATTTGAGCAGAAGATCAGCAATCGGTGCAATCGCTGCGACTGGCGCCACTCTGGGTGCCTGCCAGACCGCCAAAGGCAGCCCCTTATCTGCCGCCGAAGCGCAAACCGTGCGAACTGGTCAATTCAATCCGCCCCTCGAATTTGAGCGTCCAACCACACTAAGCGGCCCCTTGCTCAATCAGGCACGCGGAAGGGCCATATTGGAGCAAGCAAAGGTCGATTTGCTGATCTGCTCGCAAAAAGAGAACTATTTCTACCTGACCGGCCATCAATCAGGTGCATTCTTGCTCGGCTATGATGCGGGCATAGATTTCGCCACCTTATCGGCTCACGATGATGGCAGAGCGACGATGATCACGTCGCAAATCGGCCTCTATTTCCAAGGCACCTCGCGTGAGCAGCTCAAGCACCTGAATGTTGAAATTGTCGGCATGCCAGCCGATTTCGAGGGCTTTGCGGCACTCACAGACCCTGCAGCAATTGCCAATGCGCCCGGTGCGCCTTTCGTTCCGCGCCGCAATACCATCAACCCGGAATCCGCATCGGAGGCATATCGCCATCAGTTGATCCAGCGCGATAGCAGCGAAATTCGCGCCTCGATTGAAGCTGCGCTGATTAAGCGCGTGCTCGACAACCCCATGCCCAATATGACGGTTGCGGTTGATGATCACCGCGTTCGCGCACTGCTGGAGCGGTCAGGCAAGGACCTCAAATTCGTCGATGGCGAAGCGCTGATCCGCCAAATCCGCATCCAGAAATCGCCGATGGAATTGCAATTGATGCGTTATGCCGCCTCGGCCAATGCTGCGGCAGGCCGGGCAGCGGCCATGCAAGTGCGCAATGGCGCCAGCTTTGACGAGGTACGCAGCCTATTCTGGCAAGAATGCGCCAAACGGCACAATACCGGCCACTTCATGATGATCGATACCTTGATGTCGCGTGTTTCCAGCGGCGAAATCAAGGAAGGCCGCGCCTTTCTGATCGATTGTGTCAGCACATACCTTGGCTATCACGGCGATTATGGCCGCACCGTTTGTGTGGGCGAGCCGGACCGCAAAATGGCCCCTATAATCAAGGCCCTTTCAACCACTTGGGACCGCTTGCGCGAAGAGCTGACCATTGGGATGAAGTTTTCTGACATCCTTGCTCGCGGACAGCAGCTTTTCAAGGATACCAATCTTGATGCAGGCTTCGCGCTGAGCCCGCATACCATCGGTTTGCACCATTCTGATGACGAGAATATCGCCGGCTTTGGCAGCTATGCCAAGGCCGACATCACGCTGGAGGAAAACATGGTCCTGAGCGTCGATATGCCCTTGCTGGACAGCGGCCTTGGCGGCAGCGCTCATTTGGAAGATCTTGTCATCATGACCAAGGACGGGCCGGAGCTGATCAATGACACGTCAGACCGGTTCATAGTGGTCTGATCAGGCAACGCGAATGCCTCAGCCACCCACCAACCAGCCCCGTGCCAATCAGGCTTCGCAAAATGCGTCGCCCCCGAAAAATCTCAGGCAGGTTGATCTATTCGCGCCCGGCGCACAGCAGCACTGGTATGCCGCCTATGATATTCTGCATGATGAAGCCCCTGTTCTAAAGCTAGAGGGGCAAGGGCTGACGAGCGATCGGGATGCCTTTATCCTGACCAAGCATGCAGACATCGCCCGCGTCGTTAAGGATTGGGAGAGGTTCCCCCCGACCCTTTCGCTGCTGATCGATCAAATCAAGGCATCCGGCAAATTGCCGCGCGACATGCCCGATCTCGATGCGATGGTAATGTCGATTTTCTCCCTCAGGCCAACGCCTGAATTGTGGCGCGCGCATCGCAAGGAATTGACCGATCCATGGGTCGGGCCGGGCGCTGCGCGGCATCGGGAGATGATTGAGAACCATGTCGATTTTTTGATCGATCAATGGATTGGCAGCGCGCAAGGTTCGATTGATTTTGTCGCTGAGTTCGCACGCCCCTTGCCGCAGCGTACAATGGCCTCTGTGCTCGGCTTTCCGATGGAGGATATCGGCCAGTTGGAGGCTTGGGGCAATGCTCAGGTCATGGCCTATGTGCATGGCTGCGGGCACAATAATATCCTGACCGAAGAGCAGACCCGGGCAAAGTTCGATATGCTGGCGGGCTTTAGCCAATATGTCCGTGCCAAGACGAAGGAAAAGCGTCAGGAGCCAGCCGATGATATGGTCTCTTTTCTGACGCAGGTTCATTATCAGGCATTGGACCGCAAGCTCACCGATGAAGAGATCAACGGCGTTGTCTATGCAATGCTGATCGGCGGTCTTGAGACAACCCAATATGCATTGGCAGAGCAAGCAAGGCTGATCTGCGAGCATCCCGGCCTGTTCCAACGCTTAAAACAGGACCGCAGTCTGATCCGCATCTTTATCGAGGAAGGGATGCGGCTGCGTTCGCCAACGCAAGGCTTATCGACCCGGATCACCGCGCATGATGAAGTCTTTCAAGGCGTGCCAGTGCCCGCAGGATCGTCGCTTCATCTGCGCTGGGCTGCGGCGAATGTCGATGCGGACGAGTTTGAAGACCCCAAAGCGCTGAAACTGGATCGCAAGGCAGTGACACGTCATTTGGCATTTTCAGCCGGTCCAAGAGTGTGTCCGGGGGCAGGCTTGTCGCGGCTGGAACAGGTCATCGCCTGGAACCGCCTGCTCGACCGCCTCGATGATATCCAGCTTGGCACAGATAATGATTTTGCGCGCCAAGGCGGCATTATGCTGGGCACGAAAAAGCTCACTCTCGATTTCACCAAAGCATAGGAGCAGCCGATGACCACCTTGCTGGCCCATATTCGGATCAAGCCTGAAAAACTGACCAAATTCGAAGCGATCATTGATGACATGGTGCGGCAAACATTCGGCACGGAAACGGGCGTCAATCGCTATGAATATTGGAAAGGGCAGGAGCCGAACTTCTATTACTGTTTGCTGTCCTTCGAGGATAAATGGGCGTTCTATCGGCATCAAATGTCGGACCATCACGAGGGGCATGATTTTGCTGACGTGATTGCCGATATCCGGCTTGAGTATCTCTCTCCGGTCGAGGGCGCAGGCGGGGGATTGGCCCCAACCAGTGATCCGGCCCTATCTGCTGATATGAGTGAAGACATGAAAACAGCGCAGGAGCGGTTTCCGCTCGAAATTGCGGATTGGTGGAGCGGGCGTAAGTAACCCGGCTATTTGGCGCGCACACCAAAACGGGGGCGCCTTTTTTCAACAAAGGCGCGCGCCCCTTCGGCAAAATCATCGCCAGTAAAGGCCTCTGCAAAGACCTTCAGCGTGTCAGCGTCATCGCTCGTCTGGCCATCCAGAACGCGCCGCACAAATCGCTTTATCTCGCGCACGGAATGCGGGCTGGCGGCGAGCAGTTCAGCAATCAGCGCATCTGGCGTTTCATCAAGGAATTCAACCAGACCAATCCGGTGGGCTTCTGCTGCATCAATGAGGCCGCCTGTAAACAGGATGCGTTTCGCCTGCCCTGATCCGACCAGATCGATCAGCAGTTTGACATCATGCAAAGGATAAACGAGGCCCAATTTTGCCGGAGTAATCCCGAAACGCGCGCCCGGCGCTGCAACCCGCAAATCGCAAGCAAGCGCAAGGCCGCAGCCCCCGCCAATGCAATCCCCCTCGATCATGGCGATGGTCGGCAAGCTGAGGCGGGTCAGTTCATATTGGGCACGGTTGATCGCCGATTGATTGGCGCTGCGCCACGCAGGATCATCTTTGTTAGCCAGCAGTTCCTTAATGTCCGCGCCAGCACAAAAAGCGCCCGGGCCGGCCGCGCGGACAATCATCAGTTTGATATCATGATTGGAGCTCGCCTCCTCCAGCAAGGCCGGGATGGCCTCCCACATTTCCAGATTGAAGGCATTGCGCATATCTGCGCGGTCAATCAGCAGATGTGCGGTCCGATCCTGAATTTCCAGCCTTACACTCATGCCAATGCCCCTCAATTGCCCCGCCCCGCCACGCAAGCTCGCGCCAAGCTGTGCCACCGTTTCACAGCAAGGTCAGCCCAATATCGTCCCTGAGCGGTAAATTGCCTGCAAAAACTGTTCAAATGACGAGATGCTTTGAGGTAAAGTCCGGGGCTAAGGCACAAAACATGATGAGGCATGCGCGAACACGGTGCAGGCCCTCAACCGCTCGCGGCTAGCGATTGACAAGGCCGCGCAACAAAAACCAGGCAGAAGGCCCCGCACACCATGTCGAAGCACGCCAAATATCCTTTGCTGTTCTCCCCGCTTTCGGTCGGCAAAACCGCAATCAAGAACCGCATTTTGATGGGCTCGATGCACACCGGTCTTGAAGATGTCGAGAATGCGGGCGAACGCATGGCGGCCTATTTTGCGGAACGTGCCGCCGCCGGTGTTGGCATGATTATCACCGGAGGAATTGGCCCTCACCCGGCTGCCGGAGCGGGCGCAAAGATGATTGGGCCAGATGATGTCGCAACCCATTCGATCGTCACCAAGGCCGTGCATGAGGCCGATCCCGAGGTGAAGATTTGCATGCAAATCCTGCATAGCGGACCGCTCGCCCGCACCTCGAGATGCGTTGCGCCATCTCCGGTTAAATCACGGATCGCCCGGCATGTCCCGATTGAACTCGATGAAGAGGGGATCGAGGAACAGATCGAAGGCTTTGCCAATTGCGCAGCCCTTGCCGAGCAAGCTGGCTATGACGGGGTCGAGATTATCGGCTCGGCTGGCTATCTCATTTCGACATTTCTGGTCCAGAAAACCAATCTTCGCGAGGATAAATGGGGCGGAAGCTGGGAAAACCGGATGCGTTTTCCGATTGAGGTTGTGCGCCGCGTTCGCGCGAAAGTCTCACCCGATTTTCTGTTGATTTTCCGGGTTTCGGCCATGGATATGCTGCAAGAAGGCCTCGCATGGGAAGAGGTCGTCAGCCTCAGCCAAGCGCTGGAGGCGGAGAAGGTCGATGTCATCTCGACCCATTTCTGCTGGCATGAGAGTTTCGTGCCGACCATTGCCACCATGGTCCCTCGCGCAGCCTTTACTCAGGTCACAGGCCGCCTCAGGAAAGAACTCAATATTCCGCTGATCACCAGCAACCGGATCAATATGCCTGATGTGGCAGAAGAGGTGCTGGAGGCTGGTGACGCGGATATTGTCTCGCTGGCACGGCCAATGCTGGCTGACCCTCAATTTGCAGAGAAAGCGCGCGAGGGCCGTGAGGACGAGATTAACACCTGTATTGCCTGCAATCAGGCATGTCTTGATCACACATTCCAAGGCCAGCTTACCAGCTGTCTGGTCAATCCGCGTGCCTGCCGGGAGACCGAACTGGAGGTAAAGCCCGCCAGCACGCCGAAAAAAATCGCGGTCGTTGGGGCCGGACCTGCCGGACTAGCCTTTGCCTGCACTGCGGCAGAGCGCGGGCATGATGTGACCTTGTTCGATGCAGCGGAGGAAATCGGCGGCCAGTTCAACTTGGCAAAGCAAGTCCCCGGCAAGGAGGAATTTCACGAGACCTTGCGCTATTACGCCAAGATGATCGAGGTTCACGCAGTGACGCTCAAGCTGGGCGAGTGGGTTGATGCAGCAAAGCTCCAAGATGGCGGGTTCGACGAAATCGCGATCGCAACAGGGATCACGCCGCGTGTGCCTGAAATACCGGGGATCGATCACCCCAAGGCAGCCTCTTACATCGACGTCATCCGGGGCAAGCACGAGGTCGGGCAAAAAGTCGCCATCATGGGCGCAGGCGGGATCGGTTTTGATGTGGCTGAACTGATCACTCATGCCGGCGAAAGCGGCGCGCTCAGCATCGACGTCTTTGCCAAAGAATGGGGTATCGATTTCAAAAACCACCCGCGCGGAGGCGTGACGGGGGTCGAACCGGTTGTCGCGCGAAATGACCGCGAGGTGACCCTGCTGCAGCGCAAGAGCAGCTCAGTCGGCAAGGGTTTGGGCAAAACGACCGGCTGGACGCATCGGATTGCCCTGCAGCGGCGCGGTGTCGAGATGGTGCCGGGTGCCGATTATCTGAAAATTGACGACGATGGCCTGCATCTCACCATCAATGACGAGCCGCAGGTGCTGGATGTGGACACGGTTATCATATGCGCCGGTCAAGAGCCGCTGCGCACGCTTTATGATGAGCTTAAGGATGGTGCTGTGAAACCGCATTTGATCGGCGGCGCCTATGAAGCGGCAGAATTGGACGCCAAAACCGCGATCAAGCAAGCGACGGAAATCGCACTGGTTGTTTAGGCCGGCTGTTTAGATCAGCTGTTTGGATCAGCTGTCTGGATTAAAGGGCGCGGTTTAGCGCTGAAACGGCGGTGCGCTGCTCCTTTCGAAGTGTGATGAGCGCCGCCGCGCGCGGCGCATAAGGCACGGACACTTGGCGATCAGCGTGCCAGCCAGCCGCCATCCACAGCCAGAATATGACCTTGGACATAGCGCGCCGCATCAGAGGCGAGGAACACCGCCGCCCCGCCTAGATCAGATGGCTCGCCCCAGCGGCCTGCGGGAATGCGTTCAAGGATCTGGCGATTGCGCTCCTCATCGGCTTGCAAAGCGGCGGTATTGTTCGTCGCGATATAGCCCGGTGCAATGGCGTTGACGGTAATGTTCTGGCCCGCCCATTCATTGGCGAGCAGTTTCGTCAAACCGCCCACCCCGCTTTTCGAAGCGGTGTAACTAGCGACGCGAATGCCGCCCTGAAAGGTCAGCATAGAGGCAATGTTGATAATCGAGCCGCCCGTGCCCGCGATCATATGCTTGCCCGCCGCCTGACTGAGGAAAAACAGCACTTTCAGATTGGTGCCCATCACCGCGTCCCAATCATCCTCGGTGAAATCGGCCGCATCATTGCGGCGGATGATCCCGGCATTGTTGACCAGAATATCGAGCCCGCCCAGCGCATTGACCGTTTCCGCCACAATCCGCTCGCACGGTTCGATGGTCGACAGATCGGCCTCGATGACAGCGGCTCTGCGCCCTGCCCCCTCGATCAAGCTGGCCGTTTCGGACGCGTCGCTGCGGGCAACCAAGGCAATGTCTGCCCCGGCCTTCGCCAAAGCAACCGCAATCCCCTGACCAATGCCTGTGTTCGCCCCGGTGACGATAGCCACCTTGCCCGCGAGGTCGAATGGATTTGCCTGCATTGCCCGTTCCTTCAAATCTGAGTTCGCATCATCCGATTACAAGCTGCGCAAGTAATCGCTGATCGCGTCATCTTGAGAGTTGGGATAGAAATACTCCGCGAATTTCTCGCCCGCGATTGCCGATTTCAGCAATTCCTGATCGATGTTTTTCAAAGTGGTAAGCATATCATTGCAAGCCGCATCTTTGAGGTCAGCCAGCTTGCCGCGATTGACTTTCATAATCTCGGCCCGTTCTTTGGGATAGCCCGCCCCCGGCTCGTTCTCGAACAGCTTACGATAGCAATCCTCCAGATTGAGTTCCGCCGCCCAGCCAAAGCCCTTGGCATAGGGCATGGACATTGCATTCCCGGCGTTGATCTGGCTGAACAGAAACGCGTCGGTCGGGTCAATCACCAGCCCGCAAAAGACGCCCGGCATGGCATTGCAGGCCAGCATGGAACCCATGCCTGTGCCGCAGCCCGTAATAACGAAATCCGCCGCTTTTGAATTGAGCAGAATTCCGGCCAAAACACCGTTCATATTGTAAGTGAGCGAGGCGCTGTCCTCGTCAGAATACATGCCGTAATTAAACACTGTATGGCCCAGCGGCTCTGCAACATTGGTCAAAGCCGTATGAATAATGCTGTTTTTCGCAGCCTGACTATTCTCGCTGATCAAAGCAATTTTCATGATTTTTCGCTTCCTTTTTGAGGGCCTATCTCAAGGCAGTTTTGCGGCATGGTTTGGGCGCGGATGACCCTGTGTGATGTGTGAAATCCTGAATTTAGGTAACCGGTGTCAATGCGATATGCAAGAGGGCGTTTGAGGATGCAGGACAAGCCATGAACGGCTATTCCTCAGGCGGCGGCGCAACCGAGGCGCGCTTAATCAGTTCAGATGGCAAAAGCGTCTCGGTGACAGGAGGATCATCAGGGCCCACCAGCAGCTTTTTTGCCGCGATCCGGGCCATGTCTGCAATGGGCCAACGGACCGTGGTGAGCGGCGGCCAAACCTGATTGGACATCGGGGTATCGTCAAAGCCCACGATAGACAGGCCGCGGGGCACCTCTATCCCTTTGCGTTTGGCAGCGATCAAAGCGCCGATCGCCATTTCATCATTCGAGGCAAAAATGGCGGTCGGCCTTTCGGGTTTGGCAAGCAATTTGAGCGCCGCCTCGACCCCGCTCTCAAACGTATATCCGCCCTGCTCGATCAATTGAGGTTTAACGGGAATTCCGGCCTTGGCCAGCGCCTCTTCATAGCCCTTGCGCCGCTCAATTGCCGAACGGGACTGGACCCGCCCCTCGATCAGAGCGATCCGCTTGTGCCCTTGATCGGTCAGATACGTCACCGCTTGACGCACGGCTTCGGTGTCATTGGACAAGACCATTTGTTCAAGGTCATCAACCTGCGCCGAGGCCATACGAACGTAGCGCGCACCGAAATCGCGGCAAACCTCGGCCAATTCTTGCGTTTCTGAAATCGGTGGCAACAACACCACACCATAAGGTTGCTGGCGTTCCAGAAATTCGCGCAAATCCTCGGCAATACTGGGCGAATTGCGATTGACAGGTTGGACCATCAAGCCAAAATCGGTTCCCTCCAGCGCCTCGAGAATGCCTTTTTGAACATTCACAAGAAACTGAGCATTGGGGTTGTCATGCACAGCGGCGATGATGAAATTGCGCCTCAGCGCCAGTGCGCGTGCCTGCGAGTTGGGAACGAAGCCGATTTCCTCAATGACATCTTCCACCCTCAGCCGGGTTTTTTCACTGAGCAAAGGTGATTTGTTGATCACCCGGCTCACCGTCTTTTTCGAAACCTGAGCGAGGCGCGCGACATCATTGATGGTCGGCTTGCCGCTTTGTCTCATCACAACCCCCTCACGACGCTGCGGCGTATAAGAGGGTTTGCGGCGCAATGGAAAGTCACAAAAGCGATGGCAAAGCCAATGATAGCGCGGGGATAAAGGTCACAAGGATCAAGGCAAGAATGAGAGTGACATAGAACGGCCAGATCGTCTTGATCATGTCCGGCACGCCGATTTTGCCGACCGCCGCGCCGACAAACAGGACCGATCCGACCGGCGGCGTCACCAGACCAATCCCCAGATTGAGCATCAGGATGATCCCGAAATGGACCGGGTCAACCCCAGTCGCCATGGCCACCGGCAGGAATATCGGCGTGGTGATCACAATCAGCGGGGCCATGTCCATGAAGGTGCCCAGCACGAGCAGCATCACATTGATGATAATCAGCGTCAGGATCGGGTTGTCCGTCATCATCGCGATCAGTGCTGCGAGCGCTGCTGGAACCTCTAGCAAGGCAAGCGCAAAACCAAAGGCGGTTGCGGCCGCAATCACGAACAGCACCATTGATGCAGTGCGCACCGATTTCTGAGCGGCTTCGATAAATCCGCGCCAGCCCAAGCTGCGGTATACAAAGGTCCCGATCAGCGCTGTATAGACCACCGCAATGGCCGAGCTTTCTGTGGGAGTGAAAAAGCCGCTCAGGATGCCGCCCATAATAATGACCCCAGTCATCAGACCGGGGACCGCATAGATCACCGCGAGGAAGAACGCGCGCCAGCCGGGAAACTCCCCGCGCGGCAAATTGCGCCGCCGGGCCACCAGCCAAGCCGCCGCCATCAGCATGCCTCCGGTCATAAGCCCCGGCACGACGCCGGCCAGAAACAAGTCCCCAATCGACACGCCAATGCCCGAGGCCGCGGAATAGATGATCATATTATGCGATGGCGGGATCAGCAATCCGACAACAGCGGCAGTGACCGTCACATTGACGGCATAATCCTTGGGGTACCCCTTGTCCTCCATCTGGGGGACCATGGTCGATCCAATCGCCGAGGCGCTGGCGATGGCAGAGCCGGACACAGCCCCAAACATCATTGATGCGCCAACATCGACAAGGCCAAGCCCGCCGCGCACGCGTCCCAAAGCGGCATCGGCAACCCAGACAAGCCGATTGGCAATGCCGGAGCGATACATCAGATCGCCTGCAAAGATGAAAAACGGGATCGCCATCAGTGTGAACACGCTGATCCCTGCGGCCATCCGCTGAACCGCAACAACCAGCGGGATATCAATCACCAGAAATGTCGCAAGAGCCGCCCCAAAAAGCGCAAAGGCAACCGGCACACCGATCACCAGCAAAGCGAACAGGACGCCCATAAGAACGAGAATTTCCATCACTCGCCCCCGCTTGCCGAATTGTCTGGGGCGCTGCCTCCGCCGGTTACCGGCGACTTACCCTCGGCAAAAAAGTGGCGCATCGCAAACACCGCGATCAGCAGGCCGCAAAATGGGATAGGCAAATAAGCGAGACCCCGGCTGATCCCAAGCGAAGGCACCAAATGCATCCGCACCAGCCAAGTAAGCTCCAGCCCATAGATCAAAAGCACAATCCCGCCGAGCGCCACGAGCACATGGATCAGCCGTCTGAGCGCCCGCCCCCAAGCCTCGGGAAGCATGGTCTCCAAGAGCGCGATGCGGATATGAAACCCCTCATGCACCCCGGCGGCTGCGGCGAAAAAGACATACCAGACCATCAGGATAAGAGCTGCCTGATCAGACCAAGAAGGGCTCGAATTGAGCACAAAACGGCCAAACACCTGCCAGCTGATTATGGCCGTCATCACAACCAATCCGGCAGCGCCCAGCTTAATCAGGAGGTTCGAGACAAAATTCATGCCCCGCCCCCCTCTTTGAGCGCCAATATACGCTCAACCAGATCTTTCTCGCGCGGGGTATCCATAAACTCGTCCCACATGCCCATCATGCGATTTGTGAACGGCTCAGGATCGACCTCATTCACCTCTACCCCCGATGAAGTCACAATCTCCATGCTCCGCGCCACTTGATCATCCCACAGCTTACGCATGTAAGACACAGATTCCTTGGCCGTTTGACGCACCAGCGCCTGATCTTCGGCGCTCAGCTTGTCCCAGCTGATCTTGGACATCACGAACATCTCTGGGGCGAGCAAATGGCGGGTCAGGCTGTAATAGCGTGCCACTTCGAAATGCTTGCCGCTTTCAAAAGAGGGCCAATTGTTCTCTGCCCCGTCAATCACGCCTTGCGCCAAGGATTGATAAACCTCGTCAAGCGGCATGGGGGTCGCATCTGCGCCCAATGATTTGATCATCGCGATATAAAGATCAGAGCCCGGCACCCGTATTTTGAGGCCCGCCATATCCTCCGGCTTCTCAATTGGTCCGCGGGTGTTGTAAAACGATCTCGAGCCGGAATCGTAAAAACACAATCCGATCAGCCCATGAGGCTCAAGCGAGGCGAGAATTTCATCGCCAATCGGACCATCAAGGCTGGCCCGCATGTGGCTGGTGGATTCAAACAGGAAGGGCAAAGCGGGCACCTTGGTCAAAGGCTCAATCGAGTTGAGCGGCGCCAAATTCACCCGGTTAAAATCAAGTCCGCCGAAAGTCGTAATCTCGAGCGTGTCCCGCTCGTTCCCGAGCTGTCCGCCAGCATACATTTTAAGGCCGAGCCGGCCATTGGTCCGCTCGCTCAGAACCTCTCCGAAGCGAATAACAGCCTGCACCGTCGGGTAACTCAAAACATGCGTATCTGTCGCAGTAAACTGGCCCGAAAACCGGCCCGTGCACCCGCCCAGCAATGCCAATGATCCGCCGACCGCGCTCCCTAAAAGCGTGCGCCGCGACAATGGCGGCACAGCTGGCAAAACCGGCTTGGGCGAACGCGCCATCAGCAGGCCGCCGCCGGAACCAAGGTCAATTCAAACGCGCCAAAGGGTCCGAAGGAAATCCGCGACCGTGCCCCTGCCACCGCTTCGTGAATGCCGGTAATCGCGCCGCTGGAGATAAAGGTGCCGGTCGGCAAATCGATCGCGTAACGCGCGGCGTGATCCCGCAAAAAGGCAATCGAACGCTTTGGCGTGGCGGTTATGTCGGCAATTTCGCGCGAACCGGCCTGCTCCCCATCAATCAAACACTCGGCCGTGAGCGGGCCGTCATGCTCTGCCTGCCAATTGGGTATCTCGGGTCCGATAATCATGCCGTTATTGTTGCCGAAATCACAGATGACTGCAATCGGGCCAATGGTGTTGATGGCGGGCAAAGGGCTGCTGGCGATTTCCGCGCCAATGAACAGACGGTCATGCTCCGGCGAGGTGCCCAGCTCTACGATAAACTCCGGCTCGATCGCGGCGAAACCCCCTGTGAAGACCGGCATATCCACATGGCCATCATTGTCGACATGCTTGACCGATTGCGCGAAAATCGGACCCGTCAGATGCGTTTCGCCAAAATGCTCGATGAAATCGGGCGGTACACCGCCGACTTTCCATCCAACCGCCTTGTCATGCCATGCCTCGCGCGAGAGGTTTTGCACCGCGTAAGCATCCGCAAAACTATCGGGCAAGGTCCCAGGGAAACCGGCAAGTGCATGCGCTCTGCGGCGAGCACTTACCAGCTCAGAAGACAACTCTCGAAGCCTACTCAGCTGCGATAATGAGGGTGCATTCATCGCAGCTGCCCCGGAACCTGAAACATGAGAGAAACCGCCTTACAATCTGAGGTGAACGGGCCAAACCGACTTTGAAGGCCGGATTTTGACACCGGTTACCAAATAATTGACACCGGTGACATCAAAGGTCAATACCCAACCAGAAGAGGTGCAAAAAGCGCCGGATGAGAGGGATAAAAATGGCCAGGAAACCGTTCCAAATCAGGTATATAATGGGTCTGATTGCCACCGCAATTGCTCTACCAAGCAGCGTTTTTGCGCAAGGTTTGCCCGATATTCTTGGCGACGAAACGGTTCGCGCAGAGCAGCCCTTGCCCGATTTTTCCTATGCGGGTTACGGTTTTGGCATTGCCCCTATTCCTCAAGATCAAAGCGTCATTCGCGTCGCCGATCATGGTGCGGTGCCCGATGATGGGAAAGATGACAGTGCCGCCCTCAAGAAGGCGCTGGCCGCGGGGGCTAAGCTGGGCCGACCGGTGCGCATTCAGCTCGACCAAGGGCGGTACCTGCTGACCGAGATATTGTGGATCGAGAACAGCGGAATTGTCTTGTCCGGCATGGGCTCTGGCGAAGGCGGAACGGAAATTTACATGCCGCGGCCGCTTGATCAAATGGATGACGCAGGCGCGCTGACAGAGCTGCGGGAATATCTTGCTGAAAACGACAAATATGAGCGGCAAGAGGACGTCAATCTCGATGTTCTCTTTTCGGAATATAGCTGGGCAGGAGGGTTCATCTGGGTCCGCTATCCCGAGGGACGCCACGCAACCTATCTCGAACGCTATGATCGCCCGATTGAAACCCTCGCCCCAATCAGTTCCGGCGCGCAATTCGGCAGGCAATTGACCGTTGCAGACCCTAGCGCTCTGAGCGTCGGGGATGTCTTGCAAGTGCACTGGCACAACCGGCAGGGGCCCGAAGGCGCCTTGGTCAAATCACTCTATGGAGAGAGCGATATCAAGGTTGGCAGCCGCCATTGGGAATTGCCCGAGCGCCCATTGGTGCGCCAGGCCACAAGGATTGAGGCCATATCGGGCAACCGCGTAACCATTGCCGACCCCCTGCTGCATGATATCTCGGCCAAATTGCCTGCCTATTTTGCCCGCTGGGACCATATTTCGGATGTTGGCATAGAAGACCTTGCGCTGACATTCCCCGAAAACCCCTATTTCGGACACCATAATGAGTCGGGCTTCAACGGGATTTACTTCACCGGCGTTCACAATGGCTGGATCCGCAACTTGCGCATTTCAGAGGCTGATGCGGGGATTTTGACCGATGACGCGGCCAATGTGACCATCGCTAACATCGTCACCCAAGGCAAACACAAGGCCCATTACGCGGTTCATGTCGGCAATGTGCATAATGTCTTGGTTGATCAGCTGAGCGTGTTCAATCCGACGGAGCACACGTTCAGCTTCAACACCCAAGCGACCAAATCGGTTTATAAGGATTCGGTTGGCTGGCATCAGCCGACGCTCGATCAGCATGCCGGTGCCAATCATCAGAACCTGTATGATCGGATCACTGTCCATGTAACGCCCGATCAGACAAGCGCCGATGGCAAGCCGATGTATGATCTGTTTAAGGCGGGCGGTGCGGGGTATTGGAACCCGGGCCATGGCCGCTATAGCACGGTGTGGAACTTGCAAGTGCAAGCCGCAGGCAATGTGGCACCGGGTGAAGACTTGGTCATATTGGCCGGGTCAGAGGGGCCCGATGCACGGGTCGTCAGCCTTTATGGCAACCGCTCGATTGAGCTTGATTTCACGCCGGAACCCTATCTCGAAATGCTCAATGAGAAGATCATTACCGTCCCCTCGCTTTATGAGTACCAGTTGGACAAACGCTGACCCGTTTTTCGCCGGGGATACAGCGTATGGAACGGCATTATAATCGGGAAGTTTGGCGAGAACTGCGTTAAACATTGCGCCGCCCTCATTGGGCCA
>CAZDHB010000019.1:42272-43427 GCA_964505255.1 uncultured Porphyrobacter sp.
GGAATGCGGCCGCCGACATCACAATGGTTGAGGCCAAGTGCATCGCCTCTGAGGGCTGAAAAGCACGCAATTCTGCGCTTTCTAGCGATAGAAACCTGCTTAGCGCACAGATCCATTGGCCAGCTCAAAAAAATTTTGGCCGCATCCAATTCTCGTATCCGTCAGCGCGATCCAAATGGATGATACGGCTATACACCTATTTTTGCTTACAAATTTTCGAAACCCTCTGCTTTTAAAAAAGTTAGGGGCGTGGGCCCTCGCGTTTTGGGGCTAGCCAAGGGCATTCGCCTTAACGGTCATTTTACCATTCCTGATCATAAATTCCGCGAGATACCAGCAAGTATTGGGTCGTAAGGGAATTGTGAGTGGGATATTCGAATGATGCAGCGCGTGCATCGAGAGCAGGACGCAGGTTTATCTCGTTTTGGCCGATCGCGAGTTTAAGCGCTTTGACGGACGGTGCGATGCCCGGCTGGGGCGTTTTGCGATCCAATAAGCCGACAACACCAAATTGCAGCCATTTTTCTTCAGCGCGTGCCGCAGCACAGCGCTGCGCTCAGGATTCAAAAATCAAAGCATGCCGGGCTCAGTCCGGCGTGGTTCACGGGGAAGCATAATGATCAGAAGATCGATCGAATTGAAAATGGTTCAGAACTGCTCTGTAAAACGAGCGTCCTTGGCCTCGGTCGCGGCGACGCCTCTATTGATGGCGCTTGCTGCATCCCCTGCCCATGCGCAGATCGTGAACACAGCGACCGTAACCGGTACGCCGGACAGTGGGACCCTCGCGCCCGCCCAAGCAATGGAATCTGTAACCGTTGCAGTGCCAATCGATGCCGTGAACGATACCGTGTCCAATGTGAACGGAGCGAGCGGTGCGACCAACGTCATCAATGTTCTGTCAGATGATACGCTTGACGGCAATCCAGCAACGACTGGAACCGTGACGATCAGCGAAGTGGCCCCTGCAACGCCCAACAACCCCGGTGATCCCGTACCCGTTCTGAACCCTTCAACAGGCGCTGTTGATGTTCCCCCAGGCACACCTGCCGGGCCATACACGATCACTTACCAGATCTGTGAGACCGCAAATAGCAACAATTGCGACACAGCGACGGTCACAGTTAACGTCGATTCCCCGGCGATCTCGGCTGA
>CAZDHB010000020.1:0-3869 GCA_964505255.1 uncultured Porphyrobacter sp.
TTCCTTAAAACCAAATCATATCGTCGCTTCTAGAATTGGGGGATCGCCGCCCCAGATCAAGTCTGGGAGGGGCTTTTTGTATTTCCAATGTCAGAAGACTCCACTGCATTTAGGCGGCTAATCGCGCAAAAGCAAGAAGCGAGCTTTACCAGCTCTTGCCACTCGACCAGCGGCGCACTAGCCTGCGGCAAATCACTTTTCGGGAACGCATAGGGGAAGCCGTTTCATGGCAGCAGCAGATACCGCATCAATGAGCATTATTGATCGCGTCACCAATATCTCAGACTTTATCTGGGGCGGCACTTGGAATGGGGAGCAAGTCCTCGAGATTGCGGGCCAACCGGTTCCGCCCATGACCATCATTTTGCTGGGCATTGGGCTTTACATTATGTTTGGCCTCAAATTCTTCCCGATCCTGCAATTGGGAAGCTCTTTCAAAGGTTTGTTCAAAAGTCGCAAGGGTGATGGCGACGGCGAAATCTCGCCGTTTGCCGCGCTTTCCACCGCGCTTTCCGGGCAAGTGGGCACTGGCAATTTGGCAGGGGTCGCCACGGCGATTGCACTGGGCGGACCCGGTGCGATTTTCTGGATGTGGATCACCGCGCTGATCGGCATGGCGCTGGCCTTTGCCGAAGGGTCGCTTGCGATCCGTTACCGCGAAAAAACCGCCGACGGTGTCTATCGCGGCGGCCCAATGAGCTACATTATGATGGGTCTTGGCCCCAAATACACATGGCTCGCGATTTTCTTTTGCCTCGGCACGCTCTTCTCTGCGCTGGTCACCGGCAATTCCATTCAAGCCAACGCCGTTGCCGATGGGCTGAACGAGCTGTTCGGGATTGAAGAATGGCTGGGCGGTCTGATCGTGGCGGTGGCTGTGTTCGTTGTGATTATCGGCGGGATCAAATCTATTGGCGGTGTTGCCGAAAAGATCATTCCGTTCATGGCGGGCGCGTACATCATCATGGCGATTGTTGCGCTGATCCTGAATGCATCAGACATTCCAGCCACTTTCGGCCTGATCTTTCATGGCGCATTTAACCCGCAAGCAGCGACCGGCGGTTTTGCCGGTGCAGCGATCATGCTGGCGATCAGAGCGGGCGTTGCGCGCGGGCTGTTTTCTAACGAGGCCGGGCAAGGCTCCACCCCGATCGCGCATGCTGTGGCACAAACCAATGATCCGCAGCAGCAAGGCCGCATGGCGATGATGGGCACGTTTATCGATACCATCGTGATCTGCACCATGACCGCGCTGGTAATCCTGACCGTACAAGGCGATTTCACTGGCAACGGGCAAGCCGTTTCCCATGCATGGAATTCCGATCTTGAAGGGTTTGCGATGACCAGCGGCGCTTTTGCAGCTGCATTTCCGGTTGAGATTGCCAGCATTCCCATCGGGACGCTGATTGCGTCGACCGCGCTGATCCTGTTCGTGTTCACCACGCTTTTGACATGGAGCTATTATGGCGAGCGTGCGATCACCTTCATTTACGGCCGCATTCCCGGCACGAAGCCGGGTGGTGAAAAGGCGCTTCACATGGTCTGGCGGGTTTTGTGGTGCGTGGTGATTTATCTCGGCAGCACGCTGGATCTCACCTTGGTCTGGCGGCTGGGTGATATTTCCAACGCAGCGATGGCGCTTCCCAATCTGCTGGCTCTACTGCTGCTTTCAGGCGTGGTATTCAAGCTTGCCCAAGGCGACAAAACCGCGGGCAAGGATCACGTTGCCAAAGAGGACGGTCAGGCCGAGAGCATCTAGCGGCCTCACATCGAAGCAGGCGGTTTAAATCTGTTTGGTGGGAATGGCAGGGGCACAGAGACTCGAACTCTGGACCTTCGGTTTTGGAGACCGACGCTCTACCAACTGAGCTACGCCCCTGCAGATGGCCTTTGGTTGCGGCTCATCGATATATCGCGAGCGGCCTAGTCGGATGCAAGGGGAATGGCAAGCATGTGTTCGCCAGTGCCCCAACAGATTTCGCGGCGCCGCCCGATATCCCGGTTAGTCTGACCTATAATAGCCTGGCCGATATCGGAAGGGCCGCAAAATGCCTTTGTCTGATTTCATTCATGATCAGCCCAGATAGGCGTGCTATTCTCAGCCAATGCACGCACCCGTCGAGTCGCCTGATGTTATTCCAGCAGAATTGCTGCTGCTTGCATATCGCAACGGGATCTTCCCAATGGCTGACGCACGTGACGACGAAGACGTGTTCTGGGTCGAGCCGCGCGAGCGGGCGATTATTCCGCTCGATGCGTTCCACCTCTCCAAAAGCCTGCGCAAAACCCTTGGCAGGGATCGTTATTCAATCAGCTGCAATCGGGCCTTTGATGAGGTGATCGCCGCTTGCGCCGCCCCGCGCGAACCGCAGGCAGAAAGCTGGATCAGTGGGCGCATTGAGGCAAGTTATCTCGCGCTCCATCAGGCAGGCCATGCGCATTCCTTCGAATGCTGGTCTGGCAAACCCGGTGACGGGGTTCTGGTGGGCGGACTTTACGGGGTGAGTTTTGATTCTGTGTTTTGCGGCGAAAGCATGTTCAGCCGCGCCGACAACGCCAGCAAGATCGCCCTATGCGCTCTGATCGCGGCGATGCGGCTCGCTGGATATGCCTTGCTCGATTGCCAATTTATGACCGATCATTTGGCCAGTCTTGGCGCGGTTGCGATCCCGCAAGAGGTCTATCTTGAAAATGTGCAGGCCGCGAACAGGGAACCCGCCGCCTCACTCGAAACGGTATGGCAAGAGCTCGCTCAGGCACCCTCGCCCGGAAAACTCATTGCGCAATCCTTGACCCAGACCTCGTAAACCGGATGCTCGACCACATTCAGGCTGGGTGAGTTTTTGAACAGCCAGCCGGAAAATATCCGCCCAAAACCGCCGTTCTCATCGCTAGAGGCCGCGTCACCGTCTTCGGCCTCGCCGTTCTGCGTTTCCTCATCCGCATTGGCGCCTTCCACGAAGACCTGCACAAACGCCCCCGTTTCCTGAGGCATTTCCCAAGGGGCCGTCCGCTCGCAAGCCTGCACCCGGATGATGATATTGCCAAAACGGCTTTGCTCGCCCGGTTTCAATTCGATGTCTTGCGAGACATTGTTCCGCTTGTTGAGGAGGCCGAGAGTAGCCACTCGCTCTTCCATTGGTGTGCCAATTTGCGCCTCATCAGCGGGCACCTCGGGCGGCGGCGCAGCGTCTTGCAATTCCTCAGGTATCTCGGTCGAGGCGGGTTCAGGCACCTCGGGGACGTCATCGCTGCAGGCCGAGAGTAGCAGCACTGCGGCCGCGGCTAAGCCGGTGGGACGCGCCGCCAGAAAAGACCTCCCCGGTCCTGACCGGTTTGCTGCACAAAAACGGCCGCCCATGGGGTTAACTATCCGGCGTCCATGCTTCGTAATCGCCGGTCGCACGGGCGCGCTTGCCGCCTTGTTCGAGCGCGCCTGACGGGCGATAGGCCGACGCTGTTCCCGTGGCGTTTGGGGTATAATCCGCCTCCCAAATTTTGGGCGGAGGCAAGCGGCTTTCCGGAACATCATCCCCTGCGCCATGCAACCAGCCATGCCATTCGGCAGGAACCCGGCTGGCATCATTAGCGCCCTCGTAAATCACCCAGCGCCGTTCCCGGCCAGAGGCGGTTTTGGCCGCCGCCCGGTAGTATTTATTGCCCTGAGCATCGGTGCCAACATGCTCGCCCTTGCGCATTGTATCGAGCATCGTGGTAAGCGTTGCACCGTCCCACCAAGTAAAGATTTTTCCGAGAAGACTCATAGCGCGCCGATTAGCTGAATTTGACTGTTTGGCAAACCCGTGTTTGCTACCCAGTGCCGCTTAGCTGAAAATGTGGGCCGTCCCAAGCCCTGCCTTCCCAAGCCC
>CAZDHB010000020.1:3969-29998 GCA_964505255.1 uncultured Porphyrobacter sp.
TAAAGCGAGTCCAGCGAATAAGGTGTCGTCATAGCGTGTATGTTGAGGATGCGATTGTCCGTTCCGACATAAATAATGTCGAGCGGCAGCGGCGTGTTCTTCATCCAGAAACTGCGTTCGGCAGGCGGATCAGAGGGGAAAATCATGCCCTCATTATCACCCATTTCAGTGCGGAACATCAGGCCGCGCGCTTGCGCTTCGGGTGTATCAGCCAGCTCTACCTGAAACTGGATCACCTCATCGCCGGAAGTGACGTTTAGCGGAATAACCTTGAGGCCCGAAACAGGATGCACCGCCGTGCTGGCCGAGCCGGTCCCGGGCGAAGCCTGCGATGCGGCAGCGGCCTCTGCAGCAGGCTGAGGAGAACAGGCTGCCATGCCGAAGGCCGCAAGCGGCAAAAGCGCACTCGCGCGCGCAGCGCTCAAGCGGGAAAACAATGGTCCAGTGCTAGTCATATGCCTCGTCCTCTTGCTCACGCGCTTCATCAATCCATTGTTCCAGCTCGGCCTCGCTCGCCGCACCAAGCACAAAACGCGCGTCACCAAACTCATGGCCCGCGCGCACCAAGGCTGCAAGCTGCTTTTCGCGCCGTTTGTGCGCCTCCAGCCCTCGCCCCCCGTCATCATCCAAGGCTGTGACCGGATCAAATGGTCCAAAGCGGCGCTTGCGCGCCATACGCACAGCCGCGCTGCGCCTGTCGGCCTCGCCCGCGCTTAGATCGCTGCGCAGATGCTCATTGATACCGGCCTGCATCAAAGCTTGGTCGACCCGGCGCGGGCCATATCCGCGCTGGAGCAAGTCGCTCGATTTCGCGCTCGCATAGCCGCGATCATCGACATACCCGCGTTCCACGAATTTTTGGACGATAGCGCTGGGGTCAGGAACAGACACCCCATCATCGCAGCCTTCATCGGATCCTTCGAACCCTCGCTCGCGCAATTTGCGGTTCAAATAGGCTTCAAGCTTGCCCGCACTGGTCGCAAAACGCGCCACATAAGCCAGCGCCAATTCCTCTAACCGCGCTGCATCAAGCGGTTTTTTGGGGCGTTTGGGGCGCTTTCGCTGTGGGCTAGGCTCGCTCATTCGCCATATTCGTGCCACACTTGGCCTCAAATGGGAAAGATTATGGCTTCGCTTTTTGCTAGCCAACCATAGAGTTGTGACCATTCTTAGCCGTAAGGCGCTGAAAAATAATAGGTTTTGCGAGAATTATGACCGATGTCGTATTAACGCCAACGCCCAATGATTGTGATCTGCCACGGCGGCGATCCGACTTTTCAACCTTCGTTGAAGCCATAGATTACGCTGCGCGCAGCAAAAAAGGCATGAATTTCCATGATATGCGTGGAAATCTCGAACGGGTATACAGTTTCACGCAAATGCGCGGCGATGCGCTCACAATGGCTTACCGTTTGGTGGCGGCCGGTGTTCAGAAAAATGACCGGGTCGCATTAGTGGCGGAAACCAGCGGCGAGTTTGCATCCCTGTTCTGTGCCTGCGTTTATATGGGGGCATGGCCGGTGCCTCTGCCATTGCCGACCACTTTTGGCGGCAAGGAAGGCTATATCGATCAACTCGGCGTGCAATTGGCCAGCTGTGATCCCGCTATTCTGCTCTACCCCGACGAGATAGCCGAATTGGCCCACACAGCAGCCGAAAAACAGGGCTGCGAGGGCCAAAGCTGGAGCGAATTTGCCGGCCGCGAAGCACCGCCAGTCAAGCTCGCCAAACCCCAGCCCGAAGATATTTGTTATTTGCAATATTCCTCCGGCTCCACTCGTTTTCCGACCGGGGTCGCGGTGACGCACAAAGCTTTGCTGCACAATTTATACGGTCATGCGGTATCGATGAAGCTGGGCGAGAATGATCGCTGCGTCAGCTGGCTGCCGCTGTATCATGACATGGGCCTTGTCGGGTGCTTCCTCTCGCTCATCGCGAACCAGTTCTCGGTCGATTATCTTAAACCCGATGCCTTTGCCCGCCGCCCGCTGGCATGGCTCGATATGATCAGCCGCAATAAGGGCAACACCTGCTCTTATTCCCCCACATTTGGCTATGATATCTGTGCGCGGCGCATCTCCAGCCAATCCAATGTCGCGGAACGCTTTGACTTGTCGCGTTGGCGCATTGCCGGCAATGGGGCCGATATGATCCGGCCCGATGTTATGCAAAGCTTCGTCAATGCCTTTGCCGATGCTGGGTTTACCGCTGATGCCTTCACACCTTCCTATGGCCTTGCCGAGGCGGTGCTGGCCGTCACGGTGATGCCGCCGGGCGAAGGGATCCGGGTCGAATTGGTCGAGGAAGAGCGCCTTTCGGGTGCCCAGCGGGATCTCTCGAGGCCGGCCCGGTACCGCGCGATCGTCAATTGCGGCAAGCCGATGGAAGGGATGGAGGTTGTCATCCGCGGCGAAGATGGCAAAGCCAAATCCGATCACCAGATCGGCACGGTGTGGTGCCGCGGGGAAAGCGTCATGCATTCCTATTTCCGCAATGAACAAGCAACCCGCGAATGCCTGATCGATGGCTGGCTCGATACCGGTGACATGGGCTATATGGCCGATGGCTATTTGTTCATCGTTGGCCGCGCCAAGGATATGATCATCATCAATGGCAAAAACCATTGGCCGCAAGACATCGAATGGGCAGTGGAGCAATTGCCCGGCTTCAATCACGGCGATATTGCCGCTTTCTCGATTGAGACCGACAATGGCGAGGAAGCGCCAGCTGTGCTGGTCCATTGCCGCGTGTCGGACCCTGAAGAACGGGTCAAATTGCGCGATCAGATTTCGGACAAGGTTCGCTCTGTTACTGGCATGAATTGCGTCATCGAGCTGGTTCCCCCGCGCACTTTGCCGCGCACAAGTTCTGGCAAATTAAGCCGGGCAAAGGCGAAAAAGCTTTATCTCGCCGGAGAAATCCAGCCATTCGATCTGGCCGCCTGAGGCATGCGATGCGCTAGGTATAGAGGGCTAAGGCCCTTGAACAATGTGTCTTAGATGCCTAATACAGATAGGGTAACTGTAGGTTAAAGTCACCGGGCCCGCTGGCACCGGCGGACCATTCAATTGGCCAAAGGGCATCACGCCATGGCCACTTTAAGGGAGTTAATCGCGGCCCATGAACGCAAGCAAGACCGAAACCGCCACTGACGTCGCTTTCGAATTGACCCCGCCTGACCCGGTCCCCGTGGTGGCCCCTGAAAAGGCCGCAGGTCTTGTTCCGGTAGATCAGGAAACCAAGACCAAGCTTGCGACTAAGGTCGATGGCTTTGTTGCCGAATTGCTGGCCGAAGACACCAATTCGCCCGAATTTGGTAAAAAAGTCGATCAATTGACCAATATGGGCCGCAAGGAAATCATGGCCGCGGCGCAAATGTCCAACCGCTTTCTCGACCGGCCGATCCGGGCGATGGACAAGGACGAGGGCGTTGGGGCCAATCTGTCCGAATTGCGCCGTGTCGTTGAAGAGCTGGATCCGGGCAAAAAAGGCAAATTGTCCGGCACTCGCAAGATTTTGGGCATTATTCCCTTTGGCAATAAGCTGACCAATTATTTCCGTTCCTACCAAAGCGCGCAAACCCATATCCAAGGCATTCTCACCAATCTGTCGAGCGGCAAGGACGAGCTGCTCATGGACAATGCCGCGATTGATGTGGAGCGGCAGAAATTGTGGGAGGCGATGGGCAATCTGGAGCAGATGATCCATATTTCCAATTCTCTCGACGCCAAATTGGAAGAAAAAGCTGCCGAACTCGATGCAACCGATCCGGCCAAAGCGAAAGCCGTCCGCGAGACAGCGCTGTTCTACGTGCGCCAGCGAACTCAGGATTTGCTCACCCAAATGGCGGTCAGCGTGCAGGGCTATCTGGCGCTTGATCTGGTTAAGAAGAACAATGTCGAACTGGTCAAAGGCGTCGACCGGGCCAGCACCACAACGGTCGGCGCGCTGCGCACCGCGGTCACTGTCGCCGAGGCGATGACCAATCAGCGCCTCGTGCTGGGCCAGATTACCGCGCTCAATGAAACCACTTCGGGCATTATCGACAGCACCAGCACTATGCTGCGCGATCAGACCGGACAAATCCACGAGCAAGCCGCCGCCAGCACAATCCCGCTGGAAACCCTGCAAAGGGCATTCCAGAATATCTATGATACAATGGACGAGGTGGATGAGTTTAAGATCCGCGCGCTCGACAATATGAAACAGACGGTCAATGTGCTGACTGACGAGGTTGAGAAATCCAAAGGCTATATCGCCCGCGCAGAAGGACAGGCACAGGCTCAAGCCCAAGTTGAAACCTCTGATCTGCTGGCTCTGGAAGACTAAGCGGGCGGCTGCATGAGCGATCTCACGGGAACTGACCTCACCACCCAAAGCGAGCGGCTGATTGAAGAGGGCCGCATCCTGCGCGATGACAACCGCACCGGCGGACGCCACCGGCTGGAGGGCTCTATCGGCCAAGGCTCTGCCAAGGCGAAGTCACGGCATTTCTTGCGCAAAATTCGCAATATGGTGCTCGCAGTGTTCGGCATTCTGGTCGCTGCCGGGGTTGCCGGAATTGTTCTAAACGGGATCGGTTTCGTCGGCATTATGATGACGATTTTGGCCGGGATCATCGCATTGGGTGTGCTCGCCAAATACCCCCGGATAAAGACCCCCAAAAGGGCCGACATCAATCGCGGAAGTATCCAGCAAATGGTGACCAATACAGAGCTGTGGCTGGAGGCTCAGCGCCCCGCTCTGCCGCCGCCGGCCGCCCATGAACTTGGCCATATCGGGGTGCAGCTTGATGCTTTGGGCATGCAGCTTGACGGGCTGGATCAAAATCATCCCAAGGCCCGCGAAGTGCGCCAATTGGTTGGCGAGCAATTGCCGCAAATGATCGACAGCTATGCCCGCATTCCGCAATCCATGCGCGCAGAGAAACGCGCTGGCTCTACCCCCGACGAACAGCTTACCAAAAGCCTGGGCACGATTGGCAAGGAAATCGAGAGTATCACGCGTCAATTGGCCGAAGGATCGCTGGATGATCTGGCGATCAAGCACCGCTATCTCGATTACAAATTTGGCGAAGGGGCGGCCACCGCGCCCGAATTGGCTCCCCCGCCCAAAGGCGCATGACCATGAGGGTTCCCATCCCGCATAGCCTGTCCAAAGCCGAAGTCCGCAGCCGCCTCAAATCGCGCAGCCATGAGATCGCCGACTACATACCTGGCGGCATGGCTCAAGTGCAATCAGACTGGCCCAGCGAGGATCAGATGACGCTCTGCGTGCAAGCCATGGGTCAAGCGATTGAGGGGAGCGTGCTGATCGAGGATGCGCAGATCATATTTGAGATCGATTTGCCGCTCTCGCTGAGCTTTCTGAAACCGATTATCGAAAACAGCGTGCGCCAAGAGGGGCAAAAGCTCATCTCGGCTGAGTAGTTTTCCGGGGTTTGGAGCCCTGTGCTGGTTTGGTATCAGCTTGGCGCTGCGCCCCTTATTCCTACCCTAAAACATCCATATCCGATCAGTCGTCGCTCAGGGAATCGGGAACCATTGTTGTAGTTAAGTCTTCGAGCCCATCCGGCTCACATAAGGGCAATAACTATGAACGAGGTTACTTCACAATCAAGGCTGCACCAGTCGGCCGGACGTTTTCGCACCTTACGCCAGCATTTGGGAGAGGCGACAGCGAACCTACATGACGACCTCGAAACCGCTTTGTCGCCCTTGGCCCTGGGCGACACCAATGCCTTCATCAACTATTTGCAAATTCAGCATAGCGCGCGGGCCTGCATTGAAGAATGGTTTGACAGTCAATCGACCCATATCAGCAATGTGATGCCGCGTCAGGCGCCCTTGATCGAAAGCGATCTGGCCGCACTCAATGCGAAATTTCCGCAAGCCGCAGACACATTTCGGACACCTCGCAAGTCGCATATACTGGGCGCAATGTGGGCGATGGCCGCAACCTCGCTGGGCAATCAAATGATCCTGGTTCATCGGCGCAAGGCCGGGTTGATGACGCCTGCGGCATTCTTGGCAGATCAAGCCATGCCAGCGCTTTTCTCGCGCTTGCGGCCCTCGCTCGATGTGCCTTGCCCACCTGACAATGCCGAGAGCGTGATGCGATCTGCCATGGCAGTGTTTGAAGTTTTCACCGCTGCGGTGGAGCGGCACAAATCGCCCCTGCCTGAGGATCACGCTGCGCCCGCGCATCAAACAAAGCCTGCTCAGCCAAGCGACTGCTCCAACGCGCCCACCGGCGCCAAGGATAATGCCAAGCCCGCCTTGATCCTGACCCCGGCGCAAGAAATTCCCCAAAGGTCTGCCCTCTCTCCAATCGCTGCATCTGGAACGATGCGCAGCTTGTCATGAGTACCGCCGCCAAAACGGCAAAGGGCACGGCTGCAGGCGCTGCAGGGGAGGCGGCTGAAGGCGCCGCACAGGTTTCTACCGAGGCGCCGCTCAAAATTCACGCTGTTCAGCCGTTTGGGGCGCTGATCGCGGTGGCGAGCGATTGGACGGTTTCGCATTTTTCGGCCAATCTTGCTGACTTTTTGCATTGCAAAGCCGAACCTCATGCCGGCATGCCGCTGTCGCGCATCATCAGCCAGGAGGCGATCGATGCTCTCGCCAGCCGGGCAGAGAAACTGACCAAGCCGGACATGGTCGAGCGGTTGTTCGATCTCCGGCTTACCCGGCGAACGGATCGGTTCGAAGTGGCCATCCATCGCTCGCGCGGCAGCCTGATCATTGAAATAGAGCCGCAATGCGAGAGCGGGCTGGATCATGATCTGGTCGAACTGCGCGAGATCACAGAAAAATTTGCCAGCGCTGCCTGCGTGAGGTCTTTGTGTGATGTGGCAGTGGAGCGTGCTCGCGATCTGTTGGGTTACGAGCGGATAATGCTCTACAAATTCCGCGAAGACGATAGCGGCGAAGTGATCGCGGAAAGTAAGCTTGATGGCATCGCTCCTTATCTCGGGCTGCGCTACCCGGCGCTTGATATCCCCCCAAAGGCCCGCGCGCTGTTCATGCGCAAAAAGGTCCGTATCCTTGCCGATATAGACGGCGGAAGAATTCCGATTTGCACTGCACCATCCGAGGCGATGAACCCGCTTGACCTCAGCCTTTCTGTGCTGCGTGCGCATAGTGAAATTCACACCGAATATATGCGCGGCTTGGGTGCCCAAGCGGCCCTTTCCATCGCAGTTATTGTCAGAGGGAAACTATGGGGCCTGTTCGCTTGTCACCATAACGAACCGCGCGTCCCATCGCATAGCCGCCGGACCATTGCCGAGCTTATTTCTGAGGTTTTCTCCCTTGGGCTTGAACGTTTGCTCAATCTGGAGGAGGCGGCGCTCGACCGGCGGGGGCAATCACTCCATGATACCGTCATGCGCAGCTTTGCCGATGGCAAATCGTTTGAGGATTTGCTGCCCTCGCTTGCACCGATTATTGGCGATGTGATCGCCTTTGACGGGATGAGCCATTTTTCTAGCGAGAGCTTCAGCACGGCTGGATCGGCCCCGACCAAAGAGCAATTTGAAACATTGCTGCCAGCGCTTTCTCAGATGGACGATGGCGGAGTGATCGCGGCCCGTAATCTGGGCGAGCTCATTCCAGAAGCGCGCAATTTGCAAGAGCAGGCCACGGGCGCGCTGATCATTCCAATTTCACGCGCGGCTCAGGAATATCTGGTTTTGTGGCGGCGTGAGCAGGTCGAGACCGTGACTTGGGCAGGAAAGCCAGCGCAGGAAAGCACGCAGCCGTCCGGCACGGAAAGATCTGCGGCGCGCACTGACTTTACCGCTTGGACGGAAGAAATCCGGGGGATGTCAGCCAGCTGGAGTGGTCCGGAGGTCAATTTGGCCATGTCACTGCGCAGCAGCCTCATCGAGGTGGTGCTGAAATTGAGCGACCTCGCCATGCAAGAGCGGATCAAGGCGCAAAAGCAGCAAGATGTTCTCATTGCCGAATTGAATCACCGCGTGCGCAACATTCTCAATCTGATCCGCGGCTTGATCAATCAATCACGCCGTGACGCAAGCGAGATTGACGATTTTGCCGAGCTGATCGGCGGCCGCATTAACGCTCTGGCCAATGCGCATGACAACATCACCCGCGAAAACTGGTCTGCTGCCTCGCTTCACGCCCTGATCCGGGCCGAGGCTGAGGCCTATGTTTCGAGCGAGCTTAACCGAATCAGCATTCTGGGCGAGGATGTCTTGATCACGCCTGAGGCTTACACAGTGCTGGCCTTAGTGCTCCATGAAATGACGACCAATTCGGTCAAATATGGTGCGCTATCGAACCGCAAGGGACGTCTGACGATCCACCTGAGCGAGCGCGACGGCGGCTTGCACATCTGCTGGAAAGAAAGCGGCGGTCCCAAGGTTAAACCGCCGAAACGGCGCGGCTTTGGCAGCACAATCATTGAAAACTCCCTCCCGTTCGAACTCAAAGGCACCGCGGTCTTGTCCTTTGATGACCAAGGGTTGACAGGCGAGTTTTGGATCCCGGGCGATTATGCGTCTTTCACCAAACCCAATGGCGGTGTGACCGCGCGAAAGACTAAACACAGCCCCATCCGCAAAGAGGTAAAGGACGTGGTCACTATGCCCGAGGCAGTATTGCTGGTCGAGGATAGCATGATTATTGCGCTGGAGGCGCAGGACAATCTCTTGCGCCTCGGCATCGGGACCGTCGATATAGAAAGCTCGGTCGCAGGGGCCCTCGAAAGGCTTCGTCAAAAGCGCTACGCCTTGGCCATTTTAGACTTCAACCTTGGCACCGAAAACAGCGCTCCGGTTACAGAGGAATTGCGCAAGGCCGACATCCCGTTCTGGCTCGCCACTGGTTATGGCGAGCTCGACGGCGCCATTGAAGAAATGGGTGCAGAGGCCGTTTTGACCAAGCCTTATGGCACGGCTGAGCTGGCCCATGTCCTGAGCGCATTTGCTCAGCTTGCTGGCCCAGTGCCTTACGATGAGGAACTGACTTAGGCAGTTTGCCCAAGCGGCTGCATGCACCACGCGATGAAGTCAGCGCGAGCTGCCTATTTGGCGGAGGAGATGAGGCATCGGCCCGCCTGGCTGAAATCGGCTTTTGCCGGATCGGCAGCATAGAGGCATTCACCCGCGGGAACCGTCTCTGTGCCCCAACCAACGCAGCCCGATAAGGGCAGGATAAATGCCCCCGTGCCATGCGCCTCGAAAACATCTGCACTCGGCTCAGCCTGCGTCTGATCCAGACGGAAGTACGGCCCATCAACCAGGCAGGTCGACGTATCTTCTGACACACAGGCGCGCGTTGCGTGATGATACGGCTGCCCCAGCGCGACCGCCATTCCTTCATCCAGATGCAATTCTCGTGGACGCCCGTAATCGTAGAGGCGATAGGTGATATCGGTGTTTTGCTGGACCTCAACCAAGGTCAGTCCCGGTCCGATCGCGTGAACCGTATTGGCCGGGAGGTAGAAAAAATCTCCCGCTTTTGCCGGATGCCATTCCAGCAAATCCTCAATTGAGCCATCCAGCGCAGCAGCGCGCATTGCAGCTTTGGAAATAGGCTCTTTGAAACCAATCGCCAGCACTGCATCGGGCTCCGCATCAAGCACCAGCCAGCATTCGTCCTTGCCGGGAACGCCCTCACCCGCCTGATTATCAGCTGGATGGGTTTGCACCGAAAGCTTCTCGCTCGTGAAAAGATATTTTATGAGCAAGGCATCGGCTTGTTCCGGCGGCTCAAACCAGATCTCGCCGACAGGGTCGCTCAGATCCTGTGCGAAGGGGGCAGGCAGGACTGTTCGCCCCCAAACCTTCTCGACACTGCGTTTTGCCAGTTTCATCGCATCATAGGCCCTTATTGCTTCGCAGCTATTGATTAGCGGCTACTGATTGGCGGCTACTGATTGGCGGCTCCGGGCAATTTGCCCACTTTTTGCGCGCCCTCGGCGGAGGTCACCAGCACTTCATCGCCGTCGACCACCACCACGACATCTTGCAATCCAATCACCGAAATACGTGCGCCGTCACTTTCTGTCATGACATTGCGGCAATCGATGAAATCGCCCTCTCCTTTGGCGGCGAGGCACATATCACTCTTGTCCTCGCTCAGCTTAGCTGCGGCTTGCCGTGCTTCCATCAAAGCTTGCCAATTGCCAATATCGGACCAGCCCATATCGCCGGCAACAACGGCTGCTCTGGCGGTATTTTCCATCACGGCATAGTCAACCGACTCGCCCGCGATTTCCGCAAACGCACCGGCCTCGGGCAAACATTGCCAGCCCTTAGTCTGGCTTTGAGCATAAGCGGCTGCGACAGATTTCGCCATATCGGGGCGGTGACGCGTCAATTCTTCGAGAAATGCACCTGCGCGGAAAGCGAAAATGCCTGCATTCCAGACAAATCCGCCATCGGCCAGAAACTCTTCTGCGCGCGCGAGATCGGGCTTTTCAACAAATCGCTCGACCCGGTTACCAAGGCCAAGAGCCGCGCCCCGCTTGATGTAACCATAGCCCGTTTCTGGTGCGGTGGGGGCGATCCCGATCGAGACCATCCAGTCGTCTGCGGCCAATGCCGCCGCCTTGTCGACCGCGCTCAAGAAAGCATCGGTATCGGCGATATGATGATCGCTTGGACACACCAGCATGACCGAGGTTGGCGGCAAAGCATGCGCTGCCAAGGCAATTGCAGGCGCTGTATTGCGGGCGCCGGGTTCGATAATCAGCCTCGCGTCCCTGCGCGATGTCAATTGCGCCTCGATTGGCTCAATATGGTCAGAGCCTGCGACTATGGTGGGCGCTGCAAAACGGGCCTTGTCGCTGACCCGCTCGACACTTTGCTCAAACAGCGTTGTATCACCGATCAGCGGCAGAAAGGGCTTGGGGCGCGGCTTTCGGCTGCGCGGCCAGAGGCGCGTTCCGCTGCCTCCGCAAAGAATAACGGGATGAACTGCGTCCATAGGTTTGTCTTTGTTCTTTCGTGTCTTGTTACCGAGGAGCAGAGCAAGCCTGCACCTTTGCCCAATGGATTATGCCCAATGGATTATGCCCAGTGGATTAAACTGCTTCTTACACCCTATTGCTGAACAAAGCCTCACTGAGAGCGCAAATTAACCTGCTTCGCCGGTTTGGCCGCCCAATCGGCTCCATCCTCAGCATGATCCCCTGCAAAAATCCTGTCGCCAACCATATTGCGCGGGCACTGGATTGCCATTGGCATCGCGCGCCGGATTGAACCGGATGCGTTCCATGACCAAGGGGCACACCAGCGCATTGGTCGCCGCGTCCGGGCCGCGCTTTGCAACGCGGCAACCCGATGCGCGGCCATCTGTACCGACGGTGAAAATCACAGTCACCGAAGTTCCCTCCCGGATCTGACGGCCCTCGTCGGGAATGGGGAAATCACGCGCCGCATCGATCCGGCCCGATTTCACAGAGGGCTTGGTCACTGCGCCGCCGCCGCCTTGTCCTGAGCCCGCGCGTCCGCTGCCTGTGCCAGCCCCTTCTCCAGCAGCGCCGGTTCCCTCGCCCTCATCACGGGCACCGGAACGCACAGCAGTGCCGGTTGAGGAGGCCTTGGGCATGGGCGGGTCGGGTTTCAACGTTACTTTCGGGCTCGGCGCAGTAACCGGTTTCGGCACAGCCTTCGCGCCCGCTTCGCCAGCAGCGCCTTGATCGGGCTCAGGTTCAGGCTCGGGTTCGGGTTCGGGCGCAGTGACGGTGACATTAAACGTGCTCACAATGCTGCTTTCAACGGACTGAACCGCGTCTGGCACCATCGCGCGCATAAGCGCGTAAAGCGCGCCAATATGCAGCACCACGAGCAGCGCGACCAGCCATGGCTTAGGGCGGCGCTTGCGGGCGCTAAACCGGTCTATTCGGCGCAGCGGCGGCGCGGCAGGCGGCGCCCCCGCAGGGTGCGGCCCAGCCGATGATGTCCCCCCCATTTCACTCATCAATTCATCCCACGCGCCCGAAATGGCCTGCGATTGTCTACAACAGTTTTGGACGGGAGGCCAAGATACACGGGAAACAATCATGGCTAACAAGAAGAACGCAAAACCCAAAAATGGGGAACGACCGGATAAACAGGCGCGAAATCCTGCACCGCCCCCTCCGACGAACGAGGAAAACGAGGTGCTCGAGGCGCTGTACCAGCAATTGGCGCAGGACTTAGAGCACGAGCTAACAGCGGCAGACGAGGCCGATTTGTGCGACAGTTTCGAGGCAGCCTTTGCGCGCGAATTTGGTGCAGCAGGTCTGCTGGGCACTAAGAAAGCGCCCGCCCTGCTTGGCGATTGGCCCGCGTTCAAATCGGTTGGCCAAAGAGAAGCGGAAAAACGCCGCGCATTGGCCGCCTATGGGATGAAGCAGACGCCCGCCCGTTATGATTCTGCGCCCGGCTATGGTCAGGCAGACGAACACACGGAAGCCTTGCGGCCGCGGGTTGTCTTAGCCGGGAGCGATCCGGCGACCAGCGCCAGCCTTTGCGCTATGCTGGAAGATTGCGGGATGGTGGCTGAACTGCTGGACACATGCGAGGACGCGGTGCAGCATATTCTTGCAGCCAAAGAGGACGCAAACCCCGTCAGCCTGGCTCTTTTGGCACCGAATTCTGAAGAGCCCGCGCCTCTTCCATGGGACGGCGCGGCAAGAGACCGCCATGCGTGCATCTGCGCGGCGACCAGAATTCTCCGCAATGCCGGTATCGGCCATACCAAATTGCCGATCATTGCCCTCACCCCGCATTGCCCGATGGAAAGCGCCTCAGCAATGCGCAGAGCCGGCGTTCAGGCGGTGCTTGCTGCGCCGGCCTATTGGGGCAATCTGGTTCACGCGCTCAATCGCTGGCTCCCTCACAGCATCGTCGATGAAGGCGCGGCCACGCGCGTGCCCGTAAAGTTGGACGCCGACCCCATTCCCGCAATGCCGGTTGCAGGCCCGGTCACCGCGCCAGATCCAGCCGACAATGCGCCCGAGTTTGACGACGAGTTAGAGCGGCAATGGCGTCAGACCCGAAGCGATGCGTTGATGGAGCTGGAAGAGGCGCTGCGCGGCACGCTGTGCGCTGAGGGCCATGAGCGGGAGCTGGTTCACTCTATGCGAAGGCTGGCCAATATCGCCGGATTGTTTGGCGAGGTCCGGCTTGGCGAGCGGGCCGAGAGCCTTCAGCAAGCCCTTTACCATGGCCGCTGCGAGCAGGAATGCCGCAAGCTGGCACGCACAGTGCTGGCCGAGGCGGGGGCGAAGCTGATTGAGCATAAGCAAACGGCGGCCCCTTAAAAGGGACCGCCGCCTGTTTTTCAATGGTTCAAGCCTGAATTGGCCGAGCTTAGAACTCGTAGCGAATGCCGACTTGGATCCGCCATGTCGAGGCAGAGAACGCGATGTCGTTATCATCATCGGGATTGAAGCCGGAGATGATGTAGCGGCCTTCATCGTCAACACCGCCATCAACCACATCAACCAGACCGGCAAAACCGCCGCGCGACCGCAAGATATTAGAGCCGCTGTCAACCAGATTGAGGAAGTTATCGATGTCCGCGAAAAACTCGACCCGGTCATCCTTGATCCCGGTCAAGCTGCCGATGAACGGGATTTCCTGACTGATCCGAAGGTCGAGATCGACATGCCAATCATTGCGGCATGTATTCCGCTCAATCGTGGCGCCCGGTGTGAACGAACAATCGGTGTTCACATTGTTCACATAATCCAGCAGCGATGAAACCGCCGCGGCATCGGATGATGGTGAAACATTGGGATCATTTACGCCGGTCGGGATGTAAAGCAATGCGTTGTCATTGCCTGACGAACTGTCGGCAAAGACCCCGCCGCCATCGAAGGTCAGGCTGTATGGACGGCCCGAACGCGCGCGGAAGAAAATCCCCAGACGCGTGTTAAAGTCTTCGATAAACTCCTCCCGGAAGGACAAGGCAGCGGTGATGTTGTGCCGCGTCTCGAAGTTCGAGGTGGAAACCGCCGGGTTCTGGCGATCAAAGGCCGCGGTTACATCGAAGCTGGATGTAGCGGTCGAGGAACCATTGTTGCGGGCATTGCTCGAATCGGTGAAGGCATATCCCAAACGCAAGGCCGTGCCGCCCGTCTGAGTGAAAACACCGCCATCGAAATTCTTCGAAAGGAGGAAGGAGGCCGTATGGCTTTCCGAACTTGGCCCATTGGTCAGCTGGATAAAGTCATCCTGACGCGCGCCAAAGCATTCCTCAGTCACCCCGGTGTAAACCGGCGGGGTGCCGCCTGTTCCTTGCAGAACCGCGTTACACCCATCCGCCAGCGTATTGATTGCCGCCAGAATTGGACGGCCATCGACCGTGAAACCGTTCAGACCGCGCCGGATATCGGGGGTCTGGACCAGATCAACAAAGTTGAGCGGGTTTTGGAACCGTGAATAGATGTAATCAAGGTTCATCCGCCAATCGCTGAAGAAACCGGTTTCCGTGCCAAGATCGCTCGAGAAACCAAGGTTCGCCCGAATAACGGTCGGCACTTTGATGTTCGGATCGGTCGACTGCGTATCCGCCGCACCAGCCGCCGCTTGGGCAGAGGCCGCCGCAATCGCACAGGCCGGGATCGTGGCCGAAGTCACGACAATCTGGCCAGTGACCGGATCGGTCACCAGGTCAGCTGGATCACAATCGAAAGTATCGCCTTCACCGGTTGAGAAACCATTGTTGGAGAAAGCGTTCGAGTAGAACACCACCGGATCACCGCCAGAGAAGATACCGACACCGCCGGTCAGGCGCGAGTTTGACAGGAACCCATCATTGTCGAGCTCATAAGACGCGGACAAGCGCGGCAAGAAAATCGGGTCCAAACGGCCAAAGGAATTGGCGTTGGTAAAGCCAATCCGCTCAGCAAAGGCCGGGTTCGCCGTTGGTGCATCACCGGCATACATTTGCACGCGAAGACCGGCATTGATGGTCAGCTGATCGGTGGCGCGCCATTCATCCTGCGCATAGACCGAGTAAATCTGACGACCAAACGACGCCGCAGCCTCGTTAATGTCACCGCTGGGCGTTGCGCGAATGGTCGCCCCGCCCAATGCACCGCTGGCCAAAGCGTCCGCGTTGGAGAACACGCTTGAGAAGCCGCCTGCTGCAACCAGACCGTTTTCGAAATCATCAAGGTTCTGGAAGAAGATCGTGCCGGTCGCGTTAATCGCGAACAGGTTGAACACTTCCAGATCGTTGATTTCAGCGCCGAGCTTGATCGAGTGGCCACCGCCAGCCTCGATATTCATTTGCAGACGGGCCTGATCGATTTGTGTGTCGAGTTGGTTGGCAGAACGGAAAATCCCCGGACCCGTTGAAAGGCGGCCATTCTCATCATCATCAGTGCCCAGAATACCATCATCGCCCGGCTGGCTAACGCCAACGGTCAAACGCGTGGTCGGATTGGCCGATTGCGCTTCACCAAAGCCAAGCGGGCCTTGGACATCGCCGACTTCTGCGCGGCTGATCCGCAATTCGGTCGAGACATTGTCGCTCCATGTGGAATAGAGGCGCAGCGAGTAATAGTCAGAGATCGTACCTTCGTCTTCGAAAGAGTTGATCCCGCCGAACTCGTCACCGCCAAAATCAGGCTCGATATTGGTTTCCTCAAGCCGCTGATAGGTCGCCTCGAGCCGGTGATCGTCATTGATGTTGGCATCAATCCGGCCAAAATACCGAACGGCACTTTCCGCCAGCTGTGTGGGCACGCCGCCGACATCCTGACCGTAAACCGTGTTAGCGATCTGCGCGAAGCGATCGAATTGCGCCTGATCGACATAATCCAGCTCGTTACCGAAACCGCCGCCGATGGGACCCACGTTGTTGCCATCGCCAAGATCGGTTTCTTCATAACCGACCGAGAAAAACAGACGGTCCGGAATAATCGGCCCAGACAAGGTTGCGCCCCAGCGCTTTTCCTTGCCGGCATTTTGCGTCACGCCGCCCACTTCGTCAGCCTGCAGGCCCTCATCGAAATATGTGAAGAAGGCCGAGCCTGAAAATTCGTTCGAGCCTGCTTTGGTGACAACGTTGACCAAACAGCCGGTAAATTCGGAATATTCGACGTCAAACGGGGCAAATTCGACCGAGGTTTGCTCAATCACATCAAACGGCAATGGCAACGCGTTACGCGCCGCAAAAGGTGTTCCGTTCAAACCGAAAACGTCGGCCTGTACGATCCCGTCGACCGTAAAGGTGTTCGACCGGTCATTGCCGCCGAGGCAAGAAATACGGTCCACTTCATTGTTGCGTTCCAAGCTGACCCGAGGGTCAAGCCGAATGATGTCACGCACATCGCGCGTGATCGAGGGGAAGGCTTCGAGTGTTTGCGTATCAAAAGCAGCGCCCGGGCCAACCGCCAGCTGCGTTGCCTTAACCCGCGAACCGGTTACCACGATGACATTGTCGCTCGCGCCCGCCGCGGTCGATGACAAAACGAAGGAGAAACCGGTGTTGCCCGAGATATTGACGAAAATGTCTTCTACCGTCTGCCCTTCGTAACCTGATGCCTGTGTGGTCACGGTGTAAGGACCGCCGGGCTGCAAAGAGCTGACCCGGAAACCGCCATCGCTGCCTGTGGTCAGCACGCGTTCCTGACCGGTCCGCGTATCGGTAATCGTGACCGAGGCTCCAGCCAAAGGCGCACCTGCGTCATCGTTGACCGTGCCCTCGATGCCTGAGGTAATCTGTTGAGCTGCTGCAGGTGCGGCAACCATAGCGCTTGCGGACAAGCCAGCAGCAGATGCTGCGAGAAGATATCTGAGTTTCATCAAGAAGACCCCTTCGTCTTGAGAGAGTGGAACGAGTAAGCAGAAGTTCAAGCCCGCGCCTGCGGACACACAAGCGGCCAAGCGGGTCGATTGTTACAGGGTCAAGACAGGCATTACCTCGCTGTGGAAAAACTTATGGTGCAGCGCAAAAAAGTCCCGCATTTCTGCGGTTTTAGGACTGTTGCGCAGAAGCAACGCTGCAAATTTTCATGAAGAACTGCCGTTCTGAGGGGGATTCGAGTGCATTTTGCAGGGCGCTAACTCACCAAAAAGAATCGGTTTTTGCCCGCACCTTTCGCCAAAACACCGGTCTTTTCGATTACGCCAGATTTATCTCGCGCAGCCTTTGCAGCAGGAAGTCATGGCTCGAAATCGGCTCAGGATGATCCTCAGGATGCGCCGGATCAATACAGGAGGGCAGTGTCTCGATCACATAATCAGGCCGGAAATGCAGGAAAAAGGGCATTGAGTAACGCGACCGCTTGGCCGCTGCCCCGGCAGGGTTCACAACCCTATGCGTCGTGGATTTCAAGCGCCCATTGGTCAGCCGCTCCAACATGTCACCAATATTGACCACCAAAGAACCTTCCTCGGCCTCTATCGGCAACCATTTGCCTTCGGCGGTAAGCAATTCTAGCCCCGCCTCTTCCGCGCCCAGCAAGAGCGTGATGGTGTTGATATCGCCATGCGCCGCGGCCCGGATTGCTCCCTCGGGCGCATCATCCCCCAGCGGCGGATAATGCAGCAAACGCATGACCGAATTGCCGTCCTTTACGGTTGGGGCAAAGAAATCCCGCTGCTGCCCCAAATGCAGGGCAATCGCCTCCAGCACTTTCAATCCGGCTGCGTCAAAGGCGGCATACAGCGCGCTGAAAACCGCTTCAAACTCGGCGATTTCCTGCGGCCAGACATTGGGCGCCATGAACTGTGCCAAATCATGGCCATCCGGCAATTCGCGTCCGACATGCCAAAACTCTTTCAAATCATGAAGCTCGGCATCTTTGGCCTTTTCTGTGCCAAAGGGCGTGTAACCGCGCGCACCCGAACTGCCGGCAATTTTATAGCTCTGCTTGACTGTGTCCGGCAGGGCGAAAAACGCTTTCGAGGCGGCCTCTGCCTGCTCAATCAGATCTTGCGATATTCCGTGATCGCGAATGACCGCAAACCCAAATTCGGCAAAGCTTTGGCCCAGTTTGTCGGCAATGGTGTCCGTGGGCTGAGCGAGCGAGACTTTGGCAATTTGGGTCATATCAAGTCCAGTGAGAGAGGCATCAATAAGGAAGGAAAAGGCCCGCCAAGGCCGCGCTCATGAGATTAGCAAGCGAACCGGCTGCCAAGGCTTTCAGGCCCAATTTGGCAATCACCGGGCGCTGATTGGGGGCCAGTCCGCCGGTCACCGCCATCTGGATCGCGATGGAGCTGAAATTGGCAAACCCGCACAGCGCAAAGGTGACAATGGCTCGGCTACGCTCGGTCAATTCGCCCGCTTGCATTGCGCCCAATTCGATAAAGGCAACAAATTCATTGAGCACGATCTTGGTGCCGAACAGGCCGCCTGCTGCTTGCGCCTGCTGCCAATCAGCTATCCCGATCAGAAACATCACCGGGGCAAAGACATAGCCCAGCAATTGCTGGAATGTGAGATCGCCATAGCCAAACCAGCCGCCAATCCCGCCCAGCAGACCATTGGCCAGCGCGACCAGAGCCACGAACACCATCACCATCGCACCAACCGCAACCGCCAGCTTAACGCCGGTCTGAGTGCCTTGAGCGGCGGCTTCGATGATATTGGCGGGACGGTGCCCTTCCTCAAACGTCTCAGCGACCTCGACCTCAGGCGCTTTTCCGCCTTCGACCAAGGCCCCCGGCCCCTCTGCGCTGATCCGCGCTTTGGCAAGCTCAATGGTCTCCTCCTCGGCAGGGGCAGCGCTGCCCCCAGAACCTGAGCCAGTGCCCCCTTTACCAGTCGCCGCGTCCAATTCGCCATCATCGGGCATGATAATCTTAGCCATCAAAATACCGCCCGGCGCGGACATAAATGCCGCCGCCAACAAGAACGGCACAGCTTCCTCGCCGATGAAACTGGCATAGGCGGCAAGGATCGTGCCCGCGACACCCGCCATGCCCACGCTCATCAATGTGAACAATCGCGAAGGGCTGAGCGCGGCAAGGTATGGCCGCACCACCAGCGGGCTTTCCGATTGGCCAACGAAGATATTGGCCGCGCTGCCCAAGGCCTCTACCTTGCTGATGCCGGTAATCCAGCCAATCGCGCCGCCGACCCAGCGGACCAGTCGCTGCATGATCCCCAGATGATAGAGGATCGAAACAATCGCTGCGAAAAAGACGATCACCGGCAAGGCGCCGATCACAAATGCGCTGGCGAAAGGATTGGCGTCCATCGGGCCAAACACCGCCTCGATCCCGATTTTTGAATAGTCGAGCAGCGCAATCACCCCGTCTGAAAGGAAACTGATTGCGCCTTCGCCAAAGGGCGTGCGCAAGACCAGCAAGGCCATCAATGCTTGCAAGGCAAAAGCAGCCCCGACGACGCGCAGGCGGATCCGCTTTTTCCCGCTTGAAAGCAAAAATGCGATGGCCAGAATTGCCACAATCCCGAGCAGGCTGTTCACAAATGGCGGCATGGTATCCCCTGAGTTCTTTTGGCTTTTGGCGGTCAAAGCGCGCACGCGGTTGCGGATGAATTATGGCCCAGCCCTTGCGCAAGCGGGCATGTTAGTCAATTTTTCACCGCATCCGCAATCGAAAGTCACCGCTCATGAGTTCGCCAGAAACGCTGTCATCGTCCACGCCGGGATCGCCTGCAACCGGCCTGCGCATTCCGCCCGGCTTGTTTCTTTACTTGCTGATTTACGGCGGGATGACGGTGCTCGCCGGGGTCGTGGCCTATAAGCAAGTGCAATTATGGCCCAGCGAACTGGCGGTTGAGGCGGGCATTTTCCCGTTCCTGATATTGGTCGTCATCTCCAGCACTCTGGCGCAGCTGTACGGCGAAAGCACAGCCAAGCGGCTGGTGTGGTTCGGCTTTGTCCCGCTGGCGCTCTCAGCGGCGCTGATATTCATGGTCCTAGGCTTGCCGCCCTCCCCCGAAATGACCGAATTTCGCGCCGAGGACTTGTCCGCATTCGAGCGAGTCCTCGGTCAAACCCCGCGCATATTAATGGCCGGACCGGCGGCCTATATCACCTCGCTGTTGCTCAATATCTGGATATTTTCGAAACTGGCCGGAGGCGAGCTTGGCCAAGGCGCCAAAGCAGGCACGTTTTCTTTGATGCTGCGCGGTGCGATTGCCTCAGCGCTTAGCCAAGCGGTGGACTCGGTGATTTTTGTTACCCTCGCCTTTTACGGAGAGTTTGACATTACCAACCTGCTTATCGGGCAAGTGCTGGCCAAGGTCACATTGAGTTTTGTGCTGGTGCCATTCTTGATTACGGGCGGGGTGATGCTGGCCAAATGGCTCGATCAGCGGCCGGCCTAGGCCGCGCAGCTCGCGCCGCCCAAAACGCAGAACCGGGCGCAATGCGGGTGATTGAGTTTCACCGCGCCTGACGCCTCCGCAAGGCTCGCCCCAAGATCAAATTCCGGCGCGTATGGCAGCAAAGTGCAGGCCGCGACGCGCGGATCAGCCTCGCCCTTGCGGTGCACCACCATGCGGCTGCTGGCGCACATAATGTCATCCGGGCGCTTGCCCAGAATATCCCAGCAATCGGTGGTGATCTCGGCAATGTCTTTTTCCGCATCCATTTCGGGAAAGATCACCAGCCTCGCTAAATCGGCTGCATCAACTGCGATCCCCGCGCTGCTGAACATTTTGGCAAATCCGGCCCGCGAGCGCGCGTCATCCTCTTCCGGCAACATGCGTCCGGCCACCGCCAGTGAAAACCCGTGCTCGCTGAGCCATTGAAGGCCCGCGATAGCCGCATCCCAGCTGCCTGCGCCGCGCTCTGCCTCATGCACTTGCTTGGTAAAATGATCGAGGCTGATGCGCATGGTCAGCTTCTCGCCAAAGCGCTTTTGCAATTCCAGCAAAGCCGCCTCGTGCCGCCGCATCGGCTTCATCGCATTGGATAGCACCAAGGCTTCAAACCCGCGCTCCAGCACCTCGGTTAGCATGGCCGGAAACTCGGGGTTCATAAAGGGCTCGCCGCCGGTAAAGCCGATCTCGCGCGTGCCGAGCTTGTCCGCCTCGATCTCGTCCAGATAGCGCGTGACATGCTCGGCCTTGAGATAGACCAGCGCGTCATTGGTCGGACTGCTTTCGATATAACAATTGGCGCAGGCCAGATTGCACAATGTGCCTGTGTTAAACCACAATGTGTCGAGGCCCAGCATCGGTACGCTGGCGCGCGTCTCACCCTTGGCCGTTCGGTCAGGGTCGGAAAATTTGGCGCGGGCCAAGGGCTCTGCCTTAACAGTAAAGGGCGATGCGCCGCTGGGCGCATTGCGCGCTTTGCTGCGCGGCGAGGTCCGATTATCCGGTTCGAGCGGCGGTGCGTTCACGAGAATATCCTGCGCATTTTGGCCACAAATCGGGCGTATTTCTTGGGCAGCGAGCCGAAGACGGTCGGCTCCCATGCGGCGAAGGCAGCGGCTTTGATAATCTCGCTGCGAGTGGGGTAAGAGATAACCGCCGAACCCAGTGCAAACGTGCTGCTCTTGCCTGTGATCGATTGGGTCAGCGGCAAAAGCAATTCGCCCGCCGCTTTGCCCACGATGCTTGCCCCGAGGACTTTCTTGCCTTTCAAAATCAGCTTCATATGGCCTTTGACCGCGCCTTCGGCGATCGCCCTTTCATTATGATCGAAGCCTTCTTTGATGACAGTGACCCCCTCGCCATATTGCGCCCGCGCCTCCGCCTCAGTCATGCCGACTTGGGCCACCTCGGGATCGGTATACGTGCACCACGGGAGGGCCGACCAATCGACCTTCGTGGGAAGGCCAGTGGTAATCTCCAGCGCCACATTCGATCCTTCATAACCCGACACATGGGTTAAGCGCGGACCATCGCGGCAATCGCCGATGGCGTAAATGCTCTTGATCGAGCTGCGCCGACGCGCATCAACTTTGATCCCATTGCGCGCCATTTCGACGCCCAACTCCTCGAGCCCAAAGCCACTGGCATTTGCGGTTCGGCCGACCGCGATCAGCAAATGCGAGCCTGAGATCACATCGCCGCCATCGGTTAAAATACGCAAGGTCGCGGAGGCACCAGAACCAGACGCGGACACCTCCTGCGCTGTGCCATCGACAAATTCAACGCCTTCAGCGCGCATTGTCTCGGCCACCACTGCAACCGAATCGGGATCATCACGGCCCATCAGCGGGCCTGGATTAATCACCGTCACCGCGCTGCCCAAGCGGCGGAAGCTCTGCGCCATTTCCATACCGATCACGCCGCCGCCAACAATCACCAGATGCTCTGGCTGCTCTTGCAAATCGAACAGGTTTTCATTGGTGAGATAAGGAACCTCATCAATGCCCTTGATCGGCGGGACAAATGGCTTTGAACCGGTGGCAATGACAATCCGCGGCGCGGTTAAAACGCGTCCCTCAACCTCAACCGAATGCTTGCCGGTGACACGGGCATATCCGCGCAGCACTTCGCAGCCCATTTCCTCGAACCGTTCCTGCGAATCATGCGGCGCGATCTCGGCAATCGCCTCGTGAACAAAGGCGTGCACCCCGCTCCAGCTAACCTCGGGCTTGGCCAGCGTGACCCCGTGCCTTGCCGCGCCAGTGCCCTCGGCCGCGCGTTTGGCCGCCGTAATCAGCGCTTTGGAAGGCACGCAGCCATTGTTGAGGCATTCCCCGCCCATCTCGCCCGCTTCGATCAAAGCGACATCGAGCCCGAACAGCGCGCAGCCGCCCGCAGCGGTCAATCCGGCCGCGCCGCCGCCAATAACGATAACATCATGAGAAAATTTCATTGCGCTTGCCTAGTAACTCAAATTGGTTGAAGTGCGAAAGGATAAGTGAGCATCGCCTACGGCAGCCTCATCTCCATGCCCTGTTTTCGCTGAAGAAGGCCAATCGTTACATGAATATTGAAAACAGCCGTGATTATTACGGCAAGGTCCTGCAAAATTCTGATGATCTGAAAACCGATGCCTGTTGCACGATCGAGGCGCCGCCGGCGGAGATTTTGAGCGCACTTGCCAATGTTCACGAGGATGTGAAAGCACGCTATTACGGCTGCGGCTTAGTCGCCCCGCAAGCGATTGAGGGATGCCATATCCTCGATCTTGGATCAGGCAGCGGGCAAGACGCGTATATTCTGGCGCAATTGGTCGGCGAGACTGGCTCGGTCACCGGGGTCGATACCACGCCTGAGCAATTGGCCGTAGCGCGCGAAACAAGCGAATGGCACCGCGAGCGGTTTGGCTATGCTAGGTCCAACACAGATTTCATCGAAGGTGATATTGAACGGCTTGACGAACTTGATCTGCCTCAGGGGCATTTTGACGTCATTGTCTCCAATTGTGTGATCAATCTGGTGGCTGACAAACGCGCCGTTTTCAAAGCAGCGTTCGATCTCTTGAAAGAAGGCGGAGAGCTGTATTTCTCCGATGTCTATTCCGAGCGGCGCGTGCCGGATGCGCTGCGCAGCGATCCTGTGCTTCACGGCGAATGCTTGTCAGGCGCGCTTTACTGGGGCGATTTTCTGGCGCTTGCCAAAGAAGCAGGATTTGCTGATCCGCGTCTCGTCACCAGCCGGCCCTTGGCGATCAATGATGCCGCGGCAAGCGCTAAACTCGAAGGGATTGCTTTTCATTCGGCGACCTATCGCTTGTTCAAATTGCCGCAGCTCGAAAGCCAATGCGAGGATTACGGGCAAGCAGTGCGTTATAAAGGCACTGTCCCTGAGCAGGCCCGCGTATTTGAGCTGGATGGCCACCATCATCTTGAACAGGGCCGGATGTTCCCGATTTGCGGCAACAGTTGGAAGATGTTGGCGGACACAAGGTTTGCCAAGCATTTTGAGTTTTTCGGCGATTTCTCCTCCCATTACGGGGTCTTTCCCGATTGCGGCATTACTGTACCATTTGGCGCCGCGACCGGCGTGAGCAGCGGCCCATCTGAGGCAGCAGGTGCCTCCTGTTGCTAAACATTTTGGTGACCGGTGCCGCTGGTCTGGTCGGGGGCGAGGTGTGCGCGCGGCTGCTTGCCGAGGGGCATGAGGTCACTGCGCTCGTCCACAAGAACCCAGAGATCCGCGCCAATGATGGCGCTCTTGTCGCCGTCCATCAGACGCTGCGGGGCGATGTATCGCAAAAGCTGTTTGGTTGGACTGAGGCGGAATTTGCAGCTCAAGCTCAATCGCATGATCTCCTCATCCATTGCGCAGCGACAGTGCGTTTCGACTTGTCCGAGGACGAATATCGCGCGGTCAATATTGACGGCACGGTCCACGCGATTGAGCTAGCGCAAGCCGGCGATATGGGCTTGCTGCATGTCAGTACAGCCTATGTTTGCGGCACGCGTGACGGGGTGATTTTGGAAAGCGATGATCTGCCCCAAAGCGGCGGTCCGATCCGGTTTGCCAATGGCTATGAAGCGAGCAAGGCGGAAGGCGAGCGGCGCGTTAGAGCCAGCGGACTGCGCCATGTTATCATGCGCCCTTCGATTGTGGTCGGGGCCAGCGATCAGGGCACGATCCGTCAATTTGATACGACATATGCCGCGTTCAAACTGATTGCAGAGGGGCGCGTGCGGCAAATGCCATCGCGCGCCGGTTCAACGCTCGATTTTGTGCCGATCGATCATGTGGCTGGCGGCATCGTGACGCTCGCCAGCACTTTTCCCAGCGACAATTTTCCAAAGGGCGATACGCCGGCTTTCCACCTTGTGTCCGGCCGGCCAATCAGCGTCAGCGATTTTGCCGCTGTGATCGGGTCCTATCCGCATTTTCACCAACCCGAATTGGTGCCGCCTGAAGACTTTGATCCCGCACAATTGCCGGCGCTTGAGCGGCGCCTGTTCCGCCGTGTTGCGGGGCTTTATGCGAGCTACTTCCAGCGCAACCCCCATTTCGACGATCAGCAGTTTCGCGCGCAAACCGGTCTTGCCTGTCCGCCCACTGGCGAGGCCTATATCCGCACCTTGATCGATTACTGCATTGCCGACGGGTTCCTCAAAAACGCCGACCAAATGGCCAGCAATTAACGCACGTCAGGATAGTTTTCGGCCATGCGGTCACGCATGCCAAAGGCCCACATCATACCGACTTTGAAATAGATCCAATTGGCTTTGAGCGGTCCCCATTCGGCAATTCTGCGATCGGAGGTCTCGGCAAACCGCGGCACCATTTTGATCCGGCCAAGATCTGCGAATTTGACGCATAGATCTGCCTCTTCCATCACATTGTCGCTCGGTGTGCAGCCACCAATTGCCAGAAACTGCGCGCGCCGAAAAAACATCGCGTGATCGCCAAACAGCAGCCGTACGCCGCGCATGAAATGATGCGGCCGCGTGATCAGCGGGGCATACCAAGTCTTGATCCAATTATGAAAAGTGGTGAACCAGCGGGTCTTATGCGGCCCTTTGATAAGCGGCGTAAAGCTGGCCAGCGCAATCCGGTCATCGGCCAATACCTGCCCGATCACCGCTGCTGCATCCAAGGGGAGCAAAGTGTCCGCATGCAGCACGCAGATCATGTCACTCTTGGCCGCAGCAACCCCTGCGTTAATCTGTTTCGCGCGGCCTTGCTCGGCCTCCATAACGCGCCAACCCAATTGCTCAGCGATTTGGACCGTTGCATCGCTGCTGCCGCCATCGACCAGCAGAATTTCCTCAGGTCTGGGGTCGAGCGATGCCAGCACGGGTGCAAGAACCTGCAGGCTTTCGGCTTCGTTCAGGGCCGGAATGACAATCGTCAGGCTCATAGTAGCTCGCTCATGGCAGGAACTCGGGATAGCTCGCAAGATCGCTATGGGTGTCGATATCGCTGAGCGGCTTTAGTTTGGCATAGGAAACCCCGCGTTCCTTCAAGCGGCGTTCGGTCTCGGCCAAAACTTGCGGGGTGCTCCACGGCATGGCCGAAAACAGAAACGGCATCGGACGGCTGAGGCCAAGCATATAATATCCGCCGTCCAAAGCCGGACCCAAAACCGCATCATGGGTTTTAAGGGATGTCGCCGCCTGCCGGAGCAAGTCGCTATCAAGCCCCGGACAATCACTGCCGATCAAAAGAGTAGGCGCAGGGATCGCGGCAAGCTTTGCTCCCAAATCGCCCTC
>CAZDHB010000020.1:30098-43191 GCA_964505255.1 uncultured Porphyrobacter sp.
CCAGCCATTCTTCAAAACGTGCTGGGGCCGCGCCGGTTACCGCGAGGCACACATCGAGCCCGCTTTGTAAGGCGGCCTCCACGCTATGCCGCAGCAGCTTGCGATAGACGGCCGCTGCCCCTTGCGCGCCGAGATCAGGGATCAGCCGCGTTTTGCATAGGCCAGCTTCCGGCCAGCGGGCAAAGATGGTCACACAAGGATCGGTCTGGTTCACGAGGTGCAGCGTTAGCGCAGTTGAGCGCCGGTGCAATGAAAACCGGGTTCAAGCAGCGAGCCGAGCCGCGTCTTGCAAAACCTCTTGCAAGGCCGCGGCGGCCATGGGTTTGCCGATCAGATAGCCTTGCGCATAATCGCAGCCAAGCTCGCGCAGGAATTCGAGGCAAGCCTCTTCCTCGACCCCTTCACAAACGACTTCCAGACCCAGCTCATGAGCCAAGGTAACGGTCGAGCGAACCAGCAACCCGTCGCTCGCATTGCTATGCGCATGCTCGACAAAACTGCGGTCAATTTTAAGCTCGCTCACGGGCAATTCGCGCAAGTAAGAAAGCGTCGATTGACCCGTGCCATAGTCATCAATTGAAATCGCAATCCCCAGATCGCGAAACCGCTTGACCACATCAAGGGCGCGTTCGCCGTCGGTGATGGCCGCGCTCTCGGTGATTTCGAAGATCAATTGCAGCGGCCGCGCCGATGTCTCGTTCACGAGTTTTTCGACCTGTTCCAGAAAAACGTAGGACGTCAGCAAGCGCGCCGAAATATTGACCGCCGCGCGAAGGTTCAGGCCAGCCTCGTTCCAGCGCGCGAGATCGCTGAGCGATTGGTGTAAGACAAACAGGGTCAGATCGGCCACCCTGTCGCTGCTTTCGGCCAATGGGATGAACTGGTCAGGGCTAATCATACCGCGCTCTGGGTGATTCCAGCGCACCAGCGATTCGACGCTGGTTATATTGCCCGAGGGCAAATGCAATTTGGGCTGGTAATGCACCTCGACCTCGCGGCGAGCGATGCCTTGCTCAAGCTCGCTCATCAACGAAAGACTGTCTGCCACAGCTTGCCTCTCGGCCTCCTCATGACGCCGCCATAGTTTTTCTTCTTGCGCGGCCTGACTGGCGGCATGGGCAGCATCAGCCTCATCCCCTGCCTCAGCAACCCCCAAAGTCACCGCAATATCGGCCAGACGTCCACGAACCTCAACCGGATTGCGCAAGGATGCACTCAGCGCGCGCATCTTGGGTTCAAGCTCAAACGCATCAATCTCGGCCGTCCAAACCAGCACGCGGTCATCAACCAGATAGACTTTGGGCGTGACACATTGCGCGCCAATACGTTCCACCAGGGCTTGCATCACAAGCGCAAGATTGGAGCGGCCAAGGACACTGGCGAGTGCATCATAGCCGTCAATCCGGGCCGCGATGGTGAAGCCGTTTCGCCGGTGTGCATGATCTCGGCGAAACGCCGCCAAATTCGGCAATCCGGTCAGCGCGTCATGCAGGCTCTTGCGGCGTGCCTCGCGGGTCTGAATCACGAAGATACGGTAGCCCGCTAAAACCAATGATGCGCCTAGGGCCGGCGCAATATCAACCAGCCAATGCAGATGAGACCACGCCGCCCATGACAGGCCAATAATGGCCAAACCCATTCCCGCCCCGGCACACAAAACCTGCGCCGCATTCTGTAGGCGGAACATTAGCAGCGCCATTATTCCGGCAAGCAAAAGCGGCAGCAAAGGGCCAATTTCCGCAGGGACACCCAAACGCAGCGTTTCTGCGGCTATTGCCTGAACAATAACGCCGGGTATCACCCCGTAGCGCGGCACCACATAACGGTCGCCCATTTCAATCGCGGTCGCGCCGACCAGAACGTCCTTGCCGCGGATAGTCTCCGCCTCGAATGCCCCCTCTGTCACAGCAATAAAGCTGTGCCGATCAATCGTCGCAGGATCGATCGAATAATCGACCGCAAACTGCTGATCTGCGACACCGCCAAGGCCCGCGATATTGGCCGAAAGTGTCGGGCGCGGAACGCCGCCTGCCATTGTACCAAGCGGCATCGAGCGCACAAATCCGTCGCTATCGGGTGCGACCAAGACCGAGGCGAGACCAACATGATCGCGCAAAGAGGGGATCGGCATGGAATCGACCAATTGCGTGCTTTGATGGCTGGCCCGCTGAGCAAAAACGGGCAGAACGACCTTGCCTTTGGCCTGTTCAAGCGAGCGGGCAAACACAGCATCTGCGGCCGGATCGGAGGATGCTGAAAAATCGACATCGAACACAATCGAACGCGCGCCCGCATCAACCAATTGATCGACAAGCCTGGCGTGATGCCCTCGCGGCCAAGGCCATTGGCCAATCGCGGCAATACTGGCGGCGTCCATCTCGACGACGACAAGTTCGCCGCTCGCTGGACGTTCGGACAGGCTGAAAATCAGATTGCGCAGGCTGTGCTCTGCATTGCGCATCGAGCCGCTCAAAAGCAGCGCGGCGATCAGAACGAGAGCAATGGGCAGCAATACGCGCAAGGCAGGGCCCGGACCAATTGCGCCCTTTACACGGGCGTTTGGCGGCGCTTTTGAAGTGCCCAATCGAGGCCAGCTGGTCTTTTTCAAGCCAATCTGAAACAAGCTGCGCGCTCCTCAGTTCCGCTGCGCCCTAGCGAGCGATCAATCACACAAGAGGCGCGCTGAGATGTGCCTTACATCTGTTCAGGCTCATCCATTTCGGCCTCATCTTCATCAAGCTCTTCATCGTCAGAATCGTCTTCAAGCTCGTCTTCAAGCTCATCCTCAAGCTCGTCCTCGAGTTCGTTCTCGAGTTCGTTCTCATCGTCAATTTCGTCGTCCAAATCCGCATCATCATTCAAGGACAGGTTGAAATTGCCGTCGTCATCAATGAAGTTTTCCTCGATGAATTCTCGGCCGGTTTGGACCAAATTGTTTAAGAAACCGCCTAAGTCGAATGCGTTGCTCGGATTTTGACCGCTCACGGCGATTTCGCCGACCGGCTCAGTGACCGGATCATCAGCAATATCCATACCGGCATCCATATCGCCGCCCGTTCCAGCATCCATGGCCAAGCTTCCAGCGTCAGACATGCTGTTACTGATGCCATTATCGGGGCCATTATCGGGACCATTGCTGAGGGCATTGCCGAGGTCATTGCCGAGGTCATTACTGGGTCCGTTACCCATGCCATTAGCGACCGCGTTACCAGTATCGGGGGTCACCGCGTTGCCCATCCCATTGGCCGCGCCATTGCCGGGATTGCCAGCGGCTGATGCGTCTCCTGTGCCTGAAACGTCTACTGACATCCCGTTTCCAGCGCCAAGGGCACTACCCACGCCGCCAGCATTTGAAAGGTCTGCCGCATTGGACATCCCATTGTCGGCGCCAAGGGCATTGCCGCCAGCGTTCGAAACGTCTCCTGCATTTGACATCCCATTGGCCGCGCCATTGGCATTGCCGACACCGCCAGCGTCTGAATTTGCTGCTGGAGCCGCGCTTTGTGAGGGTAGATTCAGCGCAAGACCATTGGTCTCGCCCGTTACATCGTCAATCGCATTGTTGGACGCATTGCTGGACCCGTTGGGCCGGCCAAGTCCATTGCCAACCGCATTGTCAACTCCGGGATTGACTTGACTGCCAAACGCATTGGCAACCCCGTTTGCCGCGCCGTTCACCGAGGCGTTGCTGGACACCGCATTCTGCAAATTGGAATTAGCATTGGCATTGCTGCTCGCATTTGCATTGGCGACAGCCGGCCGGGCATCGACCACAGTGCGCCGCAACTCGGCCACATCGGCCGAGACAGATCCGGCTAACAAGCCACCAGACAATTCGCCCAGATCACTTGCAGGTGAAAAAATGGCGGTCTCGATTGCATCTGTAGACCCATCGAGCGCGCTGAACGCGCGGCCCGGGTTCTGAGTGCTATTGGTGGCCGCTGCGCTCGTGAAGGATGCATCATCATCGAAGGCGCTTACACTGCTGATGGTTGGTGCAGCCGCAACCCTATTGACGGTAGCCCCATTCCCGGCAGCCCCATTACCGGCATCAGATCCCGAAACGACACCTTGTGCTTTTGCGGTTTGGCTTGTGCTCGCTGGCGGAGCCGCAGACACCGCCGTGCTGGTCACCGTTTCGGCCGTGGTACGGGCTGGCGAATCAATCACACGGGTTTCGCTGCCTTGAACTGTGAGGCGGTATTGGTCGCTCGCGCTGACGATCGCGACTGCGCCGGGGCGCACCAGATCGCGCGCGCCTTTGTCGCGGGTTTGAACCTCTACAGCGCCCTCGGTAACCTGCATCGAGGCGCCTTTATCATTGACGGAAATTGTAAAGGTCGTGCCCTTCACCACAGCGGCAAGATAAGGCGTTTCGACCGCAAAATGAGGGTCTTTCTGCTTGCCGACGTTGAAGATTGCCTGACCCCAGTCTTGCAGAACCTGGACCAGGGTGCGCTCTTTTGCGGCGGCCGGGATACGAATGCGGGTGTTGGGCCGAATCGTGACGAATTCCTGCCCGCGAACCAAAACCGCGTGCCCTGCCGCGCCAGCGGTCACGCTTGCACCGGGCCGAATAGCAACGCCGCGCGCTGCAGCCCGGCTGCCTGCTGTATCTGTGATCGTCACAGAGCCGCGCGCCTCGCTTACCGTCCATGGCCCCGACTGCGCCCACGCACTTGTCGAGCTCATCAGAAATACAAATGCGCCCATCCTGGCAATATTGGCAAAAGGCATCTTAGTGGTCTCCGCTGGGTTCTTTTGTACGATCCCTTTGCGAAGTTTTACTTGCCAATTCACAACAAGATGCTGATCCTATTGGTTAACTTCATTCAAACTGAAGGCTGATGTTGACCCGCGATTAACCTTTCCGGCTTAGCGGACAAAGGCATGTTCGCTCATCACCGTAGAGATTCTGACGAGCAGCCCGCTCGCGCGCGCAAGATATTGATCGCTGGGAGTTTCCTGGCTGCTTTGACGGTGCCTGCCGGATCGCTGGCGCAGGACCGGCTGGACCAGTCAGATCCCACAATTCAAGAGCGCGAAAATGAAGTGAATCTCAGGGCAGAGGAGCGTGCCCTCTCGCTCCCCACTTTGGAATACATGCCAGTCCTAACCGACGAGCAGACGCGCTATTCGGTTGGCGCGATTGCACTCAAGGGATTGCAAGCCCTCTCCCCTGAACGCTTTGCTGACATCATTGAGCGCTTCAATGCGCGCGAGCTAACCAGCGCGCAGCTGAGTGAGTTAACCGCTGCGCTGACTCAGCGGGCGCAAGATGCCGGATATATTCTGGCTGCGGCCAAGATCGAGCCGCAATCGCTTGATCTGGGCGTATTGCAAGTGACCATGTCTGAAGGGGTGATCGATGCGATTGCGATCGAGGGCAGCGATGATCCAGCCATTCGGCGGATGCTCGAGCCTTTGATCGATGGCACGCCGGTGACATTGGCCCGGCTTGAAAAACATCTGCTGCTTGCCAGCGATGTCAGCGGCGCCAGAGTGGGCCGCTCCCGCTTTGAAAGGCGCGGCGATCTAGATGTCTTGGTCTTGCGCGCCATCCGCGAGAAATTTGCCGGTCGCCTGACGCTCGATAATGACGGCGATGATGCCATTGGTCCGATCCAGGCGCGGCTTGATTTTGATGCCAACGGCTTGCTGATGGGCAGCGATGCATTGGATGTTACCTTGGGCACTGTCCCCTTGCAGCCAAAAGAGCTGCAATTTGCGCGGCTTCGCTATGGAACCATACTGGATTCTATGGGCACGCAGCTTTCTCTCGTCGCGTCTTTCTCCAACACAAACCCCGGCGCCAATTTGCGCGCATTCGATATTACCGGCCAGTCACGCCGCCTCGGCCTTCAGCTCAGCGTCCCGCTGAAACGGCGGCGCAATCTGTCCGTGTGGTTCAATGGCAATGTCGAATATCGCGACTTGCGTCAGGAACAGGCTGGCGTGCTGGTTCGGCAAGACCGCTTGCCGGTGCTGCGCGGGGGCCTTTACGCCAGAGCACGGATCGGTGGAGGCCTGCTCCGCAGCCGTCTGACCGCGACCCAAGGGCTGGATATTCTGGGCGCGAAACCGCTTGGCGATCCGCTTGCATCGCGCGGGGATGCACCGCCAGAATTTACCAAGCTGGCGCTGTGGTTCGATTGGCGCCGTGCGCTTGGTTCCAACCTGAGCGTGCTTGTCGCTGGACGCGGCCAGATCGCCTCAGACCCTTTGCTGCTCACAGAAGATCTGGGCCTTGGCGGAACCAGTTTCCTGCGCGGCTATGACTATAATGAGCGTACCGGCGATGAAGGCGCTATGGGGCTTGCAGAGCTGCGCTATGACGTGAAACAGCCGCTCGGCTTGCTGCGCAAGGCTCAGCTTTACGTCTATGGCGATGGCGGCATTGTCTCCAACATCGGCAATGGCTTTGGCAGCGGTTCGCTTGCCTCGGCAGGCGGCGGCATCAGGGCGGATGTGACCCGCACTCTGAATTTTGATGTCGAAGTGGCGATGCCTTTGACAGGGCCGCGATTTGAAACAAATGATCGCTCGCCCCGGATCAACCTCTCCGTAAGTACAGATTTCTAGGCCCATTCGCAGCACCGAGTTGTTGGCTTTGAGCGAAGTGTGCGCAATATTGACAGCTTACTTCAATCTTTAATATCCGAATAATACATAGGTAAATGAACGAATTGATCCATTAAAAGATCGGTTTTCGAGTTTTTTTTATTTTACCTTTTGTTGCTGAACATTTTTGAAGTATTGCTCGAAAACGGGCAACGAACGGCGAAAATTGTGGAACCCATCACTCAGCAAACGCAAGAAAGCGAACACGAAGAATTGGCAGTCAAAAGCCAACTCGACTTTCCAATAGTAGGAATAGGAGCATCTGCGGGCGGTTTAGAAGCCGTGACCTCCATGTTCCAAAACGTGGAAGCCGGTGTCGGCATGGCATTCGTTTTAGTGATGCATCTGGATCCGCATCACGAAAGCATGATGGCCGAATTGCTTTCAAGCAAAACCCATATTCCTGTGCGTCAGATTTCTGACAAGGATCACGTTGAGGTCGATTGCTTGCATGTCATTCCTCCGGGCGCCGCTTTGCGAATCGAAGACGGCAAGTTCCGCCTCGACCCGTTCAGTCTGCCGCGCGGGCTGCGCCGCCCGATTGACAGCTTTTTCACCTCGCTCGCCTCGGTTCAAGGGGACCGGGCTGCTTGCGTTGTTTTGTCCGGCACGGGCGGTGACGGAACCGCGGGCATGCGCATCATAAAGGAGCTGGGGGGTATTTGCGCGGTGCAATCCCCTGAAGAGGCTCGCTATGACGGGATGCCTTTTTCCGCGCTGTCGACCAATCTGGTCGATTTCACCCTACCCGCGAGTGATTTGGTGGACCGGGTCCAGGCCTTTTTCAATGGCGCGCTCACATTGCGTTTCCCAGAGGATGAACCCAGCGCGCAATTGGCGATGGGCCGCATTATTGAGGTTCTTCGCAACAGGCTCGGCAATGATTTTTCGGGCTACAAAACGTCGACCCTCTTCCGCCGGCTCAATCGGCGATTGCAAGTGCTCGAATTTACCGACATCGACACATATATCGAGCACTTGAAGGAAGACGCCAACGAACAACAAGCGTTAGCGGATGATTTCCTGATCAATGTCACCTCGTTCTTTCGCGAGCGTGAGTATTTCGAGTTGTTGCGCAAGACGGTCCTCTTGCCGCTCATTGAAAATTGCGATGCGAGCGAGGAATTGCGTATCTGGGTGCCGGGCTGTTCCTCGGGACAAGAAGCCTATTCGATCGCTATGATGGTCGATGATATTTGCGAGCAGCTTGATCATCGTCCCCTCGTGCAAATCTTTGCGACGGATATTTCACTCGGCGTAATCGATGCTGCGCGCAAGGCCCGTTACCCGGTATCGATGTTGTCGGAAATTCCGCAGAAATACCGCGACAATTATATCGTCGGCATGGACGAGCGTTTCGAGATCATCTCGCGCATTCGGGAAATGGTGCGTTTTTCAGTGCACAATCTGATCCAAGATGCGCCGTTTTCGAAGATCGATCTGATCACTTGCCGCAATCTGCTGATCTATCTCGGGGACGAGCTGCAGGCAGAGATTTTCCCGCTGATGCATTTCAGCCTGAGGCCCGGTGGTTTTCTGTTCTTGGGGACATCGGAAAGCGTCAGCAAACGCGAGGATTTGTTCGTACCGATTGATCAAAAGGCGCGGCTTTTCAAGCGGCAGGATAGCGCCAAACGCTCGCATATCAGCCTGCCGCTCGGATCCGCCGGCAATGAGCGCCGGCCAAACCATCACAATCGGAGAATGGCCAAAGAGCTCGATTTCCCGCGCCATCAAAGCCTCAATGCAACCAATGCCACAATTTACGAGCATTATGCGCCGCCCTTTGTCCGGGTCACCGCGAACGGGGTAATCATCGACAGTTCTGGTGACCTCAGCCTGTTTATGATGTCGCGTCCCGGTGACGAGCGAAGCCTCGACGTCCTCGCCCGGGAGGGCGTGCGCGATGTGGTGATGCCATTGGTCAGTGATGCCATGAAATCGCGCAGCCGCAAGGCGGTAAAGGACATACCGGTCAACTCGCAGTTCGGCACCAACAAGGCCGACATTATCGCGCATCCGATGAAGGATGATACGGTCGCCTTGATCTTTGTGGTCAAGGGCCGCCTCGAACCTGTGGTCAATGAATATGAAGTCAGCCCGGTCACGCGCGACCGGCAGATCGCCGATTTGCAAGAGGATATTCAAGCGACCCGGCTGATGCTCAAAAGCAAGGTTGAAGAGGTTGAAACCGCGAATGAGGAGCTGAAAAGTTCCAACGAAGAAATGATGTCGATGAACGAGGAGCTTCAATCGGCCAATGAGGAACTTACCACCGCCAATGAGGAACTGAAAAACAAGATCGACGAATTGACGCTGGCCAATTCCGATCTCGACAATTTCTTGCAATCGGCTGATTTGGCGATGATCGTGCTCGATCGATCAATGCGAATTCGCCACGTGACCGATGCGGCCCGCCAGAAACTGCCGATCACTCGTTCCGACGAGGGGCGCGCGCTCACCGAGTTCAATATCAATCTGGGCAGTTTTGATCCGACCGGCAAAGTGCGCGAAGTCATCGAGACCGGCGAAAGCTTCAGCAAAACTACCGAGCCGGATGAACAGGGCCAGTCCTTCTTCCTCAGGATCACACCCTATTTCTTTGCCGATGGCAGCGTTGAGGGCGCGTCGATCACCCTCACTGACATCTCACAGGAAGTTGCCTTGCGCAGTGAGCTGGCAACCGAGACCGAGAAGCTCAGGCTCGCGATGAAAGGTGCGCATCTGGGCTTTTGGGAAACCGATCTGGAAAGCGATGAATTGCGGCTCGACGAAGTTGCAGGAGAGCTGACCGGCCTTGATCACCGCAAAACCTATCCGCGCGACGCATTGGCCTCTTTGCTGCGGCCTGCTGACATGGAGGATTTCAAGAAATTGCGTGAAGAGGCTATCTCCTCGGGCGAGGGGTATTCGTATCTCGGCGCGATGGAGCGTGAGGGAAAGATGCGCCATGTGCAGGTCTATGCCCAGCCTTTCAAGATGGGCGATGGCCGCAACCGTGTCGCAGGGGTCGGCTTTGATGTTTCAAGGACCATCCAGCTTCAGCAGCAATTGGAAGATGAAACACGCCGCATGCGCCTTGCGCTTTCGACTGGGCAAATGGGGCTGGCCCTGCTTGATGTTGAGACCCGTGTTACGACGGCCGATGCTATTCTGGCTGAACAGCTTAATCTGCCAGAGGCGGGTGACTATTTGCCTGAGGAACTTACCGTTTTCATCGAAGACGACGATGTGCCGCTCATCGATGAGAATTTATCCAAAGCGATCGAATTCGGGGAGGAATATGCCTTTGATTACCGGGTCGATGTGCCAGGCAAGGATATCCGCCATTTCCATAGCCGCGGGTTCCTGTTTGTCGGTGAGGATGGCCGCAAGAAGGTGGTCGCCACTGTCGTTGAGATAACCGATGACCGGCGCCAGAAAATGCTGCTCAGCGAAATGAGCCACCGGATCAAGAACCTGTTTGCAGTGATTGGCGGACTGATTCAGGCCGCGCCCAAGCAGGAGGCGGAAACCATATTGCTAGCCGAGGAGCTGATCGGCAAAATTGCCGCACTGGGGTCAGTGTATGATTTGGCGCGCAAGAACCCGGCTATGCCCGGGATTGACTTGCGGGAATTGCTTGTCGCGGTCTTGAAACCGCATGCGCTGGGCCATGCGATCGAGCTCAAGGGACCCAATGTCTTCGTCGATCAAAACGCACTCAACACACTCACGCTGATCTTTCATGAGCTGGCGACCAATGCGATAAAACATGGTGCGCTGAGCACGCCCAAAGGCAAGCTGAGGGTCACGTGGAGCAATACCAAATCGCGGGTGACAAAACTGTGCTGGCGCGAGACTGTTCCGGGCTTCTCAATTCCCCAAGAGGGCGAGGCGGAACCGGGGTTCGGCACGCAGCTTATCCAATCGAGCATTCGCCAATTGCATGGAACGGTGAAAAGCAGCTGGACCAAGACTGGCGCGAAAATTGACCTAAGTCTCGAAGTCTCTGACCGCGAGAACATGACCAAATGAGTGACGATAAAAACTCACCTCACAAACCGCTGACCGGATTGTCTTTCCTGATCTTGGAAGACGAGGTCATAATTGCCTTGGCTTTGGAAAAAACGCTCGAGGAGTTTGGCGCAGAATCGGTGCAAATTGCGCTCAGCATAGTTGAGGCCAAAATCAAGTTGCAGCAGGACCGGTTCGATGTCGGGATCGTTGACCTGCGCTTGCCTGATGGCGATGCCTCAAAACTGGCGGCGGAAATGGTGGCAGAGAAAGTCGCGATAGTGGTGCATTCCGGCCATGCAGATTTGGGTCATCTCGACGACATACCGGGCGCGGCTTATTGCCCAAAGCCGGCCACTCAGCGCGAAATTATGCGCGCGGTGAACGCCGCCCGGGCCTTGGTCGAGGTGTCAAACCGGTAAGCAAGCGCAGCGGGCTAGGGCCTCGCTGTTGCCCCCCTGCTAAAACTCAGCAACCCCCTGCTAAAACTCGACAACGCTGCGAATGCTCTCCCCCGAGTGCATCAGATCAAAAGCCGAATTGATATCCTCCAGCGCCAATTTATGCGTGATCAGGCTATCGATATCGATCCGCCCTTCCATATACATATCGACGATAGCCGGCACATCGGTGCGCCCGCGCGCGCCGCCAAAGGCCGATCCGCGCCACACCCGCCCTGTCACAAGCTGAAACGGACGCGTCTGAATCTCGGCACCGGCCGGGGCAACGCCAATGATGATGCTCTCGCCCCATCCCTTGTGACAACACTCAAGCGCAGCGCGCATAACATCGACATTGCCAATACATTCAAACGAATAATCAGCTCCGCCCCCGGTCAGCTCGACCAGATGACCGACCAAATCGTCCTTGAGCTCAGCCGGATTGACGAAATCAGTCATCCCGAACTGGCGCGCCATACCCTCTTTCGCGCCGTTTGTATCAACGCCGACAATCTGCCGCGCACCGGCCAGTTTCAGGCCTTGAATAACATTGAGGCCAATCCCGCCAAGACCAAACACCACAGCCCGGCAATTGGGTTCCACCTTGGCTGTGTAGATAACCGCACCAATCCCTGTCGTGACCCCGCAACCAATATAACAAACCTTGTCAAACGGGGCGTCCTTGCGAATTTTTGCGAGCGCAATTTCCGGCAAAACCGTGAAATTCGAGAAGGTTGAGCAGCCCATGTAGTGAAGGATTTTCTCACCCCGATAGCTGAACCGCGACGTACCATCGGGCATGACGCCCCTGCCCTGGGTCTCGCGTATCCGCTGGCACAAATTGGTCTTGGGATTGAGACAGTATTCACAAGTCCGGCACTCAGCGGTGTACAATGGAATGACATGGTCGCCCACCGCAAGCCCGCTCACGCCCGGCCCGACCTCGCGCACAATACCAGCGCCCTCGTGGCCAAGTATTGCGGGGAAAGCGCCCTCAGGGTCTGCCCCAGAGCGGGTGAACTCGTCCGTATGACAAACGCCCGTTGCCTTGATCTCTACCAGCACCTCGCCTGCCTGCGGCCCTTCCAAATCGACCTCGACAATTTCGAGCGGCTGTCCAGCCTCGAACGCTACCGCAGCACGTGTTTTCATTTGGCATCCTTCACTGTTTGAGCGCCGGGATTGGCAAGTGGTCACAATCGCGCCATGATAACCTTAAACCTCGAAGAGGTGTAGCGTGTTATCGGGCAACACCCATTCGGCTGAAATTTGAAGGGCGATCAGCGCATGAGTGAATTGGAATTTGGCGGGAAACGAGTGCTGGTGGTCGGCGGTTCAAGCGGCATTGGCAATGGTATCGCCCACGCATTCCTTGCGCGCGGCGCGCAGGTCCATGTCTGGGGCACTCGGGCCAGCGCCAATGACTATTCGGCGGAGCAAGGCTCCAACCTAGACGGATTGCATTATGCGCAGGTCGATGCCGCGGATTACGACGCTTTGATGGCTTATGAGCCGCCCTTTGGCTCGCTCGACATTTTGGTCCAATCGCAGGGCTTTGTGCGGTACAAGCGGGCCGAATTTGAAAAGCCGGGCTGGGATGATGTGATGGATATCAATATCAATTCCGTCATGCATACAGCGACCAAGTTCAAACCCATGCTGAGTGCGAGCAAAGGTTCGCTGATCATCGTAAGCTCGGTTGCCGGTTTTAAAGCCAATATCGGCAACCCGGCCTATGCCGCCTCCAAAGCAGGCGCGGTCAGCCTGACCAAAACTCTCGGGCAAGCATGGGCGCGCGAGGGCATCCGGGTCAATGGCATTGCGCCCGGGCTTGTGCCGACCAAATTGACCGAGGTGACTATGGCCAATCCCGCGCGGGCCGAGGCGAGCTTGAAAGCTATCCCGACCGGCCGTTTCGGTTCGCCAGAGGATATGGCCGGAGTAGCCTTGTTCCTTGCCTCGCCTTTGGCCGCCTATGTCCAAGGACAGACCATTGTTGCTGATGGCGGGCTAACGCTGTGATCGCATGGTGGTTT
>CAZDHB010000021.1:0-17603 GCA_964505255.1 uncultured Porphyrobacter sp.
AGACGGGCGCATCGAATTGGCGAAAGCCCCGCAAGACCCAATCCTGCCGCTTTTCTTTGTCGTCGCGCTCAATCCCCATCGCCTCGAAAAGCTGGATCGCGCATCCCACTTGCCGCTCGCGGTGAACGCCGGCAAAGGGCTCTCCTCTGCGAAATTCGCGGCTATCGGGTTCGCCGGCCAAGATGTTCTCGGTATTGCCCTGTCGGATACGGTCCAATGGCTCGCCCGAAATCACGTGGAAATGATAGGGCTGCGTATTCATCGAGGATGGAGAGCGCATCGCGAGCGCCAGAATTTCTTCGATCAATGCGCGCGGCACTGGCTTATCAAGATAGCCGCGGATTGAACGGCGGCCCAGCACCACATCATCATAGTTCATGCAAAAGGATCCCCTAAGTGATTAGGCAGCAATCTTTGGCCCCGCCAGAGAAACAAAGCAATACGGAGATTGGGCGCGGAACCTTGGTCAGGAGAATAAGGCGGGCCTATTTATCGGGGCGGGACGCGCCTGCCGGATTCACTCCGCCAGATGTACTGGGCCAGATGTACTGGGCCAGAAGTAATGGGCCGGATGTAATGGGCCCAATGTACGAGGAATGCAGACACAAAAAAGGGGGGCCGAAACCCCCCTTTTCCGTATATGTCAGCTAGGACTTAAGCGTAGCGAACTGAAGTGCTACGAACTTGACCCTTACGACGCATCGAGAAACCGATTGCGCCGAAGCCGAGGATCATAAGTGCCCATGTGCCTGGCTCAGGAACAGCTGAGAAGTTCAAAGTGCCGCCGTAGCTTGCATTTGTACCAGCTGTACCCGTTACAGTCAGGGTGTACGCACCACCAGTGACTGAGCTGAAAGGCAGAACTGCGATTTCAGGGTTGCCGTTGGTGATTGCGAAGTTGAATACGTTGCCTGTCGCAACTTCGGTTACGAAGATGCTAGAGAAGTCGATCGCAGTTGCTGCGTCGAGCGAAATCGCTGTAGCAACACCGTTGAGCGAACCCAGTTGTGGCAAAGTGAAAGCAGCAGTCTCAGAGAACATGCCCGAAACGCCTGAAGAATCGAAGCTGAATGTGCAGCTATCGGCGGCGGTTGTGCATGGATCTGGATCCTGCTCGATTACCAAAGTTGCAGATGCAGGCGTTGCAAGAGCAAACGCAGCAGCAGCAGCAGTGGCTGTAGTAGCGAGTTTAAACATGGCTTTTCCCTCTAATTAGAGCCTTTGTAACTGATCAGCGATATTGTTTCGCCTTCGCAATTACTGATTCAAGATTACGCGAATCGAGGATCTGTTTACGATCCGTTAACCCCCCAAACAAGACGAAACTGTGATTTTGTATCGTTTTGGGACGTTTCTGATAGAGTGTGCTATCTGAACACTTTCTGCCATTTCTGACAGCATTTGTTCATCCTTGGGATTATTTTCCTGAATAGTTGCGGGGTGCTGGCACAAATATTCGAATTTCACTGTCAAATCAGCGGCATGGCGAGGCCGTTCGGCAAGTCTTGAGCATCGCCTCTCAGGCTAATTTGGGAATATTTTTTCGTTTCCTAAGCCGCTTTTGCCAATTCCATATCCATGCGATCCCAAATCTCAACAAGCGCATCGCCCAATTCTGTCATCATTTCCTCTGTATGAGCAGGGCCCGGCGTGAAACGTAGCCGCTCTGTACCGCGGGGAACGGTCGGGAAATTGATAGGTTGGACATAAACACCATACTCAGCGAGCAGAATATCGCTGATTTTCTTGGCGCGAACGGGATCGCCGACCATCACCGGGACGATGTGCGTGACACTGTCCATCACCGGAATGCCGCGTGTCCGCAATATGTCCTTCAAGCGGGCCGCGTTCGCCTGCTGCGCATCGCGTTCCTCGCTACTGTTTTTCAAATGCTTAACCGAGGCCAAGACGCCCGCCACCAGCACTGGCGACAAAGATGTTGTGAAGATAAAGCCGGGCGCATAGCTGCGAATGCAGTCAATAATTCGTGTGTCTGCGGCAATATATCCGCCCATCACACCAAATGCCTTGCCCAAAGTCCCCTCAATAATGTCGAGCCTACCCGCCGCTTTGTCGCGTTCGGAAATCCCGCCGCCATGCTCGCCGTACATGCCAACCGCGTGGACTTCGTCGACATAGGTCAGCGCATTATACTCTTCTGCAAGATCGCAAATTGCATGGATTGGTGCGACATCGCCGTCCATCGAATAGACGCTTTCGAAGGCGATCAATTTGGGTGTGTCCGCATCCTCTGCCGCCAAGAGCTCTTCCAGATGCGCAAGATCATTGTGCCGGAAAACGCGCTTCTCACAGCCTGAATTGCGAATACCGGCAATCATGCTGGCATGGTTCAGCTCGTCGGAGAATATCACACAGCCCGGCAGCAATTTGGCAATGGTCGAGAGCGTTGCGTCATTTGACACATAGCCTGATGTGAACAGCAATGCCCCGTCTTTGCCATGCAGCTCTGCCAGCTCTTTTTCCAATTCGACATGGAAATGGGTATTCCCGCCGATATTGCGTGTGCCGCCAGAACCCGCGCCGACATCGTGCAGCGCATTTTCCATCGCTTCGATTACCTTGGGGTGCTGTCCCATGGCGAGATAGTCATTGGAGCACCACACGGTAATTGGTTTCGGCCCATTATGTCCGTGGAAACAGCGCGCGTTGGGATAAGCCCCTTTGTTGCGCAGAATATCGATAAAGACGCGGTAACGGCCCTCCGAATGGAGCCGGTCGATTGCCTCGTCAAAGATCTGTCCGTAATTCAAGGGTGTTCACCAATGCTGTTGCAAACCACGCGCCCGTATTGTCCAGCAGCATTTAGGTTCACTCTAACGCAAATGCCAGCGCGATCTTTGCGAACCACTCGCAAGTGAAGGCAGGCCAATCACCGCCCGCCATTACCGCCATCCCAAGCCTTTGCTAAAACTCGCGGATATCTGTGATGCCGTACCGCGCGAAAGCAGGGGCGCAATCTGTCATCAGGGTTACGGCGGCAAAATCCTCCTCCTCCCGCGCAAATTCTTGGCCTTGCGTGACAGCGGCGATCTGCCTTGCAATTCCTTGCGCGCCGTGGATTTGCTGAACGGGGTCGCCAAACACCTCGCTTAGCTCGTCTGCCAGCAAGGGAAAATGGGTGCAGGCAAGAACCAGCGTGTCCATGGCGCCGGCCCCTTCTGCCGCTTTTAGCCCGGCAATCTCTCTTTCCACCTCGCTCGCGCTAATCACCGTGCCGCGCAACTTGGCCTCCGCCAAGTCAACCAGACCCGGCGCGGCAAATCGGATCAGCCGCTTGCCCTGAGCAAATTCAGCCTCCAGCCGGTCAACATAGGGCTGGCGGACGGTGGCCTCGGTGCCGAGCAGGCCGATCACCCCGGTCCGGGTCATCGCCGCTGCTGGTTTGATCGCAGGCACAGTTCCCACAATCGGCACCTCCAGCACGTCGCGCACCATCGAAAGCGCAATGGTGCTAGCGGTGTTGCAGGCAATGCAGATCGCGCGCGGGGTGTATCGCTCGCTCATCCGGCCAAGCAAGCCGCATACCCTTGCGGTAACTTCTGCCTCGCTTTTCTTGCCATAAGGCAGCCCGGCGAAGTCAGCGGCATAGATCACCGGCGCATTGGGCAAATGATCGCGCAGTGCGGCAAGCACGCTCAAACCCCCAAGGCCTGAATCAAACAGCAATATCGGGTCGGATGGATTGGGAATTGTAAGCCGCCTTGGGGAAAGGGCAGCGGGTTTGCCGCCCGAAAGATCAGAGTGTTACCAAGCCCCAAAAGAAACGGGTCACTTGTGTATTCCGGCTCTTTTACTTACCTCCCGGAAAAAGGAAAGGTGAGCATTGGCGATGGGCGGTCTCGATGGCGATTGATGCATTATGGGCGGCCTTCGCTGGCTTTATCCTGGGGTCAATCCCCTTTGGTCTCTTGCTCACTTTGGCGGCGGGGCTGGGTGATGTGCGCCAGATTGGCTCGGGCAGCATCGGGGCAACCAATGTGCTGCGAACGGGTAACAAGGGGCTGGCCGCCGCGACCGTTCTGCTGGATGCGGGCAAAGGAATGGTCGCCGTTCTTGCCGCGGGCCTCATTTGGGGCAGCGGCGCGGCAAGCGATGCCTATATCACAGGTGCTGCTGCGGTGGGCGCGGTCGCCGGACATTGCTTCACCCCATGGCTCAAATTCAAAGGCGGAAAGGGATTTGCGACCGCAGCTGGTGTCTGCCTGATGCTGAGTTGGCAGATTATGCTGATTTGCGCAGCAATCTGGGCGCTGTGCCTTGCGGCCAGCCGGATTTCCTCGGTGTCCTCAATGGTGACGATTGTGGCCGCACCGATTGCCGCATGGCTCATGGATGCAGCCTTGATTGTGCCCGCGCTGATCGCGATTGCGGCGATTGTGCTGATCCAGCACCGGGCCAATATTGGCCGCCTGCTGCGCTCTGAGGAACCCAAGATCGGCCAAGGCAAATGAGCCGTTTTCGATTGTGCCGGGCCGCGCATGAGCACGGATAAATCAGGTCGATCTGCGCGAGAAGACCTCACGCAGGCTGAGGCTTTCGCCCGTATCCGGCTTTTGCGAAGCCCCAATATCGGGCCGGTTACCTATCATCAATTGCTCAAGCGCTTCGGCAATGCGAGTGCGGCTTTGGACGGTTTGCCGGAATTGGGGAAGCGCGGCGGGCGCAGTTACAAGCCGGCTGATCGCGGCCGGATCGAGCGCGAGATTGAGGGTGTGCGCGCGGCAGGGGCCAAATATCTGTTTCACGGCTCTGATGATTATCCCGAGCTGTTGGCCGAAACGCCCGGAGCGCCGCCGATTGTGACGGTCCGGGGCCACTCGGCCTTGGCCAAACGGCCCGCCATTGCAATGGTTGGCGCGCGCAATGCCAGCGCCGCTGCGGTCAAGCTGGCGCGCACTTTGGCAGGGGATTTGGCGAGCGCTGGCTGGACGGTGGTTTCGGGTTTGGCGCGCGGAATTGACGGGGCAGCGCATGAGGGCGCGCTGAATGCCTCAGGCGAGGGGGGCACGATTGGCGTGATCGCCAGCGGGATCGATATCGCTTACCCGCCGCAGCATGCCGATTTGCAGGAACGCATTGCCGAGGAAGGCCTGCTGATCGCCGAACAGCCACCAGCGACCGAGCCGCGCGGCAGTCATTTTCCTTCGCGCAATCGGATTATCGCAGGGCTTGCTTTGGGAACAGTGGTGGTGGAAGCAGCGCCCAGATCGGGTTCGCTGATCACCGCCCGTTTGGCGGGTGAGGCAGGGCGCGAGGTTATGGCTGTTCCCGGTTCACCGCTCGACGGCAGATCAGCCGGTTGCAACAAGCTGATCCGCGAGGGCGCAGTGCTGGTTCAATCGGCCGAGGATATTATCGAGCTGGTGCAAGGCTTTGACGGGACACCGCGTTCCACCTTTCGCGAAGAGAGTGCGGTGTTTGATTTCACCTCCGATATTGCAGACGAGCCGCTGAGCGATGCCGAACCTGCCGATATCACTGCTTTGCTGACCTCGGCACCGGTTGCGATTGATGAATTGATCCGGCAATCGGGGGAAAGCCCGTCCTCGGTGCAATTGGCACTGCTCGAATTGGAAATCGCCGGACGGCTCGAACGTCATGCGGGCGGTAAAGTCAGTTTGGGCTAAACGCGCCCGTCCCCAGTGCGAGCGTGCTTTTGCGCAGCCAAAGTCTGCTCAATCATCGCGGTTCCAGTAATGCTCGCCATTGATGAAAATATGATCGATTTGGCTGCTGCCCGAATTGGAACTGGCGGCGATAAAGCCGTGATATATGCGCCCTCGTGCATCGCGGATAGTGATGGTGTGACCATTCAGATAATAGCGGCCCGTAAGCGAAATCTTGCGATTGCCACCGGCCGCGCGTGAGCTTGAAAAGCTCGTAAATTCGCCGATCTGGATGCGCCCGTCGCTGGTCATGCGCAGCTTCTTGCCCGACAGCGTGGCGGTGTCGCTGAAAGAGGCGCCGCCAATCCTGCCAAAGGTGATATCGAGGGTTTCCCCTGCACGAAATTTGCGCGCAGGGCGGCCATCATTTGTGCCGCGCTTCACGTCGCAGCGTTTGATCCGCCCGGCCGATGCCGGGGTTGGGCTTTGGGTAAGCGGGTTCCACTTGGCACAGCTTGTTGCATACCCGTTTGCGAAATACATTTCAGCGCTCGCCTCACTCACCAAAACCGCAGGAAAGCCAACCCATTTGTCTTTCAAGACGACCCGCGCCGACTGCGGCCGGTTGGCAGCCGGTATCTGCGCATTTGCGTCTGCCAAAGAGGCGGGATTACTGGCCGTTGATGCGGTTTGTGCTCGGTCAGCGGGGCGCATTGGACCAGATGCCATATTCGGATCTGACTGGCACACCTCCTCGCCAAATTGCGCAGCCCTAACGATGTCTCGTGCATTCTGACGCGAGATGGCGGCGCGCAATTCCATCAGCCGGACACTTTCGGACTTGCCCGGGCAGGCGTAAAGGATCGACGTCAGAGACTGGCCATTCACCTCGATCGTGCGCTGCAGGGAATAGCTACCCGGGATCGCTCGTTCTGGTTGGAGCTTTTCCGTCGAAATGTACTTGGCCCCGCCAGAGCCGCGTCGCTCTTGCGATTTCAGCCAATCTCGCACCGATTGCCCGCCGGTGCCTTGCCAGGGGGAGACTTCGATATCGACGCCATTTTTGGAAAGGATGCGGATATCGCCGTCTTGTCGGTCGCTCCAACCGGCAGGGGCGCTCGGTCCCGATTGGGCGCTGGCGTTTTGGGCCGAGGCGGGAACAAGGGCGGCTGCGGCGAAACCGGCAATAAGTAGATTTTTCACTGCCCTTATGATCATCCGCCGTCTCCCCTTCGATGCGCCATGGTTATCGAGCCGAAAATGAACAACAGATGGGCAAGGCGCTCAGACTGGGGAAATTCACGCAGACCTGATGACGCCTCTTCCATCATCACTCGCGCTGAATACACAAGAGAAATATCATTGGAAAACAAACCCGCTTGACGAGAGGCTTTACGCGCTCAAACTCGCGCGTATACGCACACACACACGTGAGAGGGCGTCAAGCGCGCCCTTAAGCGGCACTTAAGACCAAGGGAATATCTGCCACCCCATGCAATTAGTTATCGTTGAATCGCCGGCGAAGGCGAAGACAATCGAGAAATATCTGGGCAAGGACTTCAAGGTTCTTGCCTCGTATGGTCATGTCCGCGACTTGCCGCCCAAGGATGGCAGCGTGCGCCCGGATGAAGATTTCGCCATGGATTGGGAGCTTTACCGGGACAAGCAGAAACGTTTCAAGGAAATCTCGGACGCCGCCAAAAAGGCCACCCGCCTTGTTCTGGCGACTGACCCTGACCGCGAGGGGGAGGCGATCAGTTGGCACGTTCAGGAGCTTTTGAAGAAGCGCAAGACGCTGCCCAAGGATGTTGACCGCGTTACATTTAACGCGATCACCAAAAAGGCCGTAACCGAAGCGATGAAAGCGCCGCGCGGCCTCGATACCGACCTGATCGATGCCTATCTGGCGCGCCGCGCGCTGGATTATCTCTACGGCTTTACCTTATCACCGGTCCTGTGGCGGCGCTTGCCTGGTGCGAAATCGGCGGGCCGAGTGCAATCGGTCGCCTTGCGTTTGATTTGCGAGCGCGAGCATGAAATCGAGATATTCAAGCCCGATGAATATTGGAGCGTTGCCGCCGAGCTGGAGCATGACGGGACCAAGTTTACCGCGCGCTTGTTCAAATATGACGGTAAGAAACTGGATAAGCTGACGCTGGGCAATGAAGGCAGCGCGATGGCTGCTAAAGCGGCGGTTGAAGCCGGGCGTTTCACGGTTGAGGAGATCGAGACAAAGCCGCTCAAGCGCAATCCCTCGCCGCCCTTCACGACTTCGACTTTGCAACAAGAAGCAGCGCGCAAATTGGGCTTCTCCGCCAGCCACACGATGCGCTGCGCTCAATCGCTGTATGAGGCAGGCGCGATCACTTATATGCGGACCGATGGTGTGCAAATGGACGGCAGCGCGATTGCGGCTGCGCGTGATGCCATTGGCGAGCGTTATGATACCAATTACTTGCCCGAAAAGCCGCGGTTTTACAGCAGTAAAGCCAAGAATGCTCAAGAGGCGCATGAGGCAATCCGGCCCACCGATTTTCGCAAAGACAGCGCAGGGCGGGGCGATGAGGCCAAGCTTTACGGACTGATTTACAAGCGCGCCTTGGCGAGCCAGATGGCCACCGCTCAGCTTGAGCGCACCACCGTCACCTTGCGCGATGCAACCGGTCAGCACGAATTGCGCGCGACAGGCCAAGTCGTGAAGTTCCCGGGCTTTTTCGCGGTCTATCAGGAAGGCTTTGACGACAAGAAGGATGATGACGAAGAAGGCTTGCTGCCGCTGATGCGCAAAGGGGATGCGCCGACCAAGCAATCGGTCAGCGCGGATCAGCATTTCACGCAGCCACCGCCCCGCTTTACCGAAGCCTCGCTGGTGAAGCGGCTGGAGGAGCTGGGCATTGGACGGCCATCGACTTATGCATCGACGATCCAGACCTTGCGCGACCGAAATTATGTCCGAACAGAGAAAAACCGTTTCTTTGCAGAGGAATCAGGCCGTCTTCTCACTGCATTTCTAGAGCGGTTCTTTGCCCGCTTTGTGGCCTATGAGTTTACCTCTGGGATGGAGGATGAGCTCGACAGCGTCTCGGACGGCAAGGAAGAATACAAGAAATTGCTCGCCGCGTTTTGGGCGGATTTCAAACCCAAAACCGAAGAGATTATGGAGAAAAAGCCCTCGGAAGTGACTGAGGTGCTTGACGAATATCTCTCCGATTTCCTCTTCCCCGAACGCGAGGACGGCAAGGATGCTCGCTTCTGCCCGCAATGCGACAAAGAGGGGCGCGAAAATGGCCGCCTCAACCTGCGCGGCGGTCGTTTTGGAGCCTTCGTGGCCTGTGTAAACTACCCTGAATGCAAGTTCACTCGCCGCTTTGCCCAAGGCGGCGGTGATGCGGACGCGGGTGAGGAAGGCTTGCTGGGCGAACATCCGGAAACAGGCGCTGAAATTCACCGGAAATCAGGCCGCTTCGGACCCTATGTCGAGATGGAGGAGGACGATAAGAAAAAGCGCGCCTCCATCCCCAAGGATGTCGAGGATTTTGGCCTTGAATGGGCGATTAAGCTGCTGAGCCTGCCGCGCATCGTGGGCCAGCACCCGGAGACCGGCAATGATATCGAGGCGGCGATTGGCCGCTATGGCCCTTATCTGCGCCATGACGGCAAATATGCCAAGCTTGCGAACACGAACGAAGTGTTCGAGACCGGCATGAACGCAGCGGTGGCCAAATTGGCTGAGGCCGCCAATCGCAAGGGCGGGCGGGGCGCCGCGCGCGAGCCGATTAAAACCTTTGGCGCGCATCCCGAAAGCGGCGGCGAGATTAAGCTGATGGATGGCCGTTATGGTCCCTATGTCACTGATGGCAGCACCAATGCCACGATCCCGCGCGATATGAAGCCGGAGGATGTGACCGAGGAAAAAGCGATTGAGCTGATCACCGAACGCGCGGCGAAAGGCCCGGCGAAAAAGAAACGCAAGAAGGCGGCTCCTAAGAAGAAAGCCGCTGCGAAAAAGAAAGCCCCTGCAAAGAAAAAAGCGCCTGCGAAGAAAAAGGCTGCGGCCAAAAAAGACGCTGACTAATGGCGAAAGAGCGCTTTGAGCGGCATAAGCAGCCTTGGACTGCGGAAGAAGCGGGCAAGCTCAAACTGCTTGCTTCCAAGGGGCAGGGCCTCAAGCAAATTGCCAAGGCCCTGAACCGCAGCGAGGAATCGACCAAGACCTTCGCCCGCCAACAAAAGATCAAGGTGGCTAAGAAGCGTTAGGACGAATCCGCCGCGCCATTTTGTGCTGTGAACGCTGAAGACTTGCGCCGCTCTAGAGGAGCATCACTAGCCCTGCCAATCCAGTCCGATTTCCTCGTAAATCTCTTTGTCCTGATCCCAGTTCTCAGCGACTTTGACATGCAGGAAAAGATGCACTTTCACGCCCAATATCTCTGCGAGTTCCGCGCGGGCAGCTTCTCCGATCGCTTTGATCTTGCTCCCGCCTTTGCCCAGTACAATCGGCTTTTGGGATGCCTTTGCGATGACGATCTGTTGGCGCACTTCGATGCTGCCATCTGGCTTTTGCGTATAGCTTTCCGGGCGCACAGCGGCGTCATAGGGCAGTTCCTCATGCAATTGCGCATAAAGCTGTTCGCGGGTGATTTCGGCCGCCAGCAGCCGCTCTGAGGCATCGGACACTTGATCGGCGGGGTATTGCCATTCCCCCTCGGGCATCATCGCGGCCAATGCCGTTTTAAGCTCTGGAACGCCGTCGCCGGTGAGTGCGGAGATGAAGTAAATCTCCGCAAAATCGCATTTCTCGCCCAGCTCCTGAGCCAGCGCCAGAAGCGGTTCCTTTTTGGCTTTATCAACCTTGTTGAGGATGAGCACTTTGCGTTCGGGCCGTTTGGCCAAGGCTTCGACCAAAGGCTCCAGCTCATGTCGGCGCTGCTTGATCGGGTCGACCAGCAGAGCCACACAATCAGCCGCCTCTGTGCCGTCCCACGCCGCCGACACCATCGCCCGGTCCAGCTTGCGGCGGGGGCTGAAGATGCCGGGCGTATCCACCAGGATCATCTGAGTATTTGCCGCCTCTGTCTCGTGCAAAGCGATACCCAGCATGCGCGCGCGGGTGGTTTGCGCCTTGGCCGAAGTGATCGCGACTTTCTGGCCGACCAATTGATTGACCAATGTCGATTTGCCCGCATTGGGCGCGCCGATAATGGCGACAAGACCGCATCTTTGCTGCGTCATAAACAGCACTGAACCCTGTGATCTGACTTGGCGGTATGATCTGTCATCCAAACTCTTTCATAAAATTGCGGGCAGCCTCTTTTTCGGCTTCCTGTTTCGAACTGGCGATCGCTTTGGCCGCGCCAACCTTGTGGACCCGCACCTCGACCGTAAAACGCGCCGCGTGATCGGGGCCAGAGCGCTCCAGCAGCTCATATTCGGGCGGACGCCGATTGTTGCCGGCTGCCCATTCCTGAAGCGCGCTCTTGGGATGTTTGCGAGAGCCGGTACCGCCAATCAGGGGTTCTTGCCACAATCGCTCGATCAGGCTGGCGGTCTCTGCCATGCCTCGCTCAAGGAACTGCGCACCCAGCAGCGCTTCCATCACATCACCAAGGATATTGTCGCTTTTTCGCCCACCATCATCGCGTGCCTGTTTGGAAATTCGAATATGCGGGGGCAGACCGATCGAACGAGCGACTTTGGCGCAGGTAACCCTGCTAACCAATGCATTGAGCCGCTGTGACAAGGTGCCTTCGGCGCCCTCATTATTGTGGAACAGCCAGTCTGCTATCGCCAGCCCCAGTACCCGGTCGCCCAGAAATTCGAGCCGCTGGTAATCGGTCGTCTCGGCCATGCTGCCATGGGTGAGCGCGGCGCGCCAAATGCTCTCGTTCTCGACGTGGAAGCCCTGACTTTCGAGCCATTGACGGCTTTCGGGGCTGAGCGCGGCTTGGTTTGCATCAGTCATAATGTGGTCCCAATTCTATCCCAGCGCGCGGCTGTAAACCAGGTCCAAGGCTTGCCCCAATCGGCGCTGCCGTCGGTTGACCAGATGATGATTGATGCGCGCGCAAACAGATTGCCCACTGGCACCAGTCCCAGCCCGCCCTGCGTCTCTGCGTCAAAGCGGCTGTCTTGCGAATTGTCGCGGTTGTCGCCGAGCACGAGAAAATGCCCTTCAGGGACCGTCACTGGACCATAATTGTCCATGTAAGTCGGCCCCAGATCGATCACATCATAGCTCTCGCCAGAGGGCAGGGTTTCGCGCCCAGCCTTGTAAAAGCAGTTTTCTTCATCTTGCGCCGCCCGCGGGTGGCATGCAGTATTGGCGGACAGCGGTATGGAGCGGTCATCGATTGCCTCATGCGCCAAGGGGACCCCGTTCAGCATCACTCTACCGCCGCGCAGGGCAATCCGGTCGCCCGGCAAGCCGATCACCCGCTTGATATAATCCGTGCCATCAATCGGATGCTTGAATATCGCGATATCCCCGCGCTCCGGCAAGTCAGCGAAAATCTGGCCGTCAGCGAGGGGCGCATCAAATGGCAGCGAATAGCGCGAGTAGCCATAGGGCCATTTCGCAGCCAGCAGGTAATCCCCGATCAGCAGGCGCGGTAACATGCTTTCGCTGGGTATGGTGAAGGGGGCAAATACGAAAGAACGGAAAATCAGCACCAGCAGGACGAGCTTGATGATGAACAGCGGCAGACTGCTCCAACTGCTCTCGTCATCGCTGCCCCGCGCATCGACCGCTTCGCCGGACAGGCCCGGACGCTGCGTCATGGACTGTTCCAATGCGGTATCGGCTAAGTTTTTCTGGCTTATGGGCTTTTCATCCATCCTTGTGGCTCCTAGTCGCAGGCAGACCATCACGAAAGGGTTTTTGCAGATCATGAACAACAGCGCTTCGATTTGGGCCAAGCTGGAGGCTTTGCCAAAGCCAAGTTTGGACGAGCTTTTTGGGGGCGGAGACAAGAGCATCGGGGCGCAGCGTGTGAGCGCGCTCAGCGCCCGGATCGATTGGCCCGTTTTCCCTGAGGCTGGTCCTGATGACGGGGCCAATGGCGGCTTTGGCGATGGCGAGGAGGCGCGCACCGGTATCCTGTTTGATTGGTCAAAAACCCATCTCGATGATGCGATCCTTGCGCAATTTGAAGAATTGGCCTCCGTGATGGGATTTTCTGAGAGCCGCGCCAAATTGCTTGGCGGGGACATCATCAATGTCACCGAAGGGCGCGCCGCCACGCACACCGCTCAGCGCGGCATGGGCAGCGCCGCTGACACAGAAGAAGCAGCTGCGCTCCACGCCCGGATGAGAATGCTGGTCGAAGCCATTCACGAGGGCGCTTTGGGCGAGGTCAAGCATCTCATCCATATTGGCATTGGCGGCAGCGCGCTGGGCCCGGCGATGGCGGTTGATGCGCTGACCCGCGATCTGGCGCTGGTCGATGTGCATGTTGTCTCCAACATTGACGGTCTGGCATTGGAGCAGGCCTGCGCCGCATGCGATCCGGCCACCACCATGATTGCGATTGCCAGCAAAACCTTCACCACGATCGAGACCATGACCAATGCCAACAGCGCCTTGAAATGGCTGGCTGATAGCGGTGTTGATGATCCATCGGGCCGGGTCGTCGCGCTGACCGCCAGCCCGGACAAGGCGACCCAATGGGGCGTGGACGAGACGCGGGTGCTGCCTTTTCCAGAGAGTGTGGGCGGACGTTATTCACTGTGGTCGAGCATTGGTTTCCCCTTGGCCTTGGCGATTGGCTGGGATGAGTTTGCGCAAGTTTTGGCGGGCGCCGCCGCGGTCGATGCGCATTTTGCCGAGACCGAGGGGCGCGAGAATTTGTGCCTGCGCGCGGCCTTTGCGGACCTTTATTACACGCGGGTACGCGGCTGCCAGACGCGCGGCTGCTTTGCTTATGATGAACGCCTGAAGCTTCTGCCTGACTATCTTCAGCAGCTCGAGATGGAGAGCAATGGCAAAAGCGTCACTGCCTCTGGAGAGCCGGTTGATGGCCCAACAGCGGCGATCACTTGGGGCGGGGCGGGTACGGACGCTCAGCACGCGGTGTTCCAGCTTTTGCATCAAGGCACACATCTGGTGCCGGTTGATTTTATCGCCAGCATTGCGCCCGGGGATGACCTCGATCCGGCGCACCATCAGATTTTGCTGACCAATTGCTTTGCCCAAGGCGCGGCTTTGATGGCGGGCGGCAATATGAGCGAGGCCGGCGATGATCCGGCGCGGAGCTTCCCGGGCGACCGGCCGAGTGCGGCGATGCTGTGCGATGATCTCGATGCGGCAACGCTTGGCGCGCTGATCGCGTTTCACGAGCACCGCGTGTTTGCAGGCGCGGTTTTGATGGGGATTAACCCGTTCGATCAATTTGGCGTCGAGCTAGGCAAGAAAATGGCCAAGGATATCGAGGCTGGCGGGCAGGCATTTGACGCAAGCACGAGCCATTTGCTTGAGCAGGCTGGGCTTGAGAAGGCTGGGCTTGAGAAGGCTGGGCTGGGGTGATGGCACAATAACCCCGGCGAAGGCCCGCTTCCAGTTGAGGCAGGGCCGCGCCGGGGTTTCTAATATTGTCTCAAACTGATGAGATCAGCTGTAGCTGACTTTCAGTTTTGCCGTGCTTTGTTTGCGGCGCATCATCGCTCCGATCGCGCCAAAGCCGAGGATCATCAGCATCCAAGTGCCGGGCTCTGGCACCGCAGAATTCACCCTGCTTAGGGTAAGAACGCCAAGCGACGTCGTCTGATTAAAAAACTCATATGATCCTGGTGCGAATGTGGGGTTGTTAATTGTGCCTTGAAACACTTGTGGTCCGAAAAGCACCAGCGTGGGTATGGAAGCAAGGGGTACGGCCTCTAAGCCGCCGCCAATGCCTGTTTCAAAGAACCCGATGTTCGTCGTTACAATGCCCGTAGGCGTTAAAACGTCGACGTTGTTGATCCTGAAATCTTGAGAAAACACGATGTCCGGGGTAGGATTTTCATCGAGAGTGAAGCTGAAGTCCTCCACCTGGTTATCACTGCTCACAAAATCGAAGAAAATTTCGGCAGCAGAAGCAGAGCTGGCGCTCATCAAGGCGGCGCAGCTGGCGGCGGTAAGAAACAGTTTCTTCATGGTAAAATCCCTCAAAGTTAAAATCACTCAAAATGTGCGGCTTGATCCATTTTGAGAGTCGCTCTTTTTGACGCGTTGTCTCTCTACAGCCCCATTTGCTTGCAGACCCAGTGGACATGAACTAACGCAAATTGAAGGCTGCGGCGAGCCTTATTGATTGCGGCAAAAAAATGTCCCACCTTGGGACGGTTTTGCACTTTGGCCCAGAGCTGCGCCCCGACATATGCTGGCGGGCAGGCATTTGACGCAAGCACGAGCCATTTGCTTGAGCAGGCTGGGCTTGAGAAGGCTGGGCTTGAGAAGGCTGGGTAGGGGTGACGCGGGCCGCTAGACCTTTCTAATGACGTGTATCCGCTTGCTAAATGGTGTCAGTTTTTCCCTTATCTTGTGCTCTGTGAAGGTCAGTATCCAGCCGCTTGTTTTTCGCAGAAGTGCCAATCTTCCAGTAAAGTCTGATGGTCTGTATCGTTCTGCAAAAAGAACATATCTCGCAGCGAGGTAGCCATTTGAACTCGCCTTGAGAAGGTAGGCTTTGCCGTATTCGTGGTCTGCACCTGTTCCATCGCGCTTGTAGTGAGCCCGACCCCACGCAAATTGTGCTGGAGCGTATCCCATTTCCGCTGCTTGGCGAATGAGCCGGTTACCCTCCGTTTTGAAGCCGAGCTTCAGCTGAATCACGCCCATGACGAAAAAGGCTGAATTCTGGTTTTTGGCCAGCCCCTTTTTCAACAATTCTATCGCGCGTTGATGATCGGCTTCGGTTCTGTAAAATCCGAAATGGAAGGCATAAGCTAGAACCGCGTAGCTATGGGGATCGGCATTCAAATAGTCTTCTAATCTGTAGTCAGGCGAGTTTGCATGACCGGCTTTTAAAATTCTAACCAGCTTCTTCACTTGTCTCTTTCTGCCGGTTTGAAAGTCGACAAATAGTTCCTTGCTTGTGATTTCGCTCTGCATGCTGGTGAAAGACTATGGTACACCGCCAGAAACAGCAATTCATTTGATTTGTCGCTGAACTGAGTGTTGGCGTCGCCCCGGGTTTTTGGACGTTTTCAGGCTTCAAACCTTGATTGGCTTAGTTTGCGCAATTTTATGCTGCATTCGCGAAATAAATTGACTTAGCGGGCGATTGCGCCCACATGGCTCTCAACCGAAACGCGCTGAACATTGCCAGCGTGAAGCGGCGGCTCTGACATAGCCCGCCCCGGCATTGCTGCGTTTCACTTTCCCCTAAAGCTTCCCTTTTCACGCGGGCGGTTCAAAACCACCGCGCTGCGCCAGCAGGCCAAAGGCCTTGCGCGTGCCGCACTTATATAAGAGTTACAATGACAATTAAATTCGAAGATTTGGGGCTATCACAGCCCGTATTGCAGGCGCTTGATCTGCAAAATTACACCACACCTACGCCGATTCAGGCACAGGCTATTCCGCCCGTTCTGGAAGGGCGTGACCTCCTCGGCATCGCGCAAACCGGCACCGGCAAGACGGCGGCGTTCATGCTGCCCTCGATCGACCGGCTGCGCGAGGCGGATAACCAAACCCCGTTCAAATCCTGCCGCATGCTGGTGCTTGCGCCCACCCGCGAATTGGCCGGACAAATTGCCCAAAGCGCCAAGGATTACGGCGCGCTTGCTGGCCTTAAAGTGCAGTCGATTGTGGGCGGCACTTCGGTCAATAAGGACCGCAACAAATTGCACCGCGGGACAGATATTCTGGTCGCAACGCCGGGGCGTCTGCTGGATCTGGTTGATCAAAAGGCGTTCAATCTGAAGGCGGTGGAAATCCTCATTCTGGACGAGGCGGACCAGATGCTGGATCTCGGCTTTATCCATGCCTTGCGGCAAATCCACCAGCTGGCCCCGAAAGAGCGCCAGACATTGTTCTTCAGCGCGACCATGCCGAAACAGATCAAGGAACTGGTTGGTTCTTATTGCCGCAATCCAGTGCAAGTCTCGGTTACGCCCGAAAGCACGACGGCTGAGCGGGTAGAGCAATATCTGTTCATGGTTCAGGCCGATGAGAAGCAGTCGCTCCTCGAAATGATCCTGTCGGGCCGGCATGAGGTGCCGGGTAAGCAAGAGCGTATTTTGATCTTTGCCCGCACCAAGCACGGCGCGGACCGAATTGTGAAAAAGCTCGGCCAATGCGGGATTAAGTCTAACGCGATCCATGGCAACAAGAGCCAACCTCAGCGCCAACGCGCATTGGACGAGTTCAAGCGCGCCAAAACGCCGGTTCTGATTGCGACCGATGTGGCGGCACGCGGGATTGATATTCCGGGCGTGAGCCATGTGATCAATTTCGATTTGCCCAATGTGCCCGAGCAATATGTCCACCGGATCGGGCGCACCGCGCGCGCCGGAGCGGACGGCATTGCCATCGGTTTTTGCGGCGAGGATGAGCGCAGTTACTTGAAAGACATTCGCAAGACGACTGATGCCGAATTTGAGCGCTTGCCATTGCCCGAAAACTTTCGCGCCGTGGTGGAGGGGGTTGGGCCAACCAAACCGCCGCCCAAGAAACAGCGCACCCGCGTCAAACCGCGTCCCAAGAGTTTTAGCCGCGATGATGCAGGCCGGGGCGGACCCAGCAAGCGCAAGCGGCCCGCAAGCCGCCGCGATGATAACCGCGCTGGGGGCGAGGGTAGCGGTCAAGCACGCCGCGAGGGTCCGGCAGGCAAATCGCATCATAAGAAACGCCATCATGGACGGCCAGATCGCGCAGATGGCGGACAATCGCGAGGCAGCCCATCGCATGGCGGGGGCGAAGATCGGCGCGGCGGTGCAAATCGCGGCGGCAAGCCCAATGGAGAAAGACCTGCAGGGGGCAATCCCAATCGCGGCAAA
>CAZDHB010000021.1:17703-20230 GCA_964505255.1 uncultured Porphyrobacter sp.
CCAATCGGGGCGGGCCTCATAAAGGTGGACCCAAAAGGGGTGGCGCGGGGAAAGGCCATGGCGGCCAAAGACGGGGCGGACCATCCGGGCGCTCTGGCGGCCAAGGGCAAAATTCAGGCGGGCGTTCCGGGAATCGCCGGTAAACGCGCGGGGCCAGTAGACGCGCGGAAATCGAAGCGCGCTGCGCAGTAACCGAGCACCTGCTTGCGGCGAACGGACCTACAAGACGGGATTGGCGCGGCCTGTCAGGCTTGGCTTTGCCTTTCCGCAGCGCCATAGCGGTCTGATCCAATGGCGGCACAAAGGGAGAGCGCTGAATGGCTCACGAATTTGACTATGATTTGTTCACCATCGGCGCTGGCTCTGGCGGGGTGCGCGCCAGCCGGATTGCCGGAGGTCACGGAGCGAAGGTCGCGTTGGCCGAGGAATACCGCTATGGCGGGACCTGCGTCATTCGCGGCTGCGTTCCGAAGAAAATGCTGGTTTACGCATCGCATTTTGCCGAGGAATTGCATCACGCCAAAGCCATGGGCTGGACCTTGGGCGAGATGGCGTTCGATTGGGCGAGCCTGCGCGACTTCGTCAACAAGGATGTCGACCGGCTAGAGGGGCTTTACGGCGATACGCTGGGCAATGCGGGCGTCGAGACATTTTCCGAGCGGGCCGTCATCACGGGTCCCAACTCGGTGCAATTGGCCTCGGGCAAGACGATCACCGCCGCGAATATCCTTGTTGCGACAGGCGGATGGCCCGTTATGCCAAAATTTGAGGGAAGCGAGCATTGCATCACCTCGAACGAGATTTTTCACCTTGCCGAATTTCCTCAGCGCTTGATGGTGGTGGGCGGCGGTTACATCGCGGTTGAGTTTGCTGGTGTGTTCAATGCCCTTGGCGCAGAGGTCACGCTGGTCAACCGGTCAGACACGATCCTGCGCAGTTATGAGCAAGACATCGTGAAGCGTTTGCCGCCTGTGATGGAGGCGCGCGGCATGGATTTGCAGTTCTCTGCCGAGATCGAAAAGGTCGAGCGGATGGCGGATGGCGCACTCGAAGTGACGCTTTCCAATGGCACCATTAAGCAAGTCGATGAAGTGCTGATTGCCACAGGCCGAAAACCGAATTCAAACGGGCTTGGCTTGGAAACGGCAGGGATTGAGCTTGGCGCAGGCGGTGAAATCCCGGTTGATGCCTACAGCCAGACTAGCTGCCCCAGCATTTATGCAGTGGGCGATGTGACAGACCGCGTGCAATTAACCCCGGTTGCCATTCGCGAGGGCCATGCGGTTGCCGATACGCTTTTTGGAGGGAACAAGCGCAGCGTTGATCACAGCGCCATTCCAACCGCCGTATTCTCACAGCCGTCCATCGCCTCGGTCGGCCTGACCGAAGATGAGGCGCGCGAGCAGTTCACTGAGGTCACGGTCTACACCTCGGATTTTCGCCCGATGAAGAACATTTTTGCAGAGCGAGCGGAGCGCGGTTTTTACAAGATGGTTTGCGCTGGCAAATCTGGCCAAGTGCTCGGAGTGCACATGATCGGACCGGAGTCAGCTGAGATTTTGCAAGGGGCCGCTGTCGCCGTGAAGGCAGGGCTAACCAAGGACGATTTCGACGCCGCCACCGCCATTCACCCAACCATGGCGGAGGAGCTAGTCCTGCTGAAATAAGGCTGCTCAAGGGGCGGTTTGGCACACTCTGATCGCGAGCAAAATAAACGCGCAGTGAGCGGCAGGGCTCTTTCTGGCCGCTCGCGGGCAGGGCGGGATTGAGGCATGGGTTGGTGCGACGATTGTCCAATCGGCTCCGCGATGCGCGGAAATTAGGACAAAACCGCCAAATTCTGTGCTTTTATGGCTTGACGCATTGCCAGCTTACCTTCCGCTATGCACAAGGTAGTGCAAACGAATCGTGAGCGGGAAATTTCAATGACGATGTTGGCATCGCGCGGCCAGCTAAGGGCCAGTTTTATTCGGTGGTCACTCTTTTGTGTGCCGCTGATTGTTTTGCTCGGCTTTTTGGCAGGCCAGCTTGGCGCAGGCCCCGACACCGCCTGGTTTCAGGCGCTCGAAAAACCGGCTATCTTTCCTGAGCCGAAATGGTTCGGGATCGTTTGGACCATCCTCTATATCATGATCGGTCTTTCGGTGGCTCTGGTGGCATCGTCTTGGGGTGCAAGAGGCCGCGTGATCGCGCTCGGCGTATTTGCGGTGCATTTCCTGTTCAATCTGGCGTGGACACCGGCGTTTTTCGGGGCGCAGCAAATCGCCACGGCTCTCGGCGTGATTATTGCCGCATTGCTCACTTTGATTGTGGTGACCGGCCTGTTCTGGCGTGTGCGCCGCAGCGCAGGGCTGCTGATGCTCCCTTATCTTGCTTGGCTGACGTTTGCGACAGTGCTCAACTACCAGTTTCTCCAGCTCAACCCCGATGATACCGGCGAAAACCCGAGCGAGGCGGTCGAACGGGTGAGGATCGGCGAATAGGTTCGGGCAATAGTCTCTGCAGGGGAATTTGCGCTGGACTTTCG
>CAZDHB010000021.1:20330-42551 GCA_964505255.1 uncultured Porphyrobacter sp.
TCGGCGAATAGGTTCGGGCAATAGTCTCTGCAGGGGAATTTGCGCTGGACTTTCGCGGCTAGGGATCCCATTTAAATCTTATGCAAAGCCAAAATCCCATGATCGCCGATTTCGTGAAACTCGCCAACGCTGCGGCGGGGACTTTTGCTGGCATGACCCGCGAGGCGCGCGAAACAGCCCGGGAAAGAGCGAAAGAAGCCTTTGGCGGCATGGATTTCGTCAGCCGCGAGGAATTTGACGTGGTCAAAGCCATGGCCAGCAAGGCCCGCGAAGAGAACGAGGCTTTGGCAGAGCGGATTTCCGCTTTGGAAGCCAAGCGCAAAAAGTAAGCGCGGAGGCGGGGGCGGCGCTCATGCATTTGCGCGCTTCGGCCATATTCCTAGCATCCCGGCAACACGGAGAAACAGCGGTTATCGCGCGTGTCCTGACGCGTGAGGATGGGATGGTTGCGTGTTATGTCGCAGGCGGCCGGGGGCGCCAATTGCGCCCTGTTGTTATTCCCGGCAATCTGGTCGAGGTGGATGTGCGCGCGCGCTCTGCCACGCAATTGCCCTTCGCCAAGGTGGAGCTTGTCCAAAGCCGAGGTCCGTGGCTGAGCGAGCCTTTGCCGGCCGCCGCGATCGGCTGGGTCACAGCGCTCACCGCCACAGCGTTGCCCGAACGCAGCGCATATCCCGCGATATATGACAGTCTTGGCGCGCTGCTTGATGCGATTTGCCTTGCGCCTTCCGCACGCGGGTGGAGCGCTGCCTTGGCCTCCTATGAACTGCTGCTGCTGCGGGAAATGGGGTATGGCAGCGGCGGGGCCAAGCGGCGCACGGCAGGTGATATAGCTGACCTTGCGGATACGCTAGAGATTCTCCAGCGTTTGGAGGCCCCGATTGCGACTTATCTGGTTGCCGGCATGGGGCCTGATGTTATGGCGGCCCGCACACAGCTTTTAAGACGGCTGGGCAAGATGATGAGCGATTGATTGTCGCGCCCTTACAGCGCCGCCCATGGCGGGCGATTGGGCCAAAAGGATGAATGAATGAAGATTGCGGTTCTTGCTGGCGATGGAATTGGTCCAGAGGTGATGGACGAGACACTGCGCGTGCTGGACGCCTTGCGCTTGCCCGGCCTGACCTTGTTCACAGGTGATGTCGGGGCGGCCGCCTACCGCCTGCACGGCCATCCTTTGCCGCAAGAGACGCTGACCATGGCGGCTGAGGCTGATGCGGTTTTGTTTGGCGCGGTTGGCGATCCCTCCTGCGATGATCTGGAGCGGCATTTGCGGCCCGAACAAGCCGTGCTGGGCCTGCGCGCGGAGCTTGGCCTGTTTGCGAACCTGCGTCCCGCATCCGGCTGGACAGGGCTTGAAGACCTCTCTCCGCTTAAGCCGCAATTGGCCGGCGCGATTGATCTGCTGGTCGTGCGAGAGCTGAACGGTGATGTCTATTTCGGTGACAAGGGCGAGCGATTGAGCGCCTCTGGCGAGCGCGAGGGGTGGGACAATATGTCTTACGCCGCGGACGAAGTTGAGCGGATTGCGCATAGCGCATTTCGCGCCGCGCAGACGCGCCGCAGTCACGTGACCAGCGTCGATAAAGCCAATGTTCTGGAGACAAGCCGGATTTGGCGCGAAACCGTGATCGAGGTCGCAAAAGCCTATCCCGACGTCACGCTGGAGCATTTGTATGTCGACAATGCCGCGATGCAAATGGTGCGCGAACCGGCCCAGTTCGATGTGATCCTGACCGGCAATCTGTTCGGCGATATTCTGTCTGATCAGGCCAGCGCCGTGGTCGGGTCAATCGGTCTATTGCCGAGCGCATCCTTGGGCGAGCGGCAAACCGAATTTGGCACTTTCGGCCTTTATGAACCGATTCACGGCAGCGCGCCTGACATTGCGGGGCAGGGCAAGGCCAATCCGATGGCCGCCATTTTGAGCCTAGCGATGTTGCTGCGCCATTCGCTCGGGCTTGAGGCCGAGGCTGCAAGGGTCGAGCGGGCGGTTGAACGGGCCTTGGCTGCTGGTGTGCTGGGCTATGATCTGGGCGGCACGGCGAGCACGGGTGAGATTAGCGCCGCAGTCATCGCGCAGCTTTAACCAAAGCGTGCTAGAGCGCTTCTCGCTATGGCGCGAACCGGACCTGAACTTGCGATCATCCTGCCCACGCTGAACGAGCGTGAGAACCTCGCGCCGTTGATCGAGCGGATCAGTGAAGTGCTGGGCAAGACCGGCTGGGAAGTGCTGGTGGTGGATGATAATTCATCGGATGGCACAGCCGATGAGGCGCGGCGTTTAGCGCTTAGCGATATGCGGGTCCGCGTGATCCAGCGCATTGGCCGGCGCGGATTGTCGAGCGCGGCGATTGAGGGGTTTTGCGCAACCGCAGCGCCGTTCGCCGCGGTGATGGATGCCGATCACCAGCATGATCCCAAATTGCTGGAACCCATGCTGGCCTGCGTTAAGGACGGCGAAGCAGATGTCGCGATTGCCAGCCGGTTTGCACAAGGTGCGAGCACTGAGGGGTGGGGCGAGCCGGAACGCGAGAAGCTATCCGGCATCGCCAATCGGCTGGCGCGGCGGATGACCGGCAGCGACCTTAGCGATCCGATGAGCGGGTTTTTCCTGCTGCGCAGCGAGGTCGCGCGCGCGCTGGTGCCCAAATTGTCAGGCATTGGTTTCAAGATCTTGCTCGATCTGCTGGCCAGCGCGCCGAAGCCGTTACAAACGCGCGAATTTCCAATGGATTTCGCCGCCCGCCGGTCTGGGACATCAAAATTGGACCGGGCGGTGGCATTCGATTTTATTGCCGGGCTTTACGACAAGAGTTTTGGACGCGTGATCCCAACCCGCTTTGCCATGTTCGGTACAGTCGGTGCGGCAGGCGTCGCGGTCCATATGGCGGCGCTTTACACCTTGTTATGGGGCCTTGGCAGCGGTTTTTCACTGGCCCAAGGCTGCGCGACATTGATCGCGATGAGTTTCAATTTCTGGCTCAACAATTTTTTGACTTACCGCGACCGCCGGTTGAAGCGCGCCTCGCATATTATGCGCGGTTGGCTGAGTTTCATTGCGGCTTGCAGTATCGGGGCGTTTGCCAATGTGGCGGTGGCGACCGCTCTGCATGAATACGGCTTGGCGACAGGCCTTGCCGCTTTGGTTGGCATAGGCATGGGGTCGGTGTGGAATTACGCGCTCTCAAGCCGATTTGTTTGGGGCCGGTTTTAACCCTCCAGCGCCCCGGCTAACGCCATCCTTGCAGCCACGCATAGCGCAGGAACGCCATTTCTCCATCGAGCTGCGCAGCGCTCAAGATAGGATAAAAATAGGCGAAAATTGCGATGCTCGAAAGCAGCGGGACGAGCGCCCAAAGCCTGTGCCCTCTTTGCCATACATCATTGAGGGCCAAAGCCAGCGCGGCGAGCAAAACGATACTGGCGAAGGCGTAATGATAGTAAAACTGGACCGGCTTTTGTGCGACGATCCAAAAGCCCAGCGACACCGCATAAAGCACCGCTATCGCCATCGGAGCCTTCTCGCCGATGCTGGGCGAAACGCTTAGGCCGCGTCCCTTGGGGCGGCCAAGACCTGCCCAAACACACCAGATCAGCGCCGGTATTCCGAGCAGCATGGTCAGGGGATTGCCGATCAGCAGGATGCCGCGCTGAGCCCCATTCGCGACCTCGTAAAGATACCAGATCCCCCGCCGGTTAATCAGCCAATCGCTCCACACGGATTGATAGGGATGCGGCCGAAGGACTTCGGTTTGCAAGTCAAGGATGAGCCGGTGATGCTCGATTAGCCCCATCGGAGAAAAGGGAATGGCATCGCGGGCGAAAAAGAACCCGGGCGCGAAGGTCAGCGCATAAACCAGCAGCGGAACCATGCCGAGCCAAACCGCCGCCTCGATCAGGCTGACGCCCGGGACAGGTCCCCCTCTTTTGCTAAGCAGTAATCGCCGCCGTCCTGCGCGCGCCCTCATGACTAGAAAAACAAGGCCCGGCAACATGGCGATGGGCAGCGCATTCCATTTCGAACCCATCGCAAGGCCCAGCGCGATACCGCATAGCGCAAGGTGCACTCGGCCGCGCTCTGGCTCTCTTGTTGCGGCGGCGAATTGCCACGCTGCCACTGTCAGGCCAGCGATGTAGAAAATGTCGAGCATCGCTATGCGGGAGGCCAAAAATAGATGAAATCCGCTAAAAAGAAGCAGCCCGAAGGCCAGTGTTGCAAACCGGCTGAGGCTGGCGAGCCACATCGCACGCATCGCGGCGAAGATTGTAATGACCCCCGCTATGAGCGGAAAAATGCGCCAACCGGTCGGATTGTCACCGAACAATTCAAGACCCAGCGCGAGGATTGCTTTGCCCAGCAAGGGGTGCTCGCGATTGGTAAACTGCCCCATGGCGAGCATCTCGCGGGCGGCGGGTATATAATGCACTTCATCAAAGTAGAATTTGGAAGGAATTCCCAGCCGGACCCAGCAAAATGCCGCAAAAATGGCTGCGACGGCGAAACAAAGGGCAATCGGGTCGCCGCGATCATTTTCTGATCCCGAACCGGGGCTGCGGCGTATTTGAGAAGTATTCCTGATCATTGATCCGATGACCGAATGTCTCGCTGATTGAGCCAGATCGCTGCGCAGAAGCAAAACCGGCCCTTTGGTTAAAAGGGTATTTGTCGTTGCCTGACGATGCTTGGTTATCTTGCACCGCAATATCACAAACTTTACGAATTTCGTCGCAAGCGAGCAACAACTGACAGATTTTATTAATAAAGTCTTTGCTTTATGATGGGAAGGGCGCAATCTCGCAAGTGCGAACAGGCCTCTCCTATTGCGGGCTTTCCGTAGGGTTTGTTTGCGAAAAGGAGAATATAAATGCGTTTGAAGACCATTGCTTTGGGAACCGCTGCTGCCGCTATGGCCAGCGCCCCTGTGCTCGCCTCCAGCCTTTCAGCAGAACGGAGCGACGCTCCGGTTGCTAATGAAGCGGAACTGGGCGGTGACGGTATGATCATCGGCATCCTGGCTGCAGCGGCAGTCATTGCCGGCATCATCATCATTGCTGATGGTGATGACGATCCAGTGAGCATGTAATCACTGTTTGATTATGGATTGGGGGCGGGGAGGCGACTTCCCGTCCCTTCTCTTTCGGCTATAGGCGCCTTTGCCAGTTTCGGATGGGTACGCGTATAAGGCGTATGAGACCATCCTTTGCCGCGACCTACCTCGGGCGTGATTGCCGCATGCCCTCTTGCTGCGGGCACGCTGCGCTTCTAGACAGCGCGGTGCAATGAAGAAAACCACCGGCACCAATCGCGCAATCACCAAAAACTGGCGTCCTGCAACGCAGGCGATCCGCGGCGGCACGTGGCGCAGCGAGCATGGCGAAACCAGCGAAGCTGTGTTCCTTACATCCGGCTATACCTATGATGATGCGGCCAGTGTTGCCGCGCGCTTTGCCGGTGAAGAGGCGGGCATGACCTATTCCCGGTTGCAAAACCCGACTGTGGCGATGCTGGAGGAACGGATTGCACTGTTGGAAGGGGCGCAGGCTTGCCGCGCTCAGGCGAGCGGGATGGCCGCGATGACCGCCGCTTTGCTGTGCCAGCTTTCGGCTGGCGATCATGTTGTCGCAGCGCGGGCCGCTTTTGGATCATGCCGCTGGCTGATTGACAATTTGTGTCCGCGTTTCGGGATAGAAACCAGCGTCATCGACAGCGCTGATAACGCCGCTTGGGAAGAAGCCATCAGGCCTAATACAAAGGTCTTTTTCTTCGAGACTCCGGCCAATCCTACGCTGGACATAGTTGATCTTGATTTCGTCTGCTCTCTGGCGCGCGCGCATGGCATCACCAGCGTTGTCGATAACGCCTTTGCGACGGCGGCTTTGCAAAGGCCGCTGGAATTCGGCGCGGATGTTATCGCATACAGCGCGACCAAGCTGATGGATGGGCAGGGCCGCGTGCTGGCCGGGGCCGTATGCGGGACGCAGGAATTTATCGAGGAGACACTGCTCCCGTTCCAGCGCAACACCGGGCCAAACCTCGCCCCGTTCAATGCATGGGTCGTGCTGAAGGGGCTGGAGACGCTTTCGATGCGCGCGCATCAGCAAAGCGCCAATGCTTTGGAGCTTGGAACCTATCTGGAGCCGCGCATTATAAAAGCGGGCGGGCGAATGCTGCATCCGGGTCTTGCCAGCCATGAAGGCCATGCCCTTGCGGCGCGTCAGATGGACGCCTTCGGTCCGATTTTCAGCTTTGACGTTGGTTCGCGCGAGCTGGCCTATGCGATCCTCGACGCGCTTGAGCTGGTCGATATCTCTAACAATATCGGCGATACCCGCAGCCTGATGTGTCACCCCGCCTCGACCACTCATGCCAATATGGGTGAAGAAGGACGGGCGGAAATGGGCGTGACCGAGGGGATGTTGCGGATTAATGTCGGCCTGGAAGATATTGCTGATGTAACCGAAGATATCGATCAGGCCATGACAAAAGCGGGCCTGTAATTTGCGCATAGATTGCGCGCGCGGCCTATCGGTGATTGCGGGTCAAGGAGAGGGAACACATGACCAAACAGTTGGAATTTATTTTCGATATTGTCAGCCCGAACGCCTATCTTGCGTGGTATCCGGCGAAGGCCATGGCTGAGCGCGTCGGCGCCGAATTGGTCGTTACGCCTGTTTTTCTGGGCGGCATGCACAAGCTGACCGGCAATGCACCGCCCATGATCCGGGACAAGGATGTGAAGGGCAAGGTCGAATATGGCATGCTCGAAATGCAGCGCTTTATCGCCAAACATGGCTATGACAAATACCGGCTGCATCCACAATTCCCGTTTAATTCCATAACTTTGCAGCGCATGTTGCTGTGCGTCGATGGCAGCGAAAGGGTGCGTTTGGCCGCTGCCTTGCTGCCAGCAATTTGGGAAGAAGGCACACCGGTCGATGATCCTGAGCAAATGGGCGCCGCGCTGGCCGCCGCTGGGTTTGATGCGGCAGAACTGATGTCGGGCACGCAGGACCCCAATATCAAGCAGCAGCTGATCGATAATACCCAAGGCGCGGTTGATCGCGGCGCATTTGGTATCCCCACGTTCTTCGTCGGAAATGAGATGTTCTTTGGAAAAGAGCGGCTTGGCCAGATCGAAGAAGAATTGACCAAGTAATACTGGCAATATCGCGCTTGATTTAAAGACGAATTGGCGCATGATACCTCTCTGACGCGATTGGCAAACAGGGGGCGGCATGAAGTCTGGTTCGGCCAGAACGACGCAGAAGGCGACGCAAAAGTGGACGCAAAAGGCGATGAAGGGGGCATTGCTGCGCATATCTTGCGCGATTGCCATGCTTCTTGTGAGTGTGTCCGCCCCGCTCAGGGCTGAGGATGAAACGGGCAAGGCCGCAATCGAAGCGGCCCGGGCAGAGGCGGCCGCATCTGAGCGTCCAGAACGCATTTCGACCGCGGCTTTTGCCAGCAGGAGCTTGTTCCGCGCTGCCAAAATTTCCCCGGATGGAAGGCAGATTGCTTTCCAGCAAGTGGTCGACAAGAAAGCGCGCATTGTCGTCTTTGATGCAGAGACCAACGAGCCGGTCTCATCAACCACATTCGCCGGCGATACGGCAATCAATTGGATCCGCTGGGCAGGCAATGACAAGCTGCTGATCTCGGCGTCCATGCCTGGCCTGTGGTTTGGCGGCGTCGTCAGTTTCAAACGGCTGGTGCTGCATTATCCAGCGTCAGAGGACACTTTTGCGCTTGGACCGATCAACGGGGTGGTGGACGGTGATGATGTGATCCACGTCGACGAGAGCGGGGCGACCGCCTTGGTTTCGGTTCAGGAAAGCATCAGCGATTACCCATCCGTTTTTCGATATGAACTGAAACGCGATGGCGCGATGGCCGAAGTGCAGGAACCCAAGCGCAATGTCTGGCTCTGGTATGCTGACGAGCAAGGCACCGTGCGGCTCGGGATGGGTTGGCGCCGCAAGACGCTGCATGTCTGGTACCGGACGAATGCGAGCAGTGAGTTTGAACGAATTGCGAAGGTGAAAGAGGGCGAAACGGACCGCTTTCTTGATGTCATTCAGATCGTCAGCGACTCTGATCAAGGCTACACATTGGAAGAAGACGAAAACGGCAAAGTCGGGGTGCGCTTGTTCGATTACAACACGCGCGAGGTGGTCGACACATTTTACGAGAATCCCGATTGGGATGTCGAGGCGATGTGGATCGAGGATGGCCAGCCAATCGCCGCTTTTTATACCGATGACCGCGAGCAAGTCGTCTGGTTTGATGACGAGTACGAGCAATCCTACAATCGGTTGAAAACCGCGCTTGCCGGCAAGGATCCGTGGGTCACCTCGCGTTCCAAAACCGGGTCTCGTATGCTCGTTTATGCTGGGTCAGAGGCTGATCCGGGGGTGCTTTATCTGTTTGATGCAGAAGCCAACCAATTGGACGAACTGGTCCAATATCGGCCGGAAATCGACTTTGAGAAGCTGGCGACGCCGGTGGCCTTTTCCTATCCTGCGCGCGATGGCGCGATGATCCGGGCCTATCTGACCTTGCCCCGCGGCCGGCCCGCGTCGAATTTGCCGCTGATTATTTTGCCGCATGGCGGGCCTTTCGGGATCCGCGATCAACTGCGTTATGATGACGAGGTGCAATTTCTCGCCAATCGCGGGTACGCGGTGCTCCAGCCCAATTTTCGCGGGTCGGGCGGCTATGGTGACGCCTTTTACGATCTCGGCGTGGGGCAAGTCGGGCGCGGGATGCAGGATGACCTCGATGATGCCATGGATTGGGCGGTTGCCGAAGGCATCGCTGACCCGCAGCGGGTTTGCCTCGTCGGGGGCAGCTATGGCGGTTATGCGGCGCTGTGGGGCGTGCTCAGAAATCCCGAACGCTATCGCTGCGCTGCCAGCTGGGCAGGGGTAACCGATTGGGACAAGATGCTGAAATATGACCGGCGCGTGCTAACCCGCAAAGCGGGCAAGCGCTGGACGCGCAAGATCGAAGGCGAAGACAGATCGTTCGATCTTGATGATGTGTCGCCTTATCGGTTGGCCCGCAATCTGAACCGGCCGGTTCTGCTGGCCCATGGTACGCGCGATTCCAACGTGCCGTTCAAACAGTTTGAGATCATGAAAAAGGCGGCGCGCAAAGCGGTGATCCCGCCAACCGAATTGGTGATCGAGGGCGAGGGGCATTCCTTTGGTAAAGCGCAAAGTGAGCAGGCCTGGTATGACGCGCTTGAAACGTTTCTCGCTGAGCACAATCCGGCTGATTAAGCGGGTTTGGCCTATCGACCTGACGCAAAGCTGCAACGCATTGGGCAAATCTTTAACGGCCCCCTTGAGACAGCCGCAATAGCCTATAGGTTATCGCCTATGACTTTGGATTCCCTTTTCCAGCATGCAGCGATCAGCCATGATGTGGCGGTGAGAGTTGCGGTAAATTTCATGCCCGAGCAATCACAACCGGAAATCGGCAAGTGGTTTTGGGTCTATCATATCCGGATTGAAAATTTGGGGCGCGAAACGGTCAAGCTCATCAGCCGCCATTGGCGCATCACAGACGCTTTGGGTGCGGTCAGCCATGTCGACGGCGAAGGGGTGGTGGGTGAACAGCCAACTCTCGCACCCGGTGAGACGCATGATTACGTCTCGGGCTGCCCTTTGGAAACGCCGCATGGCTCGATGGAAGGGTTTTACACATTCAAGCGTGAGGATGGTTCCCCGCTGGAAGTGCGCATTCCCTTTTTCCCCTTGTCGGCGGCGGCCACCGCGGATTGACCTAAGGCATGGCGTCTCGGGCGGTCTGCGCCCGCTTTTGTGCGCCCCGATTTGTGCGCGGCAGACCCCTTGCACCTTTAGCTGTCATTGACAGCGTCGCCACCTGCCTCGGTCTCTGAATGTTCGAAATTGGTGATGGCAATACTCGCCTCAGTCCCAAGCCATCCCGCCAATATGTCGAGATCGCGCGTGACCGGATAATGCGCCAGCGCCGCCCGGCTTTGATCGAGCGTTAGGGTGAGTTTGCTGGCCGAGCGTTCCAATGTGCTGGTCATCATGGAAACCCGCGATGCCGCGCCAAGCCGGTGCCCCAGCCTAAAGCCCAGACCCCAAGTCACCCCTTCGTGCAAATCCTCCTCGCTGGCGAGGCGGCCCCAGGATTTGGGCAGGTTGGTGCGTCCCAAACTGCCGTAAAGAGCAGCAGCAATCATTGCTCTGCCGCGCGGGCTAAGCGCGATCCAGCGCTTGTCCAAAGCCCATTCCTTTGCGTGACCGGCTCTAAGGTTGGGTTCAACCTGATGCAGCGCGACTGCCAATTGGGCCGAGGCAAGCCGCAACCGCTCGTTAATGCGCCCATCGCCCATAGCGAGCCCCACGCTCCATGCAGCAAGCGCAGAGGCATCGGTAATCGGCGAGCCGCGGGCCGATGAAAAGCGGTCAACCCCGGCCAGCAGCGGGTCTTTCACTGCGTCAAGCGGGTCGAGTTGGCGAAACAGCAATCCCTCGCGCAGGCCCCATGAGGAGAACACCAGCCGCCTCGGTGCGATTTTGGTCAAAAGTGCCGATAACAATGCCGCCGCATCCGGCAGATACTCTGCCCGCATCGGACTGATACCGCGCAGCCCCTGAAGTGATTTGGGTGCGGTTTGGATCAATTTGGCGGCGATCTTTGCGGCTTCCTCAGCATGCAGTTCAAAGCCATGCGGGTCGGTGAGCGGGTAATCGAGCATATCCATCGCGAAGGCGGCGAGCGCGCGCCATGTGCCGCCGACCAGATAGAGCGTATCGCTCGCGGTGGTTTGGTTTGATGACGAGCCGGGGTTTGAGGCAAAACCGGTCTCTTCAAGCGCTGCCTCCACGGTTTGTTCAAACCCTCCTGCCGCGCGCACAGCGGGCAAGCGCAGCGTGCCAAACGGCAGGCTGGCGGCATCCATAGCGCTTTGATTGGCGATGCGGACCAGCTCCAAGCTGCCTCCGCCCAGATCAGCGACAAGGCCTTCGGCATCGGGAAACGCCCCAAGCGCGCCCGAGGCAGAGGCGATGGCTTCCTCCTCGCCCGATAGCAACCGCGGCTCCAAACCCAAAGCGCGCACTTCGCTGAGGAAGGCGGCACCGTTTTTTGCATCTCTCGCAGCAGCAGTGGCAACGCATTGCCGGTTCTCAACATCCAGATCGCTCAGGATCATGGCATAGCGGGCAAGCGCGCCAAGCGCCTCGCGCGATGCATCGTCTGGTATCATGCCGCTGTCCGACAAATCCCGGCCCAGCCGCGCAGCAACTTTCTCGTTCCAGAATACATCCGGCGAGCGCGCAGAGCCTGAGTAAATCACCATGCGCACTGTGTTCGATCCGATATCGATAACAGCGCGCAATTTGCGCGATCCCCTGCGGGAGGAAGACTTGCGCTTGTTGGTCATCGCCGCAAAATCGCCTGCGCCCGGCAAAAGGGATGCCGCCGCGCTTCATCGGTTTGTGCCAAATGCGGGAAGTCTATGACGGGCTTTCGCCTGATCCCTCGGTTTTCTTCAGCGAGAGATAAGGCACTGAATGATCGGTCAGGGCTGCGCCGCGTCCCGACAAGGAGGGATTGCTCATGAAATATTGATGGCAATTGAACCCCCTCAGCTCGCCCGCGGCCTCCGCCGCGTCAGTGTCTGCCAATTCGCGCGTGCGTTTGTAAGTCCCGTCACTCAGCAATTCCCAGCTTTGCTCTGTATCGATGATATTAGCCAGCATCACTTGCGAGAGAATTTGATCATGCACGGTCTTGTTGGTGATCGGCACCAAGACCTCGACCCGCCGGTAAAAATTGCGCGACATGGCATCGGCGCTGGTGACGAACAGATCGGCCTTGCGGCTGGGCAAGTCATGGCCATTGGCAAAGGCCCAGAGGCGGCCATGTTCCAGAAAACGGCCAATGATCGACTTGACCTGAATATTCTCCGACAGGCCCGGTATGCCTGCTTTCAAGCAGCAAATGCCGCGCACGACCAGTTTGATCTCCACCCCTGCCTGACTTGCAGCATAAAGCCGGTCAATTGTTTCCCGATGCGTGATCGAATTGAGCTTGGCCCAAATGCCGGCCGGTTTGCCCGCTTTGGCATTGGCGATTTCGCGGTCGATCAATTGGAACAAGCGGTCGGCGAGACCGATCGGCGAAACGGCTAGTTTTTCAAGCTCGCTCGGCTCGACATAGCCGGTGATGAAATTGAACAGCTTTGCCGCATCGCGGCCCAGCGCAGGATCGGCGGTGAAATAGCTGAAGTCGGTGTAGATGCGTGCGTTGATCGGGTGGTAATTGCCGGTCCCAAAATGGCAATAGGTCTTGTAACCATCGTCCTCGCGGCGGACCACCAGACTGACCTTGGCATGCGTTTTCCATTCGGTGAAACCGTAAATGACCTGCACGCCTGCGCGTTCAAGCTGATTGGCCCAATGAAGGTTGCGTTCCTCATCGAAGCGGGCCTTGATCTCGACCACGGCAGTCACCGCTTTGCCCGCCTCAGCGGCCTCGATCAAAGCGGCAATGACCGGGGACTGATCGCCAGCGCGGTACAGCGTTTGCTTGATTGAGACGACTTGGGGATCGACCGCTGCCTGCCGCAGGAAATCGACCACCACTTCGAAACTTTCGTAAGGGTGATGGATGACGATGTCTTTTTCGCGAATGGCGGAGAAGCAATTGCCATCATGGGCCAGAATTCGTTCGGGGTAACGCGGATCAAATGGCGCAAATTTCAGTTTTGGTGACGGCTCTGCGCAAATTGCATCAAGATGCCGCAGGCCAAGCATGCCCTCGCTCTTGACGGTCATGGCATCGTCCACATCGAATTGTTCGCGCAGCAAGGCTTCTGCGGCCGGATCGCAATCAGCATCAAGTTCCAGCAAAACCGCGCGGCCCCGCCGGCGCCGCTGAATCGCGGAGCGGAAGAAGCGCACCAGATCCTCGGCCTCTTCCTCGACCTCGATATCACTGTCGCGCAGGACCCGGAAAACGCCGTCGCCTGCAATTTTAAAGTCCGGAAAGAGCAATTTGGCGAAATGCGTAATAAGAGACTCGATCGTGACATAGATCGCATCGCTCGGTTCGGCGTAAGCGCCGCTATCGTCCTGCTTGATGTCGCCCGCGGCTTTGGCAAGGTCATCGGGCAGTCTGATAAAGCGCGGCGCCCCATTGGGGATGAGCACCATTTCAACCAGGCCCGCTTGCCCTTTTGCGCGCTTTAGCCGGAAAATGACGCCCATCCCGAGATTGGCGACAAAGGGGAAGGGGTGCGAGGGATCAATCGCTTGCGGGGTGATCAGCGGCAGTATTTCCTTTGAGAAATACTGCTCCAGCCATTTTTGCTGCCCCTTGGAAAGACTGTCCACGTTGAGCGCGATATGAATCTGCTGCTCGGCCAGTTGTTCTTGCAGATCGGCCAGAATGGTTTGTTGGCGTTGCTCAATATCGAGCACTTCGGCCCGGATTGCGGCCAATTGCTGTGATGGGCTGGCGCCATCAATCGCGGTTGTCTCGATCCCGCGGCTGGCCTGTCCTTCCAATCCGGCAATCCGGATCATGGTAAACTCGTCAAGATTGCTGGCCGAGATAGAGAGGAAACGCAGCCGCTCAAGCAAAGGATAGCGATTGTTGTCCGCCTCGCTCAGCACGCGCCGGTTAAACGCCAGCCAGCTCAGCTCACGATTGACATAACGGCCAGCCGGACCGTCCGGCGGGTCAAGCGCAAGCCCCGCGTGGCCGGTTTCGCGGATCACATGATCGGCGTCGTTTGCAGCAAGCTTGCTCTGCTCTTTCATTCGAGTCCTTTACCTCGCGGTTCGAAAAGTCGATCCGGAGCGCCTTAAAACGTGCTAAAAAGAGAGCATACAGCAAAGGAATAGTGCATGCGACTTGTTTCATGCGCTTGTCGCAATTAGATCGGCAATTCTTATGAAACGGACTCATCTTCCTCTCAACGCCCTGCGCGTGTTCGATGCCGCAGCACGGCATTTGTCTTTTACCCGTGCGGCAGATGAGCTGGCCGTTACCCCGGCCGCCGTTGGTCAGCAGATCAGGGCTTTGGAAGATCATCTGGGTACTGTGCTTTTCCGCCGCACAAGCAAGGGGCTGGAATTGACCGAGGAAGGCGGTGCGGGGCTTGATGCGCTGCGCGAGGCATTCCTGAAGTTTGAAGAGAGCGTTCAGGCCATGCAAGCAGGGCAGGCAAGCGACCGCTATACCATTGCAGCGCCGAGAGAATTCTATGCCCAATGGCTTGCGCCCAAGCTGGCGGAATTCGCGGCGCAAAATGACGGCGTGCAATTCGTGTTTGTTGCCGATGAGAATGCCGATTTTACCGAGGCTAATCTGGATATGGCGATCCGTTTGATTGACGGACCCGGCGATTTGGAAGGGGTTGAGCTGGCCCCGGCAAACAGGGTGACCGTCGCGGCCAAGACGGCCGATGGCAGCGTGCCGGACAATTGGATTTCCTGGGGTCCTGATGTGCCTGAGGATGCCAATGTGACCATCACCGTCAGCAATGCGGGGCAGGCCCTGTCAAGCGCGATGGCAGGGCTGGGCAAGGCGCGTCTGCCCGAATTACTGGTGGCCGATGCGATCGCGGCAGAGCGGCTGGTGTCGCTGGAGGGGCCGGAGCCTGGTCTGCGCGCCTATTGGCTGGTCGCGCCGCTGCCGCAATGGCGCCAGAAGAAAGTGAAATCTCTGGCCGCTTTCCTGACCGAGGGCTGAGGCCCAGCTAAGGAATAAGACATGATTGAAGTGCCGCAAATTTCGACGCCGCGCTTTACTTTGCGCAGCCTTCGAGAAAGCGACTGCGCCGCCTTGTTTCCAACGCTCTCAGACCCCGAGCAATGCCGCTATCTGACAAGGCCAGCCTTTGCAGACGAGGCGGAATTGTGGGGGTGGTTGGCTGATCCTGAATGGAACGGGCGGACATGGATTGCGGCTGATGACAAAGGTGACGTGGCGGCCCGGCTGGTTGCGGTGCCAGCGCATGAGGCAGGGGTTGAGGAGATCGGCTATATTACCGCTGCGTCCCGGCAACGACAGGGCGTGGCAAGCGAATGTGTGGCGGCACTTTTGCAGCATTTGTTTAATGCGGATGGTTGCCGCAAGCTGGTGGCTGATGTCGACTGCGAGAATGAGGCGTCGATCCGATTGCTAAAAGGCCTTGGCTTTGAGCAGGAGGCGCTGTTTCGCGAACATGAGCTAATGCACATCGGTTTGCGCGACGTTTGCGTGTTCGGATTGCTTAAACGGGAATGGCTAGGTGCGGGTTCCTAAAGACCCGCTCGCCGTGCCGGGCATTAGGGGACAGTAACCAGTCGCCAGTCACGGTATTCGCCCCGGCTTTCTTGGCGTTTGGTATGCAGGAAAGCCCCTGTCGCCAGGATAATAGCGATGGCCAGCGGCGCCGGTTCTGTCATGGCCCAATAGGCGCGCTGCATCCCATCCAGATTGACGCCGCGCGCGAAGTGACCCATCATCGGCAAAAGAGCAAAGGCGGCCGCAAGCATGGGCCACACCCGATTGGCTTTGAGCGCCACGATGACCAGCACCAGCATTAGTCCGCCATCGATCGCCAGATTGATGGGGTCGAGCCGATCGAAATGGGGATCGCCCCAAGTCTTGTAAATCGGCCCTGCTAACACCCACAAGGAATAGGCAAAGGCGACGACCCTTTCCGGGGCGCCGCCTCTAATTCCAGCAAAACAGGCGCATAGAACCGCGAAGCTGTTCACAAAGATCAGATACACAGACATTACTATGCGTTTACTTCACAAAGCTTCAAATGCCAAACTACTTACGCTTAGGCAGCGGCTGACCGGTCGCCGGTTGTCTCAACCGTGGCCATTGGCTCATCCGGGCACTCGTCGAAGCCAAGCTTTTCCTTTTGAATCTCGCTCATCTGGCCATGGACCCGTGCCAGCTCACCGCCGGCCGAGATCAATGTTTGCTGAGATTTGGCAAGCCTGAGCAGGGCGCTTTGACCGGTGAACGGGCCGGACTTTGTTGCACGGCGGCTATCGACCAGCGTTTCCATGAGTTTAGATTGGCGAAGCAGTGCATCGTCGATTGCTGTTTCCGCTTCTTCTAAATCGCGGGCAATGCGAAGGCGGGCTGTTTCCAAAGGCATAGTCATCAACGTATCTCCTTACCATTCGTCTAAAAAAGGCAGAGATTTGGCCGGGTTTTTTGGAATGAGCCTAAGCAAGTCTCAAACGCATATCCGCCAGCGTTTCCACTGGCAGCATGTGGTCAGCCTAAGCTATCACTACTCAAATAGACCACTTAGGGGGCGAGTAGAGCTGATAGCTCGCTAAACATTGCTAACCCGCCAAGCATCAAGATCAAAATCATTGCTGCCATGGAGAGAATAGTGCCGATCCTTGCGTATGTTCCAAAACGACCATCAAAAATCTCTGGAACGACGCGGAGATCGTCTGAAGGTTCACTGCTAAACCGGCTCTGCGCACCAGTCTGACCCTGAACCGGACGAACGTTCTCCGCGCCGCCCGACCATGTTTTAAGCGCAGGAGAGCCGTCGTTAACAATGTAGGAATCTTGATATACGGGTTTTCCGTATATGCCGCCGGAGGGTTGCGTGCCGCTTGCAGGGGCAAATTGTTCAGTGATTCCGCCGACATTATCGGAGGCGAGCGCTCGGTATTTTTGAACCAGCTGCGAGCGCGAGTTTGCGTTCAGCTTGCGCCGCGCAATGCCGATCCTTTGATCGACGGTATGGGGGGAGATATCGAGATGGAGCGCGATCTCCTTCGATGTCATATGATCGAGCAGCAAATCCAGCACGTCACGCTGCTTGTCCGTTAGCTCTTGGTTGTCCTTGACATCAGTCATATCTGTTTCTTTTAGCAATTTCTGAGCCTGTTTCAAAGCGTCAAAATTTTTCGAACACTGTGGTCAGCGACTTTCTCTGTTCGTTTCAGGTAATCGCGCGCCGCTTTTCTATAGCTGTCTTGAGCGAGATTGTGAGGCAAGCTTGTCTTTCAGCAAATACAGTTTGGCCATCACTTATAACGCTTGAGGCTGTGCCGCGTTCCTCTCTCCAGTAGGATACATTATTGGCCAGTAGGATACATTATTGGTTTAGCCGGCCCGGTTTATCTGACGCATTTGCCCGGCGGGGGCTGTTCATTCATCATATTTGGTTTAAACCTGTACTCATAAAGGTTTTTCTACGAGCCGCACTTTTCTAAGGGCCGCTTTTTTCTACGAGCCGCTCATTGCAATCGTTGACGGGGAATTCCGGACTTTGCCGATCATGAGCCAAACCTCAGGAGATCAATTGATGGCCGTTTCAAAAATACGCACATTTAAGGCAGCCGCGATTGCTTGGCTGCTGGCCAGCGGGGCACCGGCGTTGGCGCAAGAATGCACGTCAGACGATCCTTGCAGTGTATCCCTTATCAAGGGGAAATTGTCCGAGGGTTCAGCCGAGATTGAGCTCTCGCTGAAATCCGGCGAAGCGCTTATCGTCGACGTTATAGAAGCAGGCGGAGGAGACGGGTTTGATCCGATGCTCAATGTCGTTGATGCGGGCGGGGAAACCATAGCTTCGGATGATGATGGCGGGTTCGGGCTTGGTGCACGTGTTTTGCTGATCCCAGAGGATCGCTCGCGCACGGTCGTTACACTCCAAATTTCGCCCAGCGGCGGCGGAGGCGAGGGCGAAAACTCTGCATTTGACGTGTTGGTCCGGCCCGCTGGCTTTACGCCGACACCCGTTCGCAGGATTGATGCTGATGCAACGCAGTCCAGCTTTAGCGGTGAGCTGCGCGGGATCGATCCGCAAAAGTTCCGCTTCACGTCTGAACGCGGGCGCGAATGGCAATTCGACGCGGCAGGTGGAGAAGGGACTGAGGTTGATCCCGTTTTGCGCATAACACAGCTTGGCTCTCCGGAAAGCCAATTGGCTTACGACGATGACGGGGGCGAGGGCTATGCCGCCTCGCTATCCTTCGTCACCCCAAGTGACGGTGAATATATCGTCGAGGTCGGGCAAAGCCTCTCCAATGATGGCCCTTACCAGCTTACGGTTGTGCGCGGTGATATCATTCCTATTCCGGTTATTGAGCCAAGGGAGCTTGGGCTAGCTGGAGCCACCGGTACATTTGTACGGACTTTTGACGTCGATGATGAAGCCGTGGCTGAGTTTTTCTTTAGCGAAGAGGTCGCAGCACGGCTGATGGCCGAAAATCGTGATTGGCGGCGGCTGGAGATCAATCTACGGCGCATAGAGCTCGGTGACGCCGACCCCATGCTTGAACTGGGTGTAAAAACAGGGTTCGGCTTTGCGACGATCATGAGCGATGATGACGGCGGCGAGGGGCTCAATTCGCGGTTGGTCGTGTCGGCGAGTGACATGATCAGCGGAGAGGGCCTGGGCAATCTTTTGCTGCGCGCGAAAAACTTGAACTCCGAGCCAGATGAGTTTGTACTCACGCTGAACTTTATCGAATGAGCGCGGTGAGGCGAAGGTTTGGCTTGCCGGCTTTGGCTGAGTGCAAGGCTCACCTAGTGCAAAACCCTGCTTGACCTTCGAGCGCGGCGCGGCTAGTGGCGCGCTCTGGAAACAGGGGATACCTTTGTTTCTCAATGAATTCGACTGAACATTGGCGGTTCATGCCCCCTGTTTGAATGGGGCAACCGACAAAGTAATCCGGCAAATTTGCCCGGGTGGAGCGTTTCAGTTTGCAATAGCCCGTTTGAGACAGGCCGCCTTGGAAAGATCGAGGCTCCGCTGTCAGCAAACGATCGGCCGACTGCAAGCTTTCACTCTTCTTCCGATGCGACTTTGCCACGAACCCGAAGGCAAAGGACAAACATGCCAACGATTAACCAGCTGGTCCGCAAGGGCCGCGTTCCGCAGAAGGTCAAGTCAAAGGTCCCTGCGATGGAGCAAAACCCGCAGAAGCGCGGCGTTTGCACTCGTGTCTATACGACAACCCCGAAGAAGCCGAACTCTGCATTGCGCAAAGTGGCCAAGGTGCGTCTCACCAACCAGCGTGAGGTTATCTCCTATATTCCGGGCGAGGGCCACAATCTGCAGGAGCACTCGGTTGTGCTGATCCGCGGCGGCCGTGTGCGCGACTTGCCCGGCGTACGCTATCATGTGCTGCGCGGTGTGCTCGACACCCAAGGGGTGAAAGATCGCAAGCAGTCCCGTTCGAAATACGGCGCCAAGCGTCCGAAATAAGAATTAGCGCGGCGGCGGCTCGCTCCCTCACTCAGGCACCATACGAAGGTAGTCTTTGGGTGGCCGAGTGAGGGAGCTGGCTGGTGCCGCAAGGTGGACCCGGAAAGGGCCACCGCACTCCAAAGGAGTTATGAAGAATGTCACGTCGTCGTCGTCCCGAAAAAAGGGAAATCCTGCCTGATCCAAAGTTCGGTGATCAGATTCTGTCCAAATTCATGAACAATCTGATGCTCGACGGGAAAAAAGCCGTAGCAGAGAAGATTGTTTACGGTGCGCTTGATACGGTTGAGGCCAAGGCCAAAACCAACCCTGTCGAATTGTTCCATGAGGCGCTCAACAATGTGAAGCCTCAGGTCGAAGTGCGCAGCCGCCGTGTCGGCGGTGCGACGTATCAGGTGCCGGTTGAGGTCCGCGACGAGCGGGCGCAGGCGCTGGCCATTCGCTGGATGATTTCTGCAGCGCGTGGACGTGCGGAAACCACCATGTCGGCGCGTCTTTCGGGCGAGTTGATGGATGCGGCGAACAATCGCGGCAATGCTGTTAAAAAGCGCGAAGATACGCACCGGATGGCTGATGCCAACCGTGCCTTCTCGCATTACCGCTGGTAATTGCACGGTTAAGAGATGTGTGGACTGGCCGGGAGCATGGTCTTCCGGCTGTCACATTTGAGACTATATGGAGGCGAAGGTTCCGCATGGAATAGCTTCCTCCCCACGCCAAACCCGCCCCCTGCGGTCTTTGGCAAACGCGTTAAGGAATAAAGATTATGGCCCGCGAGTATCCGCTGGAGCGTTATCGCAATATCGGGATTATGGCGCATATTGACGCCGGTAAGACCACTACGACCGAACGCATCCTGTATTACACTGGTAAGTCCTACAAGATCGGCGAAGTGCATGATGGCGCGGCGACGATGGATTGGATGGAGCAAGAGCAAGAGCGGGGGATTACGATCACCTCGGCTGCGACCACCACTTTCTGGCAGGCAGAAGATGGCGAAGGCCCCAAGCACCGGATCAATATCATTGATACACCCGGCCACGTTGACTTCACTATTGAGGTCGAGCGTTCCTTGCGGGTGCTCGACGGTGCTGTTGCCGTGTTTGACGGGGTTGCCGGCGTAGAGCCTCAGTCTGAGACCGTTTGGCGTCAGGCCGATAAATACGGCGTTCCGCGGATGTGCTTTATCAACAAGCTCGACCGTACCGGGGCGGACTTCTATTACTGCGTTCAGTCGATCATTGACCGTCTGGGCGCGACCCCGCTGGTCCTTTATCTCCCGATTGGTGCGGAAAGCGACCTGCAAGGCGTTGTCGATCTGGTCAATATGCGCGGGATCGTTTGGGAAAACGAGAACCTCGGCGCGACGTTCAACTATGTCGATATTCCTGCTGATCTGGCTGATAAGGCCGCTGAATACCGCGAGAAGCTGCTTGAAACAGCGGTTGAGCAAGATGACGATGTCATGGAAGCTTACCTCGAGGGTGAAGAGCCTGATGCGGCCACTTTGAAGCGCCTCATCCGCAAAGGCACTATGGAGCGTGCATTCGTTCCTGTCCTTTGTGGTTCTGCCTTCAAAAACAAAGGCGTGCAGCCGCTTCTTGATGCGGTGGTTGATTACATGCCAAGCCCGCTCGACGTGCCCGCCATTAAAGGCGTGCTGCCGGGCAGCGACGAAGAGGACGAGCGTCCATCATCCGATGATGCGCCGTTCAGTGCATTGGCCTTTAAGATCATGAACGATCCTTTCGTGGGATCGCTGACCTTCACGCGCATCTATTCGGGGCAACTCGCCAAGGGTAGTGTGATGAACTCCGTCAAGGAGAAGAAGGAAAAGATCGGCCGGATGCTTTTGATGCACTCCAACAACCGCGAAGACATCGAAGAGGCATTTGCCGGCGATATCGTTGCGATTGCAGGGCTGAAAGAAACAACAACCGGCGATACGCTGTGCGATACGTCCAAGCCGATTATTCTGGAGCGGATGGAATTCCCCGATCCTGTGATCGAGCTTTCGGTTGAGCCTAAGACCAAGGCTGACCAAGAGAAAATGGGCGTTGCGCTCAATCGCTTGGCGGCCGAGGATCCAAGCTTCCGTGTGACAACCGATCACGAAAGCGGCCAGACCATCATTAAAGGCATGGGCGAGCTCCACCTTGATATTCTGGTCGACCGGATGAAGCGCGAGTTCAAGGTTGAGGCGAATGTCGGTGCCCCGCAAGTGGCTTACCGCGAGTCTCTCGGCCGCGAAGTCGAACTGACTTACACCCACAAGAAACAGTCTGGTGGTTCGGGTCAGTTTGGTGAAGCCAAAGTTGTGGTCACCCCTGGTGAGCGCGGCCAAGGCATCGTCTTCGAAGACGAGATCAAGGGCGGTAACATTCCGCGCGAATATATCCCGTCGGTTGAAAAAGGCATGCGCGAGCAAGCCGAGAGCGGCTATCTCGTGGGCTTCCCGATCATCGATTTCACCATCCGTCTGATCGACGGTAAATACCACGATGTTGATAGTAGCACCGTGGCGTTTGAAATCTGTGGCCGGGGCGCGATGCGCGACGCGGCGCAAAAGGCCGGTATCAAATTGCTTGAGCCGGTGATGAAGGTCGAAGTTGTAACGCCCGAGGATTATCTCGGTGATGTGATCGGCGACCTCAATTCACGTCGCGGGCAAATCCAAGGCACTGACAGCCGCGGTAACGCTCAGGCGGTTGATGCATTCGTTCCCTTGGCCAATATGTTTGGTTATGTGAACGAGCTGAGATCGTTCACCCAAGGGCGTGCGCAATACACGATGCAATTCTCTCATTACGAGGAAGTGCCCGCAAGTGTTGCACAGGAAGTGAAAGAGAAGCTTGCGTAACGCTTTCGCAAGGTCTAGGGGCGGCGCCAAGTTGCTGTGGGTGCCGCCTATCTCCCCACAGGAAATTCAATTTAAGCAGAGGTTATTTGAGTAATGGCGAAGGAAAAGTTTGAGCGGAATAAACCGCAC
>CAZDHB010000022.1:0-6190 GCA_964505255.1 uncultured Porphyrobacter sp.
AAAGAGGGGCCGCATTGGCCCCTCCCGGTTTGTTCGAAGTTGGAACGTGGCAGGTCCGAAAACCGGGATCAGCCTTCAACGGCCACGTTATTAGTCGGCGATCAATCCGATTGCCAGATAGATCAGGATGGGCACTCCGCCGCCAATCAAGGTTGCTGCGACAAAGCCGATGCGAACCCAGAGACTATCGATACCGAAATGTCTGGACAAACCCGAGCATACACCCATCACCTTGCCATTCGGCCGATCTAGGCGGAATGATTTGGATGGAGGACCACCAATCGGGTCCTGATTGCTTAACTTGGTCATACATACACTCCAAGAGGGGTTGCAGGGACGATCGCGGTGGCCATGAAAGCGCCCGATACGAGCAGAGAGAAAACGGCCGCGACGGCATTGGCTGAATTGAAGTTGAAAGGGGACATGGTGTTGGTTCCTTTTAAAGAGGGGATGAAACCAGTGGTTTGCCTGATTGGGTCTAGATTAGGCCCAGATTAAGCGAGAAAACCAGCGGCTGAAGTTGCAGGACCGATTGCGATGCTCATCAAAACGGCTGAGAAAGCGAGAGCAGAAACGGCGGCTACGAAACGGTTGTCGATGATGTTTGTCATGGTTTTTAGTCCTTCCTAAGTTCGTCCTTGGATCATTCCGAGGAGTTGCCCAATGCTCTGCAACCGGTGTGCCAAACTCGAAAAACCGCAGAATTCCGCCATTTTTTCGATTTGAGGGCTGAACAGTTCTGTTCATCAATCCGAAAGATTGGGAATTTTCACCAATATTTAGAGGTTGCAGAATCCGATTGCCTTCTGCGCTGGCCACCCGCGGCCTTGACGGCTATCGCAGCAGCTCGTCTTTCACCCGATACGGACCGCAATCTGACCGCCATGGCCCTTCGCCATATTTCCTTAAGCGCCTTTCGCAATCATGCAGAGACCACGCTGACCGAAACCGCGCAGCTCAATCTGCTGATCGGGGCCAATGGCGCAGGAAAGACCAATATTCTCGAGGCGCTGTCCCTTTTGGCACCGGGCCGGGGGCTGCGCCGGGCGGCCATGACCGATATGGCGCAGGCAGGTGGGCAAAACGGCTTTACCGTTGCTGCCAGCCTCACCTCAGAGGCGCAGGCAAGCGAAGCGCGGCTTGGCACATACACCACCGGCGATCAGCCGTCGCGGCGCAAGGTGCGGATCAACACAGCCGAGGCAAGCGCGATTGCCATGGGTGAATGGCTTGCGGTTGGCTGGCTGACGCCTGCGATGGATGGGCTGTTCACCGGGCCTGCGGGAGAGCGGCGGCGCTATATGGACAGGCTGGCGCTGGCGCTTGATCCAGAGCATGCGCGCCATTCCAGCCGCTATGAAACCGCGCTGCGCGAGAGAAATAGGCTGCTGACGGCCGAAAATGCGCCTGATCCGCTCTGGCTCAGCGGAATTGAGGCGCAAATGGCCGAACATGGCGCAAAACTGGCCGCCGGACGCGCGCGGCTGGTGGATGCGATGATGGCCGAAATAGTCTGCGCGCCCGAGGCTCCCTTCCCTCGCCCGGCCCTCACCTATGCGCCGCAAACCCCGCCCGGTTCGGCAAGCGAGGTCAATGGTATCATCGATGCGGTCACCGCCGATTGGCTGAGCCAGGCCTGGCATGACAGCCGCGCTGCAGACCGCGCTGCGGGACGCACGCTGATTGGGCCTCACCGCGATGATCTGGAGGTGTCTTATGCCGCAAAACGCACGCCCGCAGCGATGTGTTCAACCGGCGAGCAAAAGGCGCTGCTGCTGGCCATGACCTTGGCGCATACCGCGCTCGCTGAAAAAGGGCGGGCGTCTATCCTGCTGCTCGACGAGGTTGCCGCGCATCTCGACCCGGATCGCCGGATCGCCTTGTTCGAGCGGTTGCGGGCCAGCCGCGCGCAAGTGTGGATGACGGGCACGGAACTCGCCCCGTTTTCCGCCATCGCGGACGAGGCAGCGATATGGGAAGTGCAAGAAGGCGCCGTCAAAGCGCTTTAGCGGCAATCGAGGAGCGGGCTCCCGCTCATCGCAAGGGCACGCCTATTCGGTCTCTTCAAGCTCGGGAAGCGCGGTGGTCACCGCCCCCTTCGTGGCCTTTACCAATTCGCCAAGACCATCGCGCGTGGGATGAATCCGGTCGTCCTGAAACAGCTCGGGGCGCTGATATATGCTCTCCAGCCAAAATGGGATCAGCTCAGCATCAGTTTCCTCGGCCAATTCGCCGTAGAGACCATCAAATTCGCTCTGAAATTCCGGCCCGTAATTGGGCGGCGCACGCATGCCGTAAAGAACCGGTTTGATCCCGCGCGAGGAAATCTCCTCGATCATGGCCGCCAAATTGGCCCGCGTTTCACTCGGCGCGATATTGCGCAGCAGATCATTCCCGCCCAGCTCCAGCAAGACCATTTCTGGCGGCGTATCCTGCGCATCCAAAGTGAACGCCAGTCTCTGCAATCCTGCCGCAGTTGTATCACCGGAAACCCCGGCATTGACGATTTTGGCGTTCACACCGCTCGCTCGCAGCGCATTTTCAAGCTGTGCGGGGTAGGAATTTTCTATGCCCACCCCATATCCAGCAAACAGACTGTTCCCAAAGGCAAGAATGACGCGCTCCGGCCCCATCACCGGTTTCACGTCCTCGCGGATTTGTGGTTCGGTTTGCGGGCTGGTCTCGCTGGTCGCAGGGGGCGCATTGTCACACGCGCTCATCGCAAAGGCGAGCAAAGCTATCGATAAACCGCGTAACAACATCTGTGAGTGTCCTTGTGCTTTCATCCCCCTCCCCCCATCGCAAGCCCATGACAAATTCTCAAGTCGCTATTTCTGCCAAAAACCTGACCTTGACCCTCGGCAGCGAGGCCGCACCGGTTGAAATCCTGCGCGGAATTGATCTCGAGATTGAGCATGGTGAAACGGTTGCCCTGCTTGGCGCATCGGGTTCGGGCAAAAGCTCGTTGATGGCGGTGCTATCGGGGCTAGAGCGGGCAAGCAGCGGCACTTTGAGCGTTGCGGGCGCGGATTTTGCGGCCATGGACGAGGATGCGCTGGCCCGGGCGCGGCGCGGACGGATCGGGATCGTCCTTCAGGCTTTTCACTTGCTGCCAACCATGACGGCGAGCGAAAATGTGGCGACCCCGATGGAATTGGCCGGCGAGGACAATGCTCAGCCCCGCGCGGAGGCAGAATTGAAGGCCGTTGGTTTGGACCACCGGCTAAGCCATTATCCAACGCAATTATCAGGCGGCGAGCAGCAACGCGTGGCCATTGCCCGCGCCATCGCTCCGCGCCCGGATCTTATTTTTGCTGATGAACCCACCGGCAACCTTGATGCGGCAACCGGCCATGAGATTACCGAATTGCTGTTCGCCCGCCGCGCTGAGACCGGCGCGACCCTGCTGGTGATTACGCATGATCCTGAGCTGGCCGAGCAATGCGGCCGCGTGCTCAAGATGGAAGACGGCCGCATCATCAGCGATAGCGCCGCATGAGCGCGCCAGAGACGGCAGCAAGCCTGAGAGCCAGCATGAGTTGGGGCCAGGCATGGCGGATCGCCCGGCGCGACCTCAATGCGCGCTTCCGCGGCCTGAGACTGCTGCTGGTGTGCCTTTTCCTTGGCACCGGCGCGCTTGCCGCAATCGGGACGCTAACCGCTGCGATTGAAGGTGAGCTGGCCAATCGCGGGCAAGAATTGCTCGGCGGTGATCTGGAAATTGAATTGTGGCAGCGCAGCCTTACCGATGAAGAACGCGCCGCCTTGGACGAATATGGCCAGCTATCCTCCGGTTTTCGCTTGCAGGCCATGGCGCGAAAGGGCGATGCCGCTGCGCCGATTGGTCTGAAGGCGGTGGATGCAGCCTATCCCCTCTACGGTGAATTAACGCTCAAAGATGGCCGTTCGGTTAGCGCGCCTGAGCCAGATACCGCATGGCTTGACCAAGGGGCTGCAGACCGGCTCGGCGTTGATACAGGCGATGAAATTGTCATCGGCACCGAGGCGCTCAAGGTTGGCGGGATCATTGCGGTTGAGCCAGACAAGCTATCGGAGGGTTTCCAGCTCGGGCCGACGGTGATCGTGGCCGAGGACTTGCCAGCCCGCGCGGGGTTAATTGCACCCGGCTCGATGTATGAGAGCAAGACACGCGTGGCGTTCCCCAGCGACCGCGACCCTGATGCGGTGCGCGAGGATTTGGAAACCCGCTTCCCCGCGTCCGGATTTGACTTTCGCGACCGTGACCGCGCCTCGCCCGGGGCAGACCGGTTTGTTGGCCGGATGAGCGAGTTTCTAACGCTGGTTGGTCTGGCCGCATTGGTGATCGCCGGAATTGGCATTGGCGGCGGGGTCACCTCTTATCTCGACGCGCGCCGAAGAGCGGTCGCAACGCTCAAGATCCTTGGCGCGACCTCGGGCGATATTGCCCGAATTTATGCGCTGCAAATCGGCGCCGCCGCGCTGGTGGGATCGCTTGCCGGACTGGCGGTGGGTGTCGCCGTGACACCGCTGCTGGGTGCGGCGTTGCAAGGTCTTTTGCCGGTCGAAACAGGATTGGTGATTGATGTGCCGGCACTGCTGGTGGCGCTCACCTATGGCTTGCTGGTTGCGCTGATCTTTGCCGCGCCTCCTTTACTCAGAGCGCGCCACTTCCCTGCTATGGCGCTGATGCGCGCGCGGGTTGCGCCGCTGACGCAGGATAAAGATGCGCGCATCGTGATTGGCGCAGGTCTGGCGGCGATCATCGCCTTGGCTTTGCTGACGGCCAGCCGCCCGCTGTTATCGGGCGCTTTTCTTTTGGGCGCCGCGGCCTCGCTCGCCATGCTGTTTGGTCTGGGCTGGGTCATCCGCAAGATCGCCGGGTCCGCGCCGCGTCCGCAAAGCCCGATTGCCCGCAATGCGCTCGCCAATCTGCACCGCCCCGGCTCCTCCACCACGGCGCTGGTGACGGCGCTCGGCTTTGGCTTGTCAGCCTTTGTCTTGCTGGCCGCGATCCAATCCGCGATCAATGGCAATATCGAGAGCCGCGTGCCCGAGCAGGCGCCTGACTATTTCGTGCTGGATGTGCCGCGTGACAGGATTGCCGATTTCGAAGCCATTGTCCGCCAAAGCGATCCCGATGCTGCGATCAACACGGTTCCGGCCCTGCGCGGTTCGGTCTTGGCGTTTGGCGCAGAGGGCGCGATGACCCGCACCGCAGAGCTGGAAGAATTGCCCGAGGGGGCATGGGCTTTGCGCGGGGAGCGCGGACTAACCTATTCGCCGCGCTTGCCGATGGGCAGCGAAATTACCGAGGGCGAGTGGTGGGCCGAGGATTATGCTGGCGAGGCGCTGGTCTCGATCGATTACGAATTTGCCGAGGCAGCCGGGCTGGAGATCGGCGATATGCTGACCTTTGGTATTCTGGGCGTGGAAAAAACCGCCCGGATCAGCAGTTTGCGCCGGATCAATTGGGAGAATATGAATTTCAATTACGTCTTCGTTTTCAGCCCCAATGTAATGACCGATGTCCCCCACAATCTGGCCGCGACAATCGAACTGGCAGAGGGAACTGAGACCGCGCCCCTGCTCCAAGGACTTGTGAAAGAGCTTCCCTCAAGCTCGGTGATCGAGGTTGGTAATGTGCTGGTGCAAGCCCGAACCTTGCTGGAACAAGTCGGCCTTGCCACCTTGGCCGCGGCCAGTGTCGCGGTGCTGGCCGGGCTCGCCGTCTTGCTCGGGACAATTGCGGCTGCGCGCGCATCACGCACTTATGACACGGTCGTCTTGCGGGTGTTGGGCGCTGATCGGCGGCAGGTTCTGATTATGCAATTGATTGAATATCTGCTTTTGGCAGGGGCTCTGGCGATCGTGGCCTTGGCGCTCGGCAGCGGGCTTGGCTGGCTGGTGGTGACGCAATTGTTCGAATTTGACTGGCTGCCCAATTGGGGTGAGATTTTGGCTGTGCTGGGCCTTGGGCTGGTTGTGGTTTTGAGCTTTGCCTTAGGAGGCTCTCTGCCTTTGCTGAGGGCGAAACCCGCACAGGCCTTGCGCGCGCTTTGACGCTAGCTTTACCTCACCGACGGACAAGCTGAGCGGCCCTTCGCGCAAGCGCCGCCTGATCAAAATCAAGTGAGGCCACAAAAAAGGTAAGACAAAAAAGAAAGGAGGCCAAAAGGCCCCCTCTCCCCTAGACCGAGCGTCTGTGCGC
>CAZDHB010000022.1:6290-16993 GCA_964505255.1 uncultured Porphyrobacter sp.
AAAAAAGAAAGGAGGCCAAAAGGCCCCCTCTCCCCTAGACCGAGCGTCTGTGCGCTCAGCCCCTCTCCAACTGTGCCGCGAGGACGAGGCAGCCAATGCTGACTGCGCCCGCCCTCACGGTCTAAATCAGAATTTAAAGCGAACCAATGCGCCGTATGTGCGCGGCGCGCTTGGGTAGCCCGATACTGTGCCCGATTGTGCGACACCGTCAAACACGGTGCTGATATATTGATCGTCGAGCAGGTTGCGGCCCCACAGGCCCAATTCAACCCCGTTATCCATCGCAAAGGTCATCGAACCGTTCACAAGGTTTACCTCGCGGCGGAAAATCTCGGTGTTGCCATTGGCTGTGTTGAATGTCGGCAGACCGTTATTAATGTCCGTGTTGCTTTCATGATTATAGTCAATCCGGGTGATCAAACGGTTGCCCGAATTGCCAAATTCATGCGTGTAAGTCGCCGATGTCGCAATCGCCCATGCCGGAATTCCGCCCGGACGCTCACCCGTCAGATCGCCCAGAACACTGCCCGGGAAATCATCAAAGATTGGGTCAAGATGGGTTGTGGCAAAGGTGAAGACCAGGCCATCTGCGGGCTGAATGTTGACATCCAATTCAAATCCGCGGACCGATTGCTGACCCGCATTTCGAAGCGCAAAGCCGGTACCGGTAAAGGCGAAGCTTTGGAAACCTTCGATGGTTTGGTCAAACAGCGCGAGATTAACGCCGATACCATCCCAATTGGCTTTCAAACCAATTTCGTAGACTTCGGCTTCTTCTGGTCCAGCAAAGCGCGACCCTGAACGCAGGTTCGGCAATGCCAGCCCTGCATCAAGGATGGGTGATGCTGGCGCCGCGAAAGTCGATCCGGCGGGACCTGCGATAAAATCTGCGTCCGATGGACGGCTATCACGCGACAGGTTCACCGAACTTGCCTTAAAGCCGGTTGCATAGCTCGCGTAGACATTCACTTCGGGTGAAACTTCATACGAAGCCCTAAACAGATAGGTCAGCTTGTCATCGCGCGTCCGGCCATCCTCAACCGCGTTAGGAATGGTGAGGAATGGCGGTTGGAACTGGAAGCCAGACAGAGGCAAGAGTGGGTTTAATGCCGGGTCAAGCGCGGCCGCCAGCAATGCGTCCTGGTTGGCTTGTGGCAATGCCTGGAAGGCATCGCGCGAGGTCACTGTGCCGCCCGTCGCGCCAACAATGAACGCGTCAACCAGGTTAATCTGACCCAGCGGATCAAAACTCTGCTGAGCCAGCGCGAAATCTTTCTTATCATCGGTGTAGTTGAAACCCGCTGACAGAACGAGGCCATCAAAAGGTTCAAAATCCACCGTGCCGAAGATCGACCAGGACGTATTGTCCATGCTGAACTGTTCTGCGGTGAGCAATGGCGATGTGAAGATGCTTTCTTGCGGCAGGCCAAGGCCCGCTTCGACGCCGTTGAACACCGATGGAGCGCCGGTCAGAACATCAACCGGGTTACCGCCAGCCAGCAATTCGAAAAAGTCGCGGATTTGCGTGCCATTTTCAATTGCGCTTTCTTGAGTGATGCTTTCATCAAAATAGAAGCCGCCGAGCAAGAAATTGATCGGGCCATCAAAATCTGATGCGAAGCGAATTTCTTGAGTGAAGCTCTCTACGTTCTGAAGCTGAGTTTGATCGGCCACATCGGCGCTAGTGTAATCAATGTCGGAACGGAAAAAATTCTCAAGCTCGCGATAAGAGGTAATCGAGGTTACCGAAATCGGGCCGGTGCTCCAGTCGATGTGCAGCGATCCGCCGAAATTCTCGACCGTATTGCGGGGCACAGAATTCAGGAAAGAATCATAGCTGAACAAATCAGTGTCAAGTTGACCGCCAACCGCGTTAATGCCGGCAACTGTTGGACCAGCCACCAAAGTTGTGACGTGGCAGCAAACTTCATCAATGTCGGAATAATCGGCTTTCGCACGGATTTTCAGATCAGCCGTTGGTTCAAACAGCAATTGCGCGCCAACATTCCAGCGATCACGATTGTTCTGCTCTTCACCCAGATTGACGATCGTCGCATAGCCATCGCGTTTGTTGATGCCGCCATCGATTGAGAAGGCAACATTTTCACCGATCGGGCCGGTTACATCACCTTTGACAATGATCGAGTTGAAATTGCCATAGCTGGCCTCGATCTTGCCGCCGAATTCGAACTGCGGTTCACGTGTTACGACCGAGATAACCCCGGCCGAGGCGTTTTTACCAAACAGGGTCGATTGCGGTCCGTTCAGAACCTCGATCCGCTGAACGTTCGGAAGGTCAGACAGGGCCGCAGCAGAACGCGAGCGGAATACGCCGTCAATGAACACACCGACCGAAGGCTCGATCCCGAAGTTGTTATCGCCATTACCGAAACCGCGAATGATAAAAGTCGAGGCAGACGATGTTTGAAGCTGGCTAACCCGCAGCGAAGGGGCGACAGATTGCAAATCCAAAACGTCGCGAATTTGCGCTTGCTCAATCACTTCGCCCGAAGTCACCGAAACCGAAATCGGCGTTTCTTGCAAGGTTTGCTCGCGCTTGGTGGCGGTCACGATGATGACGTCGCTGACATCAACCTCGTCAGCGGTTTCGTCATCAGCGCTTTGCGCCGAAACTGTTGATGGCACTGCCAATGCCGCGACCCCGGCAAGCAATGAAACACGCAGCGCAGTCGCGCGGCCGAAAAACTTAGAACGCATGTGTAAACCTCTCTCAGACACAATTAAGCGATTAGTTCGTATAGCTCGCAGCCCTTCACACGGGCTGTCGTATTGCCGGACCGATATCCCGCAAGCCGCGCGCACTCAATACAAGGCGGTTAGGAAAGTCGCGCGCAAACCATGTTTGTGGCAATAGAGCCACAGTTTCCCCTAGGGCGCGCAGCGTTTTTCCGCCAAAAATAGCCCGCCGCCCGCAGCTTTGGCCTCGGCCTTGCCGCCCGCCCGTGGTTCAGCTAGGGCGCGCACGACCCACGGGTTGCCCTTGCGCCGCCCCATTCTTCTACCCCTTTTCCCGGCCCCGAAAGCGGGCCTCGTTCTGAAAGCTAAAATCCATGTCCAGCGAAACCGTTTCGCACGCCCAAAGAAACGTGGCGATCATTGCGCACGTTGACCACGGCAAAACCACTTTGGTTGACCAATTGTTCCGCCAATCGGGCACTTTTCGGGAAAACCAACGCGTCGAGGAACGCGCGATGGATTCAGGCGATCTGGAAAAAGAGCGCGGGATTACAATTCTCGCCAAATGTACCAGCGTCGAATGGGACAATGCCGCGGGCGAGACCACCCGGATCAATATTGTCGACACCCCGGGTCACGCCGATTTCGGTGCAGAGGTCGAACGGATCCTGAGCATGGTCGACGGGGTTATTCTGCTGGTCGACGCCGCCGAAGGCCCCATGCCGCAAACCAAATTTGTAACCGGCAAGGCGCTGGCCTTGGGTCTGAAGCCGATTGTGGTGGTCAATAAGATCGATCGCAGCGACGCACGCCCCGACGAAGTGCTGGACGAGTGTTTTGAGCTGTTTTTGAGCCTTGATGCCAATGACGAGCAGCTCGATTTCCCCTCGCTCTGGGCCTCTGGCCGCGATGGCTATGCGAGCGAAGATGCATCAGCCCGCGAAGGCGATTTGAACCCGCTGTTCGATCTGATTGTTAATCACGTACCCGCCCCCGGGCTTGATCCAGAAGGGCCCTTCACTTTCCTCGCGACTTTGCTGGACCGGGACAATTTCATGGGCCGCGTTCTGACCGGACGGGTCCAATCGGGCCGTGTGAAAGTCAATGATCCGATTCACGCTCTGGACGGCGATGGCAATGTTGTTGAAACAGGCCGAGCAACCAAATTGCTCGCCTTTCAGGGGCTTGACCGCGTACCCGTAGAAGAGGCCGAGGCGGGCGATATTATCGCTATGGCGGGCCTTGAGACGGCAACCGTATCCAACACCATCGCTGATCCGGCAGTGAAAGAACCGATCGAGGCGCAGCCGATTGATCCGCCGACCTTGGCCATGCGCTTTTCAGTGAATGACAGCCCGCTTGCTGGCCGTGAAGGCGACAAGGTGACCAGCCGGATGATCCGTGACCGCTTGCTGCGCGAGGCAGAGAGCAATGTCGCCATTCGCATTACCGAGAGCGAGGACAAGGACAGTTTCGAAGTCGCTGGCCGGGGCGAGTTGCAATTGGGCGTGCTGATTGAAACCATGCGCCGCGAAGGTTTCGAACTCGGCATTTCGCGTCCGCGCGTGCTTTACCGCGAGGAGAACGGCAAACGCACCGAGCCGTATGAGACTTGCGTGATTGACGTGGATGACGAATTTTCCGGCACTGTGGTTGAGAAAATGCAGCGCCGCAAAGCCGAATTGATGGATATGCGGCCATCGGGCAGCGGCAAAACCCGGGTGACATTTTCCGCGCCCAGCCGCGGTTTGATCGGCTATCACGGGGAATTTTTGTCCGACACGCGCGGCACTGGCATCATGAACCGCCTGTTTGAGAAATACGGCGATTACAAAGGTCAGATCGAGGGACGCGTCAACGGGGTAATCCTGTCCAGCCAAAGCGGCGAGGCGACCGCCTATGCGCTTTACGCTTTGGAAGAGCGCGGTGAATTGTTCATCAATCCGAACGAGAAAATCTACGAGGGCATGATTATCGGCGAAAATGCCAAGCCCGAAGACATGGAAGTCAATCCGCTGAAATCAAAGCAGCTCACCAATTTCCGTTCGTCTGGCAAGGATGACGCTATTCGCCTGACCCCGCCGCGTCTGATGACGCTGGAGCAGGCGATTGCCTATATCGATGATGATGAGATGGTCGAGGTCACTCCCAAGACCATTCGATTGCGCAAAACGGAGCTTGATCCGCATGAGCGCAAAAAGGCGAAGCGCCGCGCGGCTGACGCCTAATCTGGCTGTCTGCGGACCGATATCGATTAAGGGGGCGGGCCTTAGGGGGACGGGCCTTAGGGCGCGACTTAGGGCGGCCCTTAGGGCGGCATTGATGGGCCCCTCCGCAAATAGCCGGTAATCGGCTTGCGCCTATCCGATCTGCGCCTTACCCCATGCAGCAGCACTGCAATTGGGGGCTTCTCGCAATGAATCGTCTTTGGACCGCCGCTTTCACTCTTGGTCTTGTTCTCGGGCCCGCGCCCGTCACCGCGCAGGAGGCCGAGGCTCCTGCCGAGAGCGCCCCGCCCCGCCCGATTGATCAGCAAATTGGTGCAGGCGGCAGACCGGTGGGCGCTGCATGGTCACGCAGCCCGGTGATTGCCAAAAACGGTATGGCCGCCACTGCGCACCCGATTGCGACACAGATTGCCCTCAATATTCTGCAGGCTGGCGGCAATGCCGTCGACGGCGCGATTGCAGCCAATGCCGCGCTTGGCTTGATGGAGCCGACCGGCAATGGGATCGGCGGCGATTTGTTCGCGATCATCTATGACCCCAATTCTGGCGAGCTTTATGGTTTCAACGGCTCGGGCCGGTCGCCCAAAGGTCAGACTCTGGATCAGCTCAAGGCAAAACTTGGCGACGCCAAAACCATTCCGCCAGTGGGGCCTTTGCCGGTTACCATTCCGGGAACGGTCCACGCCTGGATCGCGATGCATGAACGGTTCGTCAAGCTACCCATGGAAACTGTCCTCACGCCAACCAACCGCTATGCTGAGGAAGGCCATCCGATTGCCCCTGTGATCGGGATGTATCTTGACCGCTCGCTCAGGGCTTATGAAGCGCGGGCTAGCCGTTATCCGTTTGATTTTTCCAATGCCCGCGCGGTTTGGTTTGCAAATGGTGCGCCCAAAGCCGGCACGATGTTCCGCAACCCTGACCTTGCCCGAACGCTGACCACAATTGCGCGTCAAGGCAGCGATGCCTTTTACAAGGGCGAGCTGGCCCGCACCATGGTTAGTTACCTGCGGCGACAAGGCAGCGCTTTCACGCTCGATGATTTTGCCAGTCACGAAACCGAAATGGTTAAAGTTGCTTGCGCTGAGTACCGTAAAGGGTTCGAGTTATGTGAGCTTCCGCCAAATGGCCAAGGCTTTGCCGCGCTGCAAATGGTCAATATCCTGAAGCATGTTGATCTCAGCCAATGGGAGCGCGGCAGCCCCGAGGTCCTGCATTACATCACCGAGGCAAAGCGCCTCGCTCATGCCGATGTCGCGCGTTTTTATGCCGATCCCGATTTTGCGGCCTTGCCGGAAGAATTGCTGAGCGAGGAATATGGTAAGGCGCGGTTTGACCTGATTGATCCCACGAAAGCGACCCAAGAGTTTCCGGCTGGGGAATTCGGACCTGATCCCTTGCCCGAACCCAAGCTGGAGGGGCCGGGCGACACCACCTATCTCACCGTCGTTGATGGCGATGGTCTGATGGTTAGCCTGATCCAGTCCAATTACCGCGGCATGGGCGGCGGTCTGGTGCCCGATGGCTTGGGCTTTATGTTTCAAGATCGCGGAGAGCTGTTCAGCCTCGATCCCGAGCATCCCAATGCTTATGAGCCGGGCAAACGGCCGTTCCACACGATCATTCCCGCCTTCGTCAAAAAAGATGGCAAGCCTTACATGACGCTTGGCCTGATGGGCGGCGGGATGCAGCCGCAAGGCCATGTGCAAGTGCTGATCAACATCGCTGATTACGGCATGAATTTGCAAGAAGCCGGCGATGCCGCACGGATCAATCACGATGGGGGAAGACAGCCCACAGAGGGGCTGAGCGGGCCGGCGATTGATCCTCTGGGCACGCTCAACGTCGAGGCGGGCATCCCTGCTGAGACCGTCGCAGCATTGCAGGCCATGGGTCACAATGTACGCGTGGTAACGAACGGCATTATGTTCGGCGGGTATCAGGCGATTGCGAGAGATCCGCAAAGCGGTGTCCTGACCGGCGCGACAGAAATGCGCAAAGACGGGCAGGCCGCGGGTTACTAAGCCCGCAATAAGCAGGCCCGAGCATTAACGGGCGACCGGATTAACGGGCTACCGGGAATGTAAAGCGCGCATGAAGAAAGGGGCCAAGCATCACGCCCGGCCCCTTCGCTTTGTTGTCTCAATTGATCGGCTTTGATCAAATGCCGTCAAGCGCCTTGCTGACGAGAATATTCACCGCAACCCGGCGATTTTGCGCCTTGCCATAAGCGCTGTCATTGCTGGCCGCAGGGTCTGATGCGGCCATGCCGGTTGGGGTCAGCATGCGGTACGGCTTCCAGCCGCAAGCTTGCTGAAGATAATTGACCACGCGGCTCGCACGCTGTTCGCTGAGGCGCTGGTTCACTTCGTAACTGCCGGTTGAATCGGTGTAACCGACCACCAGAAGCAGCGCATTATCGGTTGAATTGGCCGCATTTGCAGTGGCACAAAGATCAGCCTCGGCCTCAGGTGTCAGGCTGTAACGGCCCGTATCGAAATAGACATTGGTGGTGCCCATGATGTTGTATTCATCAATATCGCCCACGCGGCTGCGCAATGCGTCGGTCGCAGCGGTCTGTTCGGCGAACCCTTGGGCGGTGCCATTGCGGATCATCGTCGCGGTTTTGAGATCATCGCCGCTCACCCGGACCCGGCTGGCGAGCAGTCCGCCGCCCCATTCTACGGTTTTGACTTTAACCGGCAGCCCGTTCAGCAAAGAGGACGAGGTCAATTCTGAGCGGCCAAGGCCCAAAAAGCCCTTCTTCGCCTTGATTTCGGTCGCATCAGCGATCCGGACGACTGTTTTCGAGCCGTCCTCGGTCGTCACCTGCAAGCGCTCTCCTTTGCGAGCGGTGATGATGCCCTCAATCTCGGGGCCTTCTACCATGCCGCTAAGGTCGGCAGGCGGGGTGCCTACGACGGTCGCCATAACGTCGCCTTCGGCCTGCTGGGCAAGCGCGGTAGGCGTGAACGGGGCCGCGACCAAGGCGGATAGAACACATGCTTGCGCAATTTTGCTTGTGATGGTCATTTCGCTTCTTCCTTTAAAAATTGAGCCGGAACATCTGTGCACAAAAGGCCGAGCTCAGCTGATTGCTGAATAGCGAACCTATGGGGGAGCACAGTCCCAACCCCTCAAATCTGTTCTCGCGGGTTGCAGCGCTTTTTCAACTATGTCCCAGCGCCTTTTCACCCGGAAAAACCTGAATGTTAACCCTTTGCTTGCTGATAGATGAACACGGTTCGTCGCATCCACAGTTGAACAGACAATTCGAGCAAGGCTTGCGGTGAACCGTTAAGACGCAGCTCAACCTTCTGGGATTGCGCACTATTCTGGCGCCGCTCATCCAGCAGCAAAAGAGCTGGCCGGGGCCAAGCCATACTTTGCCCAACACTTGCTTTGCCGGTTGCGATTTGAAAGAAGGGTCATCCCTAGCACACGTTATCGAAGGACTTGCGCCATGGCCAAGGTAACCGGATTGGGCGGCATTTTCTATGTCGTCAAAGATACCAAAGCGACCCGCGAATGGTACCGCGAGGTCTTGGGCCTTGACGGGGAATACGGCCCGCAGCTCAATTGGTCAGAGGAAACCGGCGATCAGCCCTACTCCCTCATCAGCCATTTTGCCGACGACAATTACATTCAGCCGGGCAAAGGTGCGTTCATGATCAATCTGCGCGTTGATGATCTGGACGGGATGGTCGCTCAGCTGAAGGCCAAACATGTCGAGATTTTGGACAGTGTCGATGAAGGATACGGAAAATTTGCTTGGCTGCTCGACCCTGATGGCGTCAAAATCGAATTGTGGGAGCAAGTCGAGGCTCCATGAAATCTCTGCGGACGATTTGCCTTATCGCCTGCGCCGCCTCGCTAAGCGGATGCAGCCTGCTGCCGGATTTTGGTGGGCGCGGTGCTGATCGGCCATCAGATATCAATTCGGGCAACAGCCAAAGCGCGGCGAGATCAGCCGATGAACGGCAATGCCTGAATGAGTTGGAACAAAGCGGCGCGCGTTTTTCGCCGCTGGCGGATCGCAATTATGGCGGGGGATGCGGGCTCGTTAACTCGGTCACAATAAGCGCCTTGCGCGGAGACTCCCGGTCTTTCGCCTTGGCCAATCTAGGTCCGGTTGCGTGTCCCTTAGCGACGGGTTTCGCCGGTTGGGCGCGGTTTGGCGTGGACCGCGCAGCGCGGCAGCTTCTGGGCAGCGGGCTTGAGCGGATCGAGACTATGGGCAGCTATTCCTGCCGCAATGTCGCAGGCTCTTCGCGCCGGTCGGCGCATTCGCGCGCAGAGGCCATTGATGTCTCGGCATTTGTGCTGCGCGATGGGCGCAGGATCGTTCTGGAGCGTGACTGGAACGGCAGCAATGCCCAAACCCGCGCGTTCCTGAGGGCGGTTCACCAAAGCGCATGCAAACGTTTTGGCACAGTGCTCGGACCCGATTACAACGCAGCGCACCGCGATCATTTTCATTTTGAATTGAGCAAAAGCGGGTCCACTACCAATTTCTGCCGCTAAATTCGGGCCTGCTAGCCCGTGTCACTTTTGTATCGAAGTGACCTAAATCATTGGCCCTTGGCCAGCGACCCTTCGATCTTTAATATGGAGCGCGGCCCCGTGCTTTACCGCGCTCGTAGGGGAGAATTTGCCGGTTCAAATGGCGCCAAAGCAGGCGAAGCGGCTATACAGGCGCAGCGCTGGTTCCGATGGTTGACGAGCCGATGTGAGCTGGCGTCGCATTTGCTGGGATCGCCAAGTCTTTGCCTGATGCCCGCTTTTCAGCGATTTGCTGAAACACTGGTTGATCGGAGTTTGGCGGCACCATTGCGCGGCGCGGCGGCGCCAAATGGAGATTTGTATCCTCATCACGCTCATTGTCGTCAGAGGAGCTAATTTGTGCCTCAATCCTAAGCCTGACAGCCTCTGCCGAGTGCTCCGCACCGATTTTGGACATCATATTGGCACGGTGAATTTCCACCGTTCGCGGACTGATGCCTAGCTCGCGGGCGATCATCTTGTTGCTGCGCCCTTTTGCGAGCCAGTCCAGCACCTCCCGCTCGCGATTGGTGAGCGTGCTGATCCGGCGCCGTGCCTCAACCACACGCTGACAAGCCTCGCCATGGGCCTCCACTTCGGCCGCCACTTTGGTCAGCGCACTATCCAACCGTTCTTCGGTTAGCGGCAAGGGGAGGTAGTCGACCGCCCCGACCTGAATTGCATCGACAATATCGCACGGCCTCGGATCAGACCCCAGGACAACCACTGGCAACCATTGCCCGTGATTGGCCAGTTCTTCCAAAACGCGTCTCGCGCGGCTCTGACCGGGCTCGTCCTTGATGATGACAACGCCTCGTTCGGGCGGCCGGATCATCATTTCCTCAATATCGCCGTAAACTTCACAATGGCTCCCCAAGGCAAAGCCAATCCGGGCTTGTTCTGCCCGCGCTCTGCTTGAACCATCAACTATATGTAAGATTTCACCACGTCGCATATGCACCTCCTTATGGGACGATATGACAACGGCTACGTAACGTATTGGCCCCCATAGAAAGATTCCAAAACCGAGCAATAGTATCAGTAAAATCACATATTTATGCCAAGGAAGCGCGAACATGTGTTAGGTTCAAAATGGATGTTCTTTTTTTGAGGTAGCCGGAAACCAGCCCGAAAACTGGAAACAAACCGGCCAAAAGTAAGGCCCGAAAAACTGGCCCGAAAAACTGGCCCCAAAATCAGGCCGAACAAACCTTGGCGCTTGTTACCGGTCCAGTT
>CAZDHB010000022.1:17093-40725 GCA_964505255.1 uncultured Porphyrobacter sp.
AAACTGGCCCCAAAATCAGGCCGAACAAACCTTGGCGCTTGTTACCGGTCCAGTTCACGCAAGACGACCGCGATTGCCTCACGCGCCTCGACAAACCCCATATGGGTGCAGCGTACTGAAATCGCGCGGTCTCGCTCACCCGGACGGCCCTTTGCGCTGCGCGGATGGACAACACCGTCCATCGGGCTCCACAAAGCGATCGTTTCAACCGGGGGCTTGAGCGCTGGGGTTGCATCCACCTCAGGCTCATCAACCCGGTGGCCGACAATCGCCTGATACGCGCGCCAGCCGTTATTCGCCCTTGGCGAGCCGGAGAACGGCGATCCCATCGTAATCACCTTGCGCACTTTGTCGGGGTGCAATTTGGCCAATTCGCGGGCCATCACCCCGCCAAGGCTCCAGCCAAGCAGCACCAGCGGTTCTCCGGCCTGCTCATACACCTCGACCAGTCGCCGCTCGATCTTGGAAAAGCGCGAGGATGTCGCCCCAAGGTTCCACCCAGCCCCCCAGTTCTTAGTGACATGTCCCGCCCGCTCCAGCTCCCGCGCGAGGTTTCGCATACGCAAGGGATGCGCGCCAAAACCGGGCAGCATCAGCACCGTTTTCGGTTTTGCCGCAGGCCGCACTTTCAGCGGGTTAAGACGCCGCTTCACCGGTTCCGTTACCCATGTCAGCTCGTTCAGCAGCAATGCCGCGCGCGGACGGCTGACCGCAAACGGTTCCGGCTCGCTTGCCAAAGCCCAGCGCCGCGCAAGCTCGTCAGCGGGCGAAATTTTGGCATTTTTGGGAGACGATGGATCAGTGACCATGGCGATTTGCGCGGCAGGTCGCCCTACTCGCTGCAGTCCCCGATCCGCTCATGCGCGGTTTTCATGACCATTTTCATCGCACCCATGCCCGGGCGTTCCCCCGTCATAGTCATGGTCATATCCATGCTTGTCTCGCTTCCTTCGCCGTCCATTGCGATGGTCATCTCGCCCTGCCCAGCTACCGAGCAGGTCATCGCCGCATCGATATTGCCGCCATCAATCACGAATTTGGTGAAATCGCAGTCGCCTTCCTGAGAACCGCGGGCCATTTCCTCAAAGCCTTTGTCGACCTGTTCTTGAGTGAGGCAATATTCGTAGCTTTGACCGTCAATCTGGGTTTTCATAATGTCGACCATATTGTCCGGCGCACCGGGAATTTCGGCGTCGAGCAAAGTGGTGGTCGAGCGATATTGCCCGGCCCGCGGACGCACCGCATTCTTCGACGCCTCAGCCATTTCTTCAGCCGTGATGGTGCCGTCGCCATCTGCATCGGCCTCGGCCGGTTCGCTGGTGCAGCCGGTCACCACAAGGCCGGCAAATAGGCAGGAGGCCGCCATCGGGAAAAATTTGTTCATTTTGTCACCCTTATCAATCTCGGATCGCTTGAACGTCAAGCATCAGCGCACCCCATTCGGCCGCGCGCGGCGAACCCGCATTTATGTTTATAGCCAGAGCCTAAGCAGGCTGAGGCGACTTCACAAGCGCCGATCGACAGGCCATAGGATCGACCTATGGCAGAATTGGTCATCAGACGCGGGCTGGAAGAGCCCGATACCAGCGAGGATTTCGTCCCGCACCGCCCACCTCGCCCGGAAAAAACCGATGGCGGCAAAGCGTTCGAACTGATCTCGGATTACGAGCCTGCCGGTGATCAACCGACCGCCATTGAAGAACTTGTCACCTCGGCCAAAGCCAATGAGAAGACGCAAACCCTGCTCGGGGTGACGGGTTCGGGCAAAACATTCACCATGGCCAAGGTGATCGACACCTTGCAGCGCCCGGCCTTGATCCTTGCCCCTAACAAGATCCTTGCAGCGCAGCTTTACGGAGAGTTCAAAAGCTTCTTTCCGGGCAATGCAGTCGAATATTTCGTGAGCTATTACGATTATTACCAACCGGAAGCTTACGTCCCGCGCTCCGACACTTATATCGAGAAAGAATCCTCGGTGAACGAGGCGATTGACCGCATGCGCCATTCCGCGACCCGGGCTTTGCTGGAACGCGATGATGTGGTGATCGTGGCCTCGGTTTCGTGCCTTTATGGTATCGGTTCGGTCGAGACCTATTCGGCGATGATCTTTGATATCAAAACCGGCGATACGGTGGATCAGCGCGAATTGATCCGCAAGCTCGTGGCGCTTCAATACAAACGCAATGACCATGCCTTTGCGCGGGGCAATTTCCGGGTTCGGGGCGACAATCTGGAACTTTACCCCTCGCATTACGAGGATATGGCTTGGCGGATCAGCTTTTTCGGAGACGAGATTGAGGAGATCAGCGAATTCGATCCGCTGACCGGCAAGAAGGGCGCCAATCTGGAGAAGGTCAGGGTTTACGCGAACAGTCACTATGTGACCCCCGGCCCGACCATGAAGCAGGCGAGCGAGGCCATCAAATTCGAGCTGTCCGAGCGGCTCAAGGAATTGCAAGCGGAGGGACGATTGCTGGAGGCGCAGCGATTGGAACAGCGCACCAATTTCGATCTGGAGATGATTGCGGCGACCGGCTCTTGCGCTGGGATCGAGAATTACTCGCGTTTTCTCACCGGCCGTCTACCGGGCGAACCGCCCCCGACGCTGTTTGAATATCTGCCTGAAAATGCGCTGTTGTTTGTCGATGAGAGCCACCAGACCGTGCCGCAAATCGGGGCCATGTCCAAAGGCGATCACCGCCGCAAGATCACTTTGGCCGAACATGGTTTTCGCTTGCCCAGCTGTATCGACAACCGGCCGCTGCGGTTCAATGAATGGGACGCAATGCGCCCTCAAACAATCGCCGTTTCCGCGACGCCCGGCAATTGGGAAATGGAACAGACCAGCGGTGTGTTTGCCGAACAAGTGATCCGGCCCACTGGTCTGATCGATCCGCCGGTTGAAATCAGGCCGGTCGAGGATCAGGTGCAGGACTGTATCGAGCAATGCAAAGCGGTGGCGCAAAATGGCTACCGGACGCTGGTCACGACGCTGACCAAACGGATGGCGGAAGACCTCACCGAATTTATGCACGAGGCCGGTGTGCGGGTGCGCTATATGCATTCCGATGTCGAAACGCTGGAGCGGATTGAGCTGATCCGTGACTTGCGCCTTGGGGTTTATGATGTGCTGGTCGGGATTAACCTCCTGCGCGAGGGGCTGGACATTCCGGAATGCGGGCTGGTGTGTATTCTTGATGCTGACAAAGAGGGTTTCCTGCGCAGCGAAACCTCGCTGGTGCAGACCATTGGCCGGGCGGCGCGCAATGTCGAGGGGCGCGTGATCCTTTACGCTGACCGGATTACCGGCAGCATGGAACGCGCCATGGCCGAAACCGATCGGCGGCGCGAGAAACAGCGTGCCTTTAACGAGCAGCACGGGATCACCCCGCAAACGATCAAGCGCGGGATTGCCGATATTGTCGCGGACACCGCCTCGCAAGATAGCGTCACGGTCGAGACCGGCGATGAGGAACGCAACAATCTGGTCGGGCATAATCTGCGCAGCTATATCGAGGATCTGGAGCAGCGCATGCGCACCGCGGCAGCGGATCTCGAATTTGAAGAAGCGGGCAGGCTAAGAGACGAAATCCGCCGGCTGGAGAATGACGAATTGGGCCTGCCTGACGAGGATAAGAAAGCCCCGCGTGTTGGCCGCTCTGATGCTGGCCGTCCGGGTACGCGCAAGACCAGATATGGCAAGAAACGCACCAAATTCATGGGCGGAAAACCTTGAGGATGGCCTCATCTTTGACAGCAGGCCGTGTGAAACCGGTGATGGCACTTGTGCCGCTGATGATGCTTGCTGCCTGCAAGCCGCCGGTCACTGACGAGCCGGGGATGCGCGCCGATGGCACAGCGCCGCCGCCTCAGATAAATATTGCTGATGCACCTGATACGGCGCTTGCGGTTTGGGCAAAGAGCAAGGACGCAGGCCGGATCATCTATGGGATACCGGGCAGCCCGGCACTGTTCACGCTCACTTGCGCGCCGGATGACCAAGCCGGGCCGATGCTGGTGTTTGACCGGATTGCGATGGCCGATGCCAATGCCAAAGCGGTTCTGTCCCTCATCGGCAATGACGAGGCGGCGCGCATGCCGATCGATGCCGTACAGGATGAAGGTGCATGGATCTGGCGCGGCAGCGTGGCCGCCGAAAGCCCTGCTTGGGAGGCTTTAACCGGCCCGGAGCCAGCTGAGGCGACAGTGCCGGGTGCCGGAACATTGGTGCTGAACCCGAGCGTTCTGCCGGGCGAGCTGATCGCTGACTGCTTGGGCCCGCAAGCCGGCCCGCCGCAATCCGATCCGGTCAGCTAGCCGGCTCGGCCAATTCGGCCAGCATATCCGGCGTTAAAATTTGCGGCAGGACCTGAGGCTCAGCCGCGCCTGCTGGATAATAGAGATAAAGCGGAACCCCTGCCGCGCCTTGACTGGTCAGAAAGCGCGTAATTTCGGCATCGCGCCTGGTCCAATCAGCGCGGATCGTGACAACCCCGGCCGCCTTGAATGCGTCGCGCACGGATTGCTGCTCAATCGATGTTCGCTCATTAACCTTACAGGTTAAACACCAATCAGCTGTGAACCAAATGAACACTGGGTTCTCGCCGCCGACCTTCTCGGCCAAAACGGCCTCACTGAACCGCGCCGGATTATGCAAGGAGGCCGCCTCAGCCAAACTGGGCGGCGCATAGCTCGCCGGCAAGGCGAAAGCCGCGATCACGGCAAATGGCGCCGCTGCCAAGGGAAATGCAGGCCAAGCCATCCGCCCGCCCCGCTGCAAGCGGCCAACAATCACCAGAGCCAGCACAATCCCGCTCACCAAAAGCAATGCGAAAAGTGCAAAAGGCTTGCCCCCAAGCCTGCTGACCAGCCAGATAAGCGCCAGCGCGGTTAGCCCCATGGGGACAGCCATCAGCCGCCGGAAACGCGCCATCCAAGGGCCGGGTTTAGGCAGGCGCGCTCTGATCGCGGGGACGAAACCAATCGCCAGAAATGGCAAGGCCAGACCAAGCCCCAGCGCAGCGAACAAACCCAGCGCTATTGGGACTGGCAAGAGCAATGCAGCGCCCATCGCGGCGGCCATGAACGGACCTGTGCACGGGGTCGCGGCAATGGCCGCCAACAGGCCCGTGCCAAAACTGCTGCTCCATCCGCCCGCGCTATTTTCCGCATCAACCCGCCCGTTACCGGTCATCCCAGCATTGGCCTTACCCAAGCTGGCCTTACCTAAGCTGGACGGGGCGATATTGGGCAATTCGAAAACGCCTGCGAAATTGGCGGCAATCACGCTCGCGAGAACCAGCAAAGCAACCACCACGCCCGGGCTTTGCAATTGAAAGGCCCAGCCAACCTGCTCACCCGCCGCCCTCAGCGCGAGCATAATGACGCCCAAAGCAACACAGGTGAGGACAACCCCGGCAGTGTAAGCCAATGCATCGCGCCGCGCGGCGCTCTCAGCCCCGCCTGCCTTGGCCAATGACAGCGCTTTCAAAGAGAGGATCGGGAAGACGCAAGGCATGATGTTGAGCAGCAATCCCCCAAGCAATGCGCCAGCCAGCGCCGCCCAAGCGGAGGGCAACTCGCGCATAGACAAGCCCACCGGCTCACCGCCAGCGGGAACCGCGCCTGCTAGCGCTTCGAAACGCACCCCTTCAGCCCCGCCAAAACCCAGAATGCCGCTGAGGCGCTCTGGTGCCATTCCCGGACCCCGATCTCCTAGGCCTAAGGGTATCTCTGCCACCAGAATATCGCCGTCTCTCCTGAAGGTCTGCGGCTCGGCATAAGCGACAAGATCAATGTTTTCGATGAAGACATGCGGATCGGTCAGGTCCAGCCCTTGCGGCAAAGGAATGGCAAGTTTCAGCCGCTTGTCCTCAATTGCAAAGGCCGCCTCACTATCAAGCATCGGGGCAATGGCCGCGCGCCACGCATCGAACCTTGGCCCGCCGTTCGCCGCGCCCGGCCGCAAGCTAAGCAGTGCATCTTGAGGCACGCAGATCTCGTCCGAACAGGCGAGGTAATTGGCAAAGACAGAAATGGCTGCCGCGTCGGCAAGAACAGCGTCCTGCGGCACCGAAACTGGGATCAGGACTGTATAGGCGCCCTTGTAAGTATGGTTCATCAGATCCGATATAACCAACCTATTTGGCACAGGATAAAGCGGTTTTCCCGCTTCCCAACCGCTTGGCAATTGCCAATCAAGCACCATGCCCAGCCCCGCATCACCCGGATTGGCCCAATATCCATGCCATTCCGGCCCGATCGGCGTAAAATGCAGCGCCAGATGCCAAACCTCACCAGCGACTGGCGAGCCTTCTGCAATCAGCTGCGCACCGATATTCTCGCTGCCAAAAATAACCTCGCGCGGCGAACCTGCGGCCCCGGCCAAAGGGGTTTGCGAAGTGGGAACTTCAACAGAGGCGTCTTGCGCGGCCAGCGGTGCAGGCGAAACACTCAGCCAAACGGCCAATATAGCCGCCAATGCAAGCATGAGCGTGCTGCACATACGCTTGCCAAAAATGCGCGCCAATTTGCTTGCCTCGATCACGTCGCTGGCTCTAGAACCGCGCCGTAGAAAGCGCAATGTTGAGCATTTTGCCCTGCATTTTGCCCTCCATTGTGGGTCATGCATCGTGGGACCTGCATACTGGGTCATTCATTGGGCCATCCATCGCGGACGGCCCTGACGCATTTGAAGAGAAAGGCACTGAATGAGCGATAGGCGCGATCTCCTGATCCTTGGCGGCGGTTTGGTCGGCATGAGCTTGGCCCTCGCTGCTGCGCGCCAAGGCTTTTCCAGCCATGTGGTCGACCGGGCTGATCCGGCGACCCTCACCGCCGAGGGGTTCGATGGGCGCGCAACCGCCATTTCCACCGCCAGCTGGAACCTGTTTCGCAATATTGGCATCACTGACCAGCTCAACGCGCATGGTTGCCCTATTTCCTCAATCGCTGTGACTGACCAGATGAAACCCGGTCAGATTAATTTCCAACCCGAACCCGAAGATGGGTCACTCGGTAGGATGTTCGCCAATCGCCAGCTCAGGGTTACATTGTTCGAGGCGGCGGCGGCTGAGGACTTGATCAATTGGCACTCCTCGGCCGAAATCGTCAGCCGCAACCGAGATCAGCACGGGGTATCGGCAAAGCTGGCAACCGGCGAAACCTTGCGCGCTCAGCTGATGATTGCCGCCGAAGGGCGCGGATCGCCTACCCGTGATGAAGCGGGCATTGGCCTTGCCAAATGGCAATATCAGCACCGGGCGATCATCGCCGGATTAACTCATGAAAAACCGCATGATAATGTGGCCTGGGAAATTTTCTATCCAGAGGGGCCGTTTGCCCTGCTGCCGCTGCTCGATGCAGACGATCAGACGCATCGCAGTGCATTGGTCTGGACCATTGACGAGGATGATGCCGAAGGCACGCTGAAACTTTCCGACCGCGCCTTTCTGAGCGAGGTTCAAAAGCGCATGGGCTCCATGTTTGGCGAGATTACCAGTGTCGGGGCGCGCTCATCCTATCCGCTGGGTTTTCATCACACGGCCAAGATAACGGACAATCGGCTCGCGCTGGTTGGTGATGCGGCGCATGGGATCCATCCGATTGCAGGCCAGGGATTTAATCTGGGTCTGCGCGATGTTGGCGCTTTGGTGCAAGTGCTGAATGATGGCGCGAGGCTGGGGCTGGATCTGGGCGATGCGCAATTGCTTGACCGGTACGAGCGGTGGCGCGGGCTCGACAGTTTTATGGTCGCGCTGGCAACGGACGGTCTCACGCGGCTGTTTGGCGTACCAAGCGGCACGGCCTCTGCGGTCAGGCGCTTTGGCATGGGCGCGGTTGAGCGCACCCCTGTGCTAAAACGCTGGTTCATGGATGAAGCGCGCGGGGTAACCGGTGATTTGCCCGAATTGCTAAGAGCCTAGCCCTGCCTCAGCGATGAGGCCGAATAGGGCTTGCGGCAAAAGGGGGCCGCCCCATCTGCAAACCCTTATTGCGCTGCGGAATTGCTTTCCGAAGTGCTTTCGTTTGGACCGAGCTGCGCAGGACTGGGCTGTTCAACGATCGCGCCCTCGCCATCCCTCAGCCTGCGCGGCTCCAAAACGGCGGTGGTCTCTAGCAAATCAAGCGCCTGCTGGGCTGAGGCAAAACGTTCGGCCAAGGCAATCCAGCCCGATGCGTTTTGCGCGCCGGGCAAGCCGCGTACTTCTTCAACCGCTGGTGAGACGCGTCCGCTTTGCAAAAACAGCTTAGCACGCTCCAAACGGCGTTCAGGTTGAGGCGAAGGCGTGCTTTCGCGGCGCACAACAAACAGATCGGATAATTCGCTGCGCAATGTATCCCAAGACCAATCCTGTTCGGGCTCTGCCAATTGCGGGGCCAAGCCATCCAATTGCGCGACCAATTCATCCATCGTCACCGGATTGCGGCTGAACTCGATAATGGTGCGCACGGCATTCGGCTGCGCATCGCCAAAGCGCAAACGCAATTGATCGGCCAGAAAGCCCAATTGCGCGCCCCGTTCGAGCGAGCGCCGCGCAGCAAAAGCAATCAGCAAGCCTTCTGCGCGCGCTGCATTGCCCGATGCGGCCTGCGCTTGCAGGTCGAGCCTTGCCAGACGCTGCTCGGCTGCGGCCAGTCTTTGATCAAGCCCGCCTTGCTGTTCCTCAACCCGCTCAACCACTTCTTCTGCGGCCTCTTGAGCGGCCTCTTGCGCCACTTCTTGTGCCGCTTCTGGGTCGGCCGCCTCGCTTGCATCAGCAGGCGCCTCGGGTGATGCAGCCTCCTCGCCCGCGGCGAGTGCGGCTTCCGCTGCTTCGCCAACGGCTGGAGCTTCGCCAGAATATTGATCGTAAAAATAAAAGCCGGTCGCGGCCGCTGCGCCGCCCAGCAAAAAGGACGCGCCAACAGCGCCCAGAACGGGCTTAAGCGACGGGCTTTTGCGCGCTTTTGGCGTGTAATCGACCATGGAAATCCGTTCTAATCCTGACTCAATAAAGCGCCGCCATGAGCTTCTCGGCCTGTTAGACCACTCGCGGTGCATGCATGGCGATAGCATGTTTAACGCGGCTTCGAAAAGGGGGCGGGCAAGACGCGCAACAAACCCATCTCCAACCCGAAAAATGGTTATTTAGCCATGGCTTAGCCCGTCAATGCCGGTTTTTTTGCACAGCTGCGCAGCCAATTCGATCAGCGCTCCATCGCTCGGCTGCTCTGCGATATGCAATTTCGCCCAGCCATCACCTGCTGCATCGGCAATCCGTGGCCCCAGCGCCAAAACACCTATATGTTCCTTGGGAAGTCCATGGCACGCGCAATCCTCGGCCAGTTTTTTTGCAGCCGCGGCTGAATGCAATGCCGCCAAATTGCCTTTTCCCGAGGGCGCTTGGGTTAGAAAACTCTTTAATCCCTCCGCCATGGGCAAAGCGCGCGTGCGATAAACCACCCGCTCTTCAAGGGAAAGATGCGGCTTTATGCTGAGCGCCGTGCGAACCTCGCCGCATAGCCGCAGGATGCGTCTCGGCTGCGGGTCAGATGGGTCATCAACAGGCAAGTCATCAAGGAGGGTTTGCAACCCGCCTGAGCCAGTTCTTTCAACCTCGAACCCTCGGGCTTTGGCAGCCTTTGCCGTCACCTCTCCGACCGCAAGCACCGGGAGATGGGAGAAACTCTCTAGCGCAAAACCGCCATGGCGAAAGGCATTCGCGCTGCCCGCAAGCACCGCGTCAAAATGATCGGGCGTCGGCGCATCCCAAGCCGCAGCCTCGATCTCGAAACTGGGAAATGCATGCGCCTCGACCCCCCTCGCTCTCGCAGCCGCCAAAGTCGCTTGGGCGCCGGGCTCTGGACGCAAAATGATCAACCTTTGATATCCGCTCATCGCGTTTCAAGTGGCTTTTGCATGGTTAGAACGAGCATTGTCCGCAAAACTTTTGGCCACGCTTTCTGGTGCCCGCTCCAGCAAGCCTTTGGCGAGCGAATGCGCGCCGGTAAAATCCGTTTCACCAAAATCATGCGCGAAATCTATCGCACCTTTGACGCAAAACTGCCCGTCCTCGCTCCAAATGGCTGCGCGCATCGAAACATGACCTTCGGCGTAAGTCGCTAGCACGCCGATCGGGCTGTGACATGATCCGCCAAGCGATTGCAACAATGCACGCTCTGCCATGACCTCGGCCCGGCTCTCCGCATGGTCAATCTCGGCCAGTAAGGCGCAGGTTTCGTCATCATCGCTGCGGCATTCAAGACCGATTGCCCCTTGCGCAGGCGCGGGCAACCAATCGCTCTCATCAAGCTGAGTATGAACCACATCATCCCCGGCCAGATCGATCCCCAGCCGGTTAAGCCCCGCCGCCGCCAAGAAGGTCGCATCGACACCGTCGCTCGCCAATTTCTCGAGCCGCGTTGCGACATTTCCGCGCATCAAACTGACCGAGCAATCTGGCCGCAAATGCAGCAGCTGAGCCGCGCGGCGCGGCGCGCTTGTTCCTATATTTGCGCCTTTGGGCAAGGCATCAATCGAAGCCGCGCCCAGCAGACAATCGGCCTTATCCGCGCGGGGCAGGATGGCAGCAATTGCGAGGGTTTCCGGCCGGAGCGTTTCAACGTCTTTCATCGAATGCACCGCAGCGTCGATTTTCCCGTCCGCCAGCCATTGATCGAGTTCGCGGGTCCACAGCGCTTTGCCGCCAAGATCGGCCAGCGCGCGGTCTTGTATCTTGTCCCCGCTCGCCTTGACCGGGACCAATTCAACCATTCCGATATCCCAGCCATGCGCTGCGCACAGCCGCGCCCGCGCCTCTTCTGCTTGCGCCATCGCCAGTGGCGAGCTGCGTGTACCAAGCTTCAAAGTGGGCAAAGAGGATTGCGGATCAGTCATCGTGCTGTGCTTGCTCTAGCGGCACAATTTGTTCAGGGAAAGCGCAATGGTCCTTGTTCTTGGAATTGAATCGAGCTGCGACGAGACAGCAGCCGCGCTGGTTTCCAGCGACCGGACAATTGTGGCCGAGCGCATTGCCTCTCAGGACGAGGCTCATGCACCCTATGGCGGGGTTGTGCCGGAAATCGCCGCCCGCGCGCATGCCGATAAATTGGCCCCGATGATTGATGCCGTCCTAGACGATGCTGGTCTCGGCCTCGGTGACTGCGATGCCATTGCTGCAACCGCTGGTCCGGGCCTGATCGGCGGGGTTATGGTCGGGCTGGTCAGCGCAAAGGCCCTAGCGATGGCGAGCGACACGCCGCTGATCGCGGTGAACCATCTCGAAGGCCATGCGCTGAGCCCGCGTCTGGCGGATGCGGCGTTGACGTTTCCCTATGCCTTGCTGCTGGTTTCCGGCGGACACTGCCAGATCCTGCGGGTTGATGGCGTTGGTCAGTATCGCCGGATCGCAACCACGATTGACGATGCCTTGGGCGAGGCGTTTGACAAGACGGCCAAGATACTCGGCCTCGGCTATCCCGGGGGACCGAAAGTTGAAAAACTGGCGCGGGACGGCGATGGCGCTGGCGTGCCGCTGCCCCGCCCCTTGCTGGGTTCCAAAGAAGCGCATTTCTCTTTTGCTGGCCTCAAAAGCGCTGTCGCAAGGGCCTATGATAAGGGCGAATTCAGTGATGCTGATCTCGCCGCCAGTTTTCAGCAGGCCGCGCTCGATTGCGTGATTGACCGGCTGGATAAAGCGCTCGGCGTTATGAAATCCGATTGCCAATCGCCGCTCAGCGCATTGGTGGTTGCAGGCGGAGTTGCTGCCAATGCCGCGATCAGGGCGGGTTTAAAGGATTTGGCCGCAAGCCATGATTTGCCATTCAGCGCGCCGCCGCCGGCCTTGTGCACAGACAATGCCGCGATGATTGCTTGGGCAGGCTGTGAAAGGCTGGCATTGCCGGGGTTTGAGGCTGATCCGCTGGATATTGCCGCGCGGCCCCGCTGGCCGCTGGACCCAGCCGCAGAGCCGGTGCGCGGCGCAGGGGTGAAAGCATGAGCGTGATCGGGGTCTTGGGCGCAGGCGCATGGGGCACAGCGCTGGCGCAAATGCTGGCCTCGGACGGGCGCGAGGTGCTGCTGTGGGCGCGCGAGGAAGAATTGGTCGGCGAAATCAACGAGGGGCATGGCAATCCTCTCTTTTTGCCCTCGATCAGCTTGTCGCCCAAAATCCGCGCAACCGGCGCGCTGGAAGACATGGCCGCTCTGGACATCATGCTGGTCGTGACACCGGCGCAGCATATGGGCGCGGTGCTTACCGCAATGCCATCCCATCCCCGGGATTTGGTGCTGTGTTCCAAGGGGATTGAGGCTGCCACCGGCCGGTTGATGAACGAGGCGGCCAAGGCCGCTGCTCCGGCCAGCGACATAGCGGTCTTGTCTGGCCCGACTTTCGCGCATGAGGTGGCGGCAGGACAGCCAACCGCCGTGACCTTGGCTTGCGGGGGCAAAGAAGCGCAGTGGCAACGGCTCGCTGAACATATCGCGCGGCCCGCCTTTCGCCCCTATTACAGCAGCGATGTCGCAGGCGCCGAAATTGGCGGCGCGGTCAAGAATGTGCTCGCGATTGCTTGCGGGGTTGTCGATGGACTTGGCCTTGGTCAAAACGCCCGCGCTGCCTTGATCGCGCGCGGCTATGCCGAAATGCTGCGTTTTGGCGCTGTTTTTGGAGCTGAGGCAGAGACTTTGGCAGGCCTGTGCGGTTTGGGCGATCTGGTGCTGACCTGTTCCTCGACCTCAAGCCGCAATTTCTCGCTCGGCAAGGCGCTGGGCGAAGGGGCCTCGGCCAAAGCATTGATGACGGATAGGCGCACCGTTGCCGAAGGCGCCCATACCGCGCCCGTGCTGGTCAAACTTGCGGCTGAAAAAGAGGTCGCCATGCCAATTGTCGCGGCGGTCGATGGGTTGCTGAACGGTGCGCGCCCGGATGAAGTGGTGGCCGCCTTGCTGGCCCGCCCGCTCAAAGCTGAAACAGGCGCCTGAGCTTGGCAGAACCTGCCTCTCCTCCAAACCCGGCTCCAAACGGGGGCCCAAACCAAGCGGCCCCGCCATCCGATGACGGCGATCTGGCCGCCATTGCCAAAGGCGGGCGGACCAATGTGTTCGGCTTCCTGCTCAGGCTGGCTGCGCGCTTGCCCTTCCTGTTCATCGCAGCGCGGCTTTACGGGCTTGATGCGATGGGCCGCTTTGCCTCGGCCTTGGTGATTATCGAATTGGTCTCGCTGCTTTGTTCCATGGGAGAGAAGCGCGGATTGGCGCAGCGTCTGACCTCAAGCGAGGAAAACCCCTCCAATACGGTCTTTGATGGATTGCTGCTGGCGCTGGTCTTTTCATGTGTGGCGGCGGTGTTCTTCTGGCTGGTGCCAGCGCCGCTGTTTCCCTCGGGCGAATACACCGCGATTGACCGGCTGATTGTGATCGCCATCCCGGGCTATGCCATGACCGAGATTGTCTTGGCCGCGCAGGCTTACAAATTCGACGTCGCAACCACCGTGCGCGCCCGCGCAATCGTGGAGCCATGGAGCATTTCGATCATGGCCGGGCTGTTTTATCTGTTTCCAGAGACGCGCACCTCGGGCCTCACCATGGCCTTTGTTATTTCGATCTACGCCGGATTTGCGGTTGGGTTATGGGCGTTCCTGCGCAGTTATGGCTTGCCCCGGAATTGGCGGCCCCGGTTTGGCGCATTGGTCCGCCAGACCCGCGCGGCCTTCCCCTTGGCAAGCGCAGATGTGATCGAATGGGGCACACGGCGGGTTGATATTTTCATGCTGGGCCTGTTTGCGGGCCCCAAGATCGTGGCCGTTTATTATTTCGCGCAGCAAGTCGCCAGTCTGCCGCAAAAGCTGAAGACCAGTTTCGAGCCGATCCTCGGCCCCGTCATCACCAAAAAACTCAAGCAACATGATTACGCCGCAATCGCCCGGCAAGTCAGTCAGGTGGGGTTTTGGATCATCGCGGTGCAGACCGGCATTGCTTTGGCGTTGGCCATTCCGGGCGAGGCGGTGATGGGCCTCGGCGGGCCGGAATTTGTCGGCGGGACGGCCGCGCTGGCGTTTTTGCTGGCGGCGGAGAGCATCGCGGCCACCGCTGTCGTCTCAGAAGCGGCGCTGGTCTATATGGCGCGGGTCAAGAACCTGTGGATCTCGCTCGGGACAATCGGTTTTCAAGCTGCGCTAACTGTAGGGCTGATCATCTTGGTCCAAGACCTCGGGTTTGGCGAACAATATAAGGGCGCGATGGCAGCGATGGCCCTGATGATCGCCCTTGGTCTCGCCAGCCTGATAAAGGCGCGTTTGCTCGGGCGTTTGTTGGGCGCGCCGATCAACACTTGGCGCTGGGCCTTGGTGTGGGCAACATCCGCCGCGGTGGTGGTGGGCGTTGCAGCGACCTATCTGCCCGAATGGGCGGAGCTAGCCTTCGGCATTCCGGCGATTGTGGGCATTTACGGCTGGGTCATTTGGCACCGGGGTTTTGGCCCTGAAGACCGGGTGCTGTTCAAGCGAAAATCTTGAACGATAGGCCATAAGCTGCGCCCTGCGCTAAAGGTCAGTTGGCGCATCCAAGGCTTTCGCAAGGCCAACATTCACAAGCTATTCATGCGGTTAGACGAGACTGTGAGGCGTCCAAATGGTCCGATCCGCTTGAAACAAGCTGGCCGGCCGAGGGACGAATGGGGGCAGGAAATCTTTGGGAGGATCGGCACGATGCGTTTTACTCAGGTTCTATTAGGCTCCGCAGCGATGGCTTTGCTGGCGGCTTGCTCAAGTTCAAACACCGGCTCAAACGAAGACGTCGCGATTGCCCCGCCGCCGCCGCCCCCGCCGCCTGCCCCCACTGCAAATGATGTCGTCGTTGTTACAGGCAGCAAGCGAGGGGCAGTTTTGGCCGAGGCACCTGTTATGAGCAGCCATGCGATGCCCCGCATGGGAGCAGTGCGGCCAGCGCCCGGCCAGAGCGTGCCTGATCAAAGCACTTTGCCCGTGCCAGAGCGCCCGATTTACCGCTATTTCCCGCCGGTCTATGTCTCGCCCGCACCCAGCGCTGATCAATATGATGGCGAGGACGTGTCGCCGGTCAAAGTGGTGACGGGAGAGCCGGTTTCGACATTCTCCGTCGATGTTGACACTGGCGCTTATTCCAATGCCCGCCGCTTCATAACGGAAGGGTCCGCTGTACCCAAGGCCTCGGTCAGGACCGAGGAGTTTATCAATTACTTCCGCTATGACTATGAAAAGCCAGCGGGCCCCGAGACGCCTTTCGCGGTTCACACAGATGTCGCTGCCAGCCCGTGGAATGCGCAAAGCAAATTGGTGCGGATCGGCCTTGCCGGTTATGATTTACCCCCTGCCGAGCGGCCTGCTGCCAATCTAGTGTTCCTGCTCGATGTCTCGGGATCGATGAACAGCCGCGACAAATTGCCGCTCGTCAAAACGGCCATGCGTACGCTGACCAATAAGCTGACGGCAAAGGATCGGGTATCGATTGTCGTTTATGCGGGCGCGGCAGGCGTGGTGCTAGAGCCGACGAGCAATGCGGCCGAGATCAGAGCGGCGATGGACGGCTTGCGCGCTGGCGGATCGACCGCCGGGGGCCAAGGCATTGAGCTGGCGTATAGCCTGGCTGAGGCCAATCGGATCGAAGGCGGCGTGAACCGCGTTATCCTTGCCACCGATGGCGATTTCAATGTCGGCGTCTCGGACCGCGATGCCTTGATTGACCTGATCGAGCGTAAACGCAAATCGGGCACGACCCTGACCGTTCTGGGCTTTGGCCGGGGCAATCTCAATGATGCGATGATGGAACAGATCGCCGATCACGGAAACGGCAATTACGCCTATATCGACAGCGCGCTGGAGGCCAATAAAGTGCTGGGCGACGAAATGGGCGCAACGCTGTTCACCATTGCCAAAGACGTCAAAATCCAAGTCGAGTTTAACCCCGCAGTGATCAGCCAATACCGGCTGATCGGGTATGAAAACCGGGCTCTGCGCGAGGAAGACTTCAACAATGACGCGGTGGATGCGGGCGATATTGGCGCAGGCCATCAAGTCACCGCAATTTACGAAGTGGTCCCGGCTGGAAACGAGGGGTGGATCGGCGCGCGCCGGTATGAGACTGAGGCCGTTAGCCTCACCAAGGCCCAAGAATTGGCAGCCGAGGCGGCGCATATCAAATTGCGTTACAAGAAGCCGGATGCGGACAGCTCCAAGCTGCTGGAATACACCTTGCCAGCCAGCGCTTTGGCCACCAACCGCGCCCCGCGCGGGGATTTCGCCTTTGCCAGCGCCGTTGCCGCCTTTGGGCAAAAACTGCGCGGGGACAATCTTCTGGCCGGTTTTGGCTATGATGATGTTGCCGAAATGGCCGGTGACCCGCGCGATTTCTACCGGCAGGAATTTATTCAGCTGGTCAAAACGGCTGCTTCAACCTCGGCTCGGCGCGAAGAAAACGATGCTGAGGAAGCGGCAAATACCGGCTAAGGAGGGGGTTTAATCGGTCACAGCCGTATGAGCGGCCATTTGAACCGCCATTTTAGCGCCCATCTGAACATCGGGGACACCCCCTTCCCCAAACCCGTGCGCGGGGTTAAAGGGCGAACATGTCTCTTCGACCAATCCTCCCAATCGCGCTGGGCGGCACGCTGGTTGCCTTGATGGGCTACGTCTCTGCTGCATCCTATAGCGAGCAATTCCTTAGCGTGGCACAGCCGCTGGCAAGCGATGCCATTGCCAATGCCGGCGGGAGCGGCATTCGCGCCGAATTTCACAATCGGATGGGCTCTGTCACAAGGCATCCTTTGCTGATCGGTGGCGGCGATCTCGATACCCAGACGCGGGCCAATGTTGCCAAAGCCGTGGCCGAGGTGAAAGGCGTTGGCGGGGTATTCTGGGCCGATGGAACTATGATGGCCGAAAGCGGCGAACAGCCGCTCAGCGCCAGCCACTGCGAGGAAGATGTCGAGGGATTGCTGCGCACCCGCACGATCCGTTTTGAAGGCGGCTCCTCCGCGCTTGCTCAGCCAAGCCAGCTGCTGCTCGATGAGGTGGCGGCCGCGCTGCGCCCATGCCTTGGCTCGATCATCGCGATCACCGGTCATACTGACAATTCAGGCCCCGAACCGGGCAATTTGGCACTCAGCCTCGACCGGGCGAGAGCCGTTCGGGAAAGCCTGATCGGCCGCGGCATCCCGCGCAGCGGCCTGCGCGCTATCGGAGTTGGTTCGCGCGAGCCGGTCGAAGGGCTTGCGCCAAGCGATCCAGCCAATCGCCGGATTGAGTTTTCTGTCATCGAAACCCAGCCGGTCATCCCCACGCCGGTCGATACGCCGGGGCCGCGCTGATATGCCGATCTGGTTTGAACTCGTGGCCGCCTTGCTTGTCGTCTATGCCATGGCATTGGGCATCGGCTGGCTCATCTGGGGCAATAATCTCCCGCAAGACTTGCACCGCAGTGATGATGCCAGGAAGAGCGATGATGCAAGCGGGTCTGAGGACGAGCGAGAGAGCGGCAACGGCCAAGCTAGCAGCCGCCAAAGCAAGGCTGGCAATGTAAAGACAGGAACCGGCACATGACGATGGAATGGGTAAACGCCAATTGGCCCTTAGTGATCATAGGCGCAGTAGCGCTGCTTTTGATCCTGTTGTTTGTCTTTCTTGCGCGCCGCAAGACCCGCATAACGCTTGATGATGACGGCGTCCGCGATGTGCTGGATGAAGGCGCAGCGCCTGCCGCGCGCAATCAGGCCCTGATCGACAGTCCGGCCAGCACCCTTTCGCCGGCAGCAGCTTTAGCCAATAAAGAGGCGGCCGCGTCAGAGCCGCTCGTTGCTGAGCGCCCCTCTGCCCAAGAGACGCCGACCAAAACAGCCCCCTCTGCAGGACAGGCGGCAGCAGGTGACGACCTGACCCGGATCAAAGGGGTCGGCAAGAAACTGAGCGCCATGCTGACCGAGCTGGGCATCACCAGCTTTGCCCAAATTGCCGATTGGACACAGGCAGACATCGACCGGATCGACCCGCAATTGGGCCGTTTTGCAGGCCGGATCGAGCGCGATCAATGGGTCAAACAGGCCAAATATCTCGCCAAGGACGACACCGTAGGATTCGCTAAGGAGTTTGGCAGGCTTGAATAGCAAGCCATATCCTGTAAGCTTCGCATAGACAGCCGGGTTTGGAGAGCCTTTCTGTTGCGCGAGGCATAGTGGCAAATTCACTTTTCTTGCGGCCAAACCTTAGGAGGGGGAATGGTGCACAAGCCAGTTGTTTTGGTAGCAGAGGACGAAAAAGTCCTGGTTCACGATTTGTGTGAGACTGTTCGAGAAGCAGGGTACGAGGTTGAAGGCCCTTACCGAAAAGTATCATGCGCCATGCTGGCTTACCAAAAACGAAAACCTGACCTTGCCATTCTTGGTGTGCAATTGACCGATGGCAATGCCTTTCCCTTGGCCGAGCAGATGATGGCTGAAAATGTGCCGGTAATCATTCACTCGCAAAGTTACACGCCCGATGAAGTGCAAGCGCGCTGTCCCAAGGCCACGGCGCTCTCGCGTCCATGCCCGCCCTCGGCCATCATCGGCGGCGTAAAATCGGCTCTTGGCGGCGAATAGCGGCGCGCCCAACGCCTCTCTCGGCACGAGGAAAAATTTCGCAATTTTGCGGCTGGAAAGCTGAGGCCCAGACGCCTATCACTGATAGCCTGCGAGCGGCCCTTCCCGCGTTTACGGCCGCGTTCATGGTGAAAAAGTGCGGGCCAAGGGAGTATTCTGCATGAGTGACGCTGTCTTTCCAGTCCCGCAAGACTGGGCCGAAAATGCGCTAATCAACCGTTCAACTTATCGTCAAAAATACGAGCGATCGATCAAGGATCTGGACGGGTTCTGGCGCGAAGAGGCGCAAAGGCTGGACTGGATCACCCCGTTTGAAACGGTCAAGGATACGTCATACGACAAGGATGATTTCCATATTCGCTGGTTCGAAGAAGGCCAGCTCAACCTCTGTGCAAATGCGCTCGACCGGCAGTTGGCGAAGCGCGGCGATCAAGTGGCGATTCACTGGGAGCCCGATGATCCAGCCCAGCCGGGACGCACGATCACTTACCGCGAATTGCATCGAGAGGTCTGCCGCTTCGCCAATGCGCTGAGGGCGCAAGGCGTGGTCAAGGGCGACCGGGTCACGATTTATCTGCCAATGGTACCAGAAGCTGCAATTGCCATGCTGGCCTGCGCCCGCATTGGCGCGGTGCACTCGGTGGTGTTTGCCGGTTTCTCACCCGATGCGCTGGCCGGGCGGATCAATGATTGCGCCTCCACCATTGTGCTGACCGCCGATGAAGGCCTGCGCGGCGGAAAGACCATTCCGCTCAAAGCCAATGTCGATGCCGCTTGCGAAAAGGCCGAGGTCAAAACGGTCATCGTGATGCAGCATACCGGCGCTGATGTCCCGATGCATAAGGGCCGCGATATCACTTGGTCGGATGCCTTGGCGGATCAATCCGATGATTGCCCCCCCGAGGTGATGAATGCCGAGGATCCGCTGTTCATCCTGTACACATCCGGCTCGACCGGAAAGCCCAAGGGCGTCCTCCACACCACCGGCGGATATGGCGTTTGGGCGAGCATGACTCATCAATATGTGTTCGATTACCAACCCCGCGCCGACGGCGGCATGCCGGTTTACTGGTGCGCGGCCGATGTTGGCTGGGTCACTGGCCATAGCTATGTCGTTTACGGCCCGCTTATCAATGGCGCGACGCAGGTGATGTTCGAAGGGGTGCCGAACTTTCCTGATCATGCACGCTTCTGGAACATTATCGACAAATATCAGGTCGAAATTTTCTATGCCGCCCCAACCGCTTTGCGCGCCTTGATGCGCGAGGGCGATGATTATGTAACCTCGACCAGCCGGGCCTCACTCCGCCTGCTGGGCAGTGTCGGCGAACCGATCAATCCCGAGGCATGGGACTGGTATCACCGCGTTGTGGGTGAGCGGCGCTGTCCGATTGTTGACACTTGGTGGCAGACCGAGACGGGGGCAGCGATGATCACCCCGATGCCGGGCGCAACAGATCTCAAGCCGGGCAGTGCCAGCCTGCCCATGTTCGGGGTAAAGCCTGCTTTGGTCGATCCGGAAAAAGGCACCATGCTCGAAGGGGCCACGTCTGGCGCGCTGATCATCACTGACAGTTGGCCGGGACAAATGCGCACCGTCTACGGCGATCATCAGCGTTTCTTCGACACCTATTTCAGCCAATATCCGGGCTATTACTTCACCGGCGATGGCTGCCGCCGGGACGAGGATGGCTATTACTGGATCACCGGCCGGATCGACGATGTGATCAATGTCTCGGGTCACCGCATGGGCACAGCCGAGGTGGAAAGCGCCTTGGTCGAGCACGCATTGGTGGCAGAGGCCGCCGTTGTCGGCATGCCGCATGACGTGAAGGGGCAAGGCATTTACGCCTATGTCACAACCAATGTCGGGACCGAGGATTCAGAGGAATTGCGCAAGGAACTGATCCAGTGGGTGCGCAAGGAAATCGGGCCGATTGCCACACCCGACGTGCTGCAATTTGCGCCCGGATTGCCCAAGACCCGCTCGGGCAAGATCATGCGGCGCATCCTGCGCAAGATTGCCGAGAATGACATCAGCAATCTGGGCGATACCTCGACCTTGGCCGACCCCAGCGTCGTGGATGATCTGGTTGCTAACCGTCCCCGCCGCTGAGCCAATTGGATAAGCGCTTGCGCGAGGCCTGCCTAGCTGCAAAAGACAGCATATAGTTTCAGGAGTAACTACTTTGGCCGAGATGGTTCCGTTCAATTGGGAAGACCCCTTCGACCTTGAAAGCCAGCTCACCGAGGAAGAGCGGATGGTGCGCGATGCCGCGCACGGGTTTGCCCAAAGCGAACTTCAGCCAAGGGTGATCGCGGCCTTTAATGACGAGATTGATGCCCCTGAATTGTTCCCTTTGATGGGCAAGGCGGGCCTGCTCGGCGCAACCATCGCGCCTGAATATGGCGGCGCCGGGGCAAGCTATGTCGCTTACGGGCTGATTGCGCGCGAAATTGAGCGGGTGGATAGCGGATACCGCTCTATGGCATCGGTCCAATCCAGCCTCGTCATGCACCCGATTAATGCTTACGGTTCGGAGGAACAGCGCCGCAAATATCTGCCCGGCCTCGCCGCGGGCGAGCTGATCGGCTGCTTTGGCCTCACAGAGCCGGACGCGGGCAGCGATCCGGCCGGGATGACCACCACCGCGCGCAAAGTGCCCGGCGGCTATATCCTCAACGGGGCAAAGACTTGGATCTCCAATTCGCCTTTTGCTGACGTGTTTGTGGTTTGGGCCAAGTCCGAGGAACATGGCGGCGGGATCCGCGGCTTCGTGCTGGAAAAGGGGATGAAGGGGCTTTCTGCACCCAAAATCAAAGGCAAAGTCTCGCTGCGGGCCTCGACCACTGGCGGGATCGTCATGGACGAAGTGCAAGTGGGCGAGGATGCGCTTTTGCCCGATGTTCAGGGGTTGAAGGGACCCTTTGGCTGCCTCAACCGTGCGCGCTACGGAATTAGCTGGGGCAGCATGGGTGCGGCCGAGTTCTGCATGCATGCCGCGCGCCAATATGGCCTTGATCGCCAGCAATTTGGGCGGCCACTCGCAGCCACTCAGCTTTACCAGAAGAAGCTTGCTGATATGCTGACCGATATTGCGCTGGGCTTGCAAGCGAGCCTGCGCGTGGGCCGGTTAATCGATGAAGGCCGCTTTGCGCCCGATATGATCTCCGTCGTCAAACGCAACAATGTTGGCAAGGCGCTCGACATCGCGCGGGCCGCGCGCGACATGCATGGCGGCAATGGCATATCGAGCGAATATCAGGTCATCCGTCACATGGTCAATCTAGAGACGGTCAACACGTACGAAGGCACGCATGATGTCCACGCGTTGATCCTGGGACGCGGTATCACCGGATTGGCGGCGTTCTAAAATAATGGCTGCACCACCCACGCCCTCCACCCTTCCACCCGGATCCTACCGGACACTATTCCGGGTGGATGGGTGGAGGGCGTGGGTGGCTCGGCAAATTGGAAATAACACATGAAGCTCCACGGATACTTCCGCAGCTCGACCAGCTACCGCTTGCGGATCGCGCTCGCGCTGAAAGGGCTTGATTATGAATATGTGCCCGTCAACCTGATCAAATCCGAACAGAAGGACGAGGCGTTCACGTCACGCAATCCCTTTGCCAGCGTCCCGCTGCTCGAGGCTGAGGGGCGCGGCCGCGCGCAATCGATGGCGCTGATTGAGTGGCTGGAGGAGGCCTATCCCGCCCCAGCCCTGCTGCCGCAGGACATTGAGGATCGCTATACCGCCCGCGAGCTTGCCTATGCCATCGCCACCGAAACGCATGCACCGAACAATCTGCAAGTTCTCAATTATCTGAAAGGCAATTTCGCAGCGTCTCAAGACCAGATAGCCGACTGGTACCGGCACTGGTTGGCGCGCACATTAACCCCGATCGAGGCGCGGCTGCGCGAATTGGAAACGGATGATTTTCTGTTCGAGGCGCCCGGAATTTTCGAAGTGGTGTTGCTGCCGCAAATGTACAATGCGAGACGGTTTGAGCTTGATTGCGGTGCCTATGACCGGATTTGCCAGATCGAGGCGGCTTGCCTTGCCCTGCCCGCCTTTCAGCACGCCCATCCCGACAACCAGCCTGATAATCCCGACCAGGCTCATAATCCAGACAGGACCCACTCATGAAACTTGGAACGCTCAATGATGGATCACGCGATGGCAAGCTGGTGGTGGTGTCGAAAGACCTCACCCGCTGCTGCGCGGCTGGCTATATCGCACCGACATTGCAGGCAGCGCTTGATAATTGGGCGATAGTCGCCCCCAAGCTCGAGGCGCTTTACATCGATGTTGAGCATCAAACGGTGCCTTGCGAACGCTTTCACGAGCGCGAGGCCCATTCGCCTCTCCCCCGCGCTTATCAATGGGCCGATGGCAGCGCTTATATCAATCACGTCGAATTGGTGCGGCAGGCGCGCGGCGCGAAAGTGCCCGAAAGCTTTTATTCCGACCCGCTGATGTATCAGGGCGGATCGGACACGTTTTTGCCTCCGCGCGCGGACATCCCGCTGGGCGATCCCAAATGGGGCTGTGATATGGAAGGCGAGATAGCGGTTATCACCGATGACGTGCCGATGGGCACATCAGCGGCCGATGCCGCCGATCACATCAAACTTATCATGCTGGTCAATGATGTGTCCTTGCGCGGTCTTATTCCGGGGGAACTGGCCAAAGGGTTCGGCTTCTTCCAATCCAAGCCATCGAGCGCGTTCTCGCCGGTTTGCGTGACACCTGATGAGCTGGGCGAGGCATGGCAAGATGGCCTCGTCCATTTGCCGCTGATGATCGATTACAACGGCGAGGCTTTTGGCCGTCCGGAGGCTGCTCAGGATGCGACGTTTAGTCTGGCCGAATTGGTCGCCCATGCGGCCAAAACACGCGGCCTTGGTGCGGGCGCCATTATCGGCTCCGGCACGGTCAGCAATAAAAGTGCCGACGGCGGGCCGGGCAAGCCGGTTGCGACAGGCGGTGCTGGCTATAGCTGTATCGCGGAAATCCGCATGATCGAAACGATTGCCG
>CAZDHB010000023.1:0-15133 GCA_964505255.1 uncultured Porphyrobacter sp.
GCGCCGTTCGGGCGATCAGACCCAATTGGATGAGGTAAGGCTCAATCACCTCCTCCACCGTATCGCGCGGCTCTGACAAGCCAGCGGCAAGCGTTTCAATGCCCACTGGCCCGCCTTTGTAGATATCCGCAATCATCGTCAGATAGCGCCGATCCATCGCATCGAGGCCCAAGCCATCGATCTCCAGCCGGGTCAAGGAGCTGTCCGCCAGTTTGCGTGTCACTGTGCCATTGCCTGACACTTGGGCGAAATCGCGCACTCGCCTGAGCAGCCGCCCAGCCACCCGCGGCGTCCCGCGCGAACGGCGGGCAATCTCGCGCGCGCCAGCGGCCTCAATATCCAGCCCAAGCAACCGGGCACCGCGCGTCACAACTTGATCGAGTTCCTCATGATTGTAGAAATTGAGCCGCACCGGAATGCCGAAACGGTCCCGCAAAGGCGTGGTGAGCAAGCCTTGCCGCGTGGTCGCTCCGATCAAAGTAAAGGGCGGCAAGTCGATCCTGACGCTGCGCGCCGCCGGCCCTTCCCCGATAATGATATCGAGCGCGCGATCCTCCATCGCAGGATAAAGCACTTCCTCGACAACCGGGTTCAGCCGGTGGATCTCGTCAATGAAGAGCACATCATGCGGCTCTAGATTTGTTAGCAGCGCAGCAAGATCGCCAGCCTTGGCGATAACAGGGCCAGATGTCGCGCGAAACCCGACCCCCAATTCGCCCGCAATGATTTGTGCAAGTGTGGTCTTGCCAAGCCCCGGCGGCCCGAAAAACAGCGTGTGGTCCATCGCCTCACCGCGCGATTTTGCGCTTTCGATGAAGACTTTCAGGTTCTCTCGCGCTGCTTCTTGCCCAATGAATTCGGCAAGGCTCTTGGGCCGCAAAGCGACATCAGGATCGTCTGCCTGCCTATCGGGCGAATGGATGGGGGTTTCAGGATCGGTCATCTTTCCAAGAACTCAATTACATCCCGATCCTTGGATATGCTGCCGAACATAGCCACTATCTCGACCATTTGCTCCGTAGCAGTACAAGGGTCATTGGCGAACGACAGGCCATGGCCCTGTTCGTTTTCACGTTCGAAAACTAGTTCTAGCCCATCGAAACAAATCACTTCGCCATCCTGATCCCAAACTTCAGGATAAAACCTAAACAACTTCGCCTCTGCGATCTTTGCTTTCAATGTTTCAAATCGATGCCGCGAAGGCACAAACGAATGCTCATCGTAAAAGCTACGATCATTGCATTTGTTGCGGTGCTTAACTCGGCCCGTCAGATAACCGTCCGACCGTTCATCAATGCGCACCAGAAACTCAAAACAGGAAATTCCGCTAACCAAAAGACGATGGCGGCTAAGGTATTTGGTTAAATCCGAAGGCTGGTAAAAGCTAGGTTCCAAATAACTTTTGAGCCGCTCGCTTGTCCATTCAATACCCCTCACTTCAGGCACAAATTTAATTGGGTCAGACAGGCCATGATTGGCGGCGCAAGCAGTCAGCGTTAGACTTGCTAAAATGCCAAAAACGAAACGCCCCATCACCCAGCCGCCTTATCGAATACAGAGCAGGTCATTGCGCTTGTGAGTCTCGCTCGCTCACCAGCAGGTCCATAGCCTTGCGCCTAGTGAAGTAAGGACGAAACAGCGCGCCTCCATTGACCATTACGGGCTTGCCATCCTCTCCCGTCACTAGCGTTCCGGTGACGTAATAAATCCCCGGCTCAGGCACTAGGACATAATCGCAGCTGGTACCAACCGGTTTGACCAGTTTGAGATTGATCAAAGCCCGGTCAATTTCACCTTCATCCGGGGCATCATCGGCCAGACGCTGCACGTGAATAAGATCGCGCTGGTAGACATTGCGGAGCGAATAATTGGTGACCCGGACGCGGTATTGCACCATGCCTTCGGGCACATCCGCCTGCTTCGCCTCGTTAAACACGATTAGGCGCGATTCAAATTGCACCCCCTGACAAGCGGCAGCCTGCGTTGCCCCCAGCCCCGCAAAGGCCAATCCGGCCGCTGTCAAAATGGCCTTCAATACCTGTTTCGTGTGAGTCATGGGCTTTCTCCTTCCCCCGATCATCGCAAAGCATCCGTTGCAGGTAAATGAATGCGTAATGATTGCATGTTTGGCGAACATCACCCAGCCGCTTTCTTGAGCGCGACGCGGATGACATCCCCTTCAGCCGCACCTTCGCCCAATTCGCTCGTGGCTGCGGCAACGGCTTGCGCGGCAATATTCGGCTTGAACCCGAGGTTTTGCAAAGCCGAAACCGCATCGGCGCTTGTCCCGCCTTTGGGGGCCGCAATCGCTGCGCCAGAGCCAGAGCCGCCGGGAAGCGCCCCAGCCTTGTCTTTCAGCTCATTCACGATCCGGCTTGCCAATTTCGGCCCCACGCCATTGGCCCGCGCCACGGTTGCGGCATCCTCGCTCGCACAAGCATCGCGCACTTCGGCGGTTGAAAGCGCCGAGAGGATTGCCAGCGCAACCTTGCTCCCCACTCCTTGAACCTGCGTCAAAAGGCGGAACCAATCACGCTCGCTCGCCTCGGCAAAGCCCAACAGCCGCATATCGTTTTCGGACACTTGCAGATCGGTGTGGACGGTGCAGGCTTCCCCCACCTCGCCCAAAGCCGCCAATGTTTTGGAGGAGCAATGGACCAAATAGCCAACGCCCCCAACATCGACGATCGCCCAGTCCTCGCCGGTTTCGTCGAGCAATCCTTTAAGCTTTGCAATCATCTGCGGCGTTCCTTGGGCATGGTTTGTTCTTGCACTGCAAGCAAAGCTTGGTCCAGTAAATATGGACTTGAGTGCACAGTTGCGACATGGAAGCGCCTATGAGTTGGAACACATTTGGACGCGTGCTGCGCTTTACGACTTGGGGCGAGAGCCATGGGCCTGCATTGGGCGTGGTTTTGGACGGTTGCCCGCCGCAAATTGCGCTCGATGAAAGCGCGATCCAGCCCTTTCTCGATGCGCGCAAGCCGGGCCAAAACAAGTTTACTACTCAGCGCAAAGAAGCGGATTTGGTGAAAATCCTCTCTGGCGTGTTCGAAGGCCAAACGACCGGCACGCCAATCAGCCTGATGATCGAGAACACCGATCAGCGCTCCAAAGACTATTCAGAGATCGCCAAAACCTATCGGCCAGGCCATGCCGATTACTCCTATGATGCGAAATATGGCTTTCGCGATTACCGCGGCGGCGGACGCAGCTCTGCCCGCGAAACGGCCGCCCGCGTTGCCGCCGGCGCGATTGCTCGGTTGATCATCCCAGAGGTGGCCTTGCAAAGCTATGTTTGCGAAATTGGCGGAGACCGGATTGATCCGGCCAATTTCGATGCTGACGAGATAGGCCGCAATCCGTTCTGGTGCCCCGATCCAAAAGCCGCCGAGCGCTGGGCGGAGAAAATTGACGCAGCGCGCAAGGCGGGCTCCTCGCTGGGCGCGGTGGTGGAATGCGTCGCAAGCGGCGTGCCCGCCGGCTGGGGCGCGCCCATCTATGCCAAGCTCGACAGCGATCTGGCAGGCGGCATGATGACCATTAACGCCGTCAAAGGCGTCGAAATTGGCGACGGTTTTGACGCAGCACGCCTGACCGGGGAACAAAACGCCGACCCGATGCGCCCTGCGCAAGACGGCGCACAAGGGCCGCAATTCCTCGCCAATCATGCTGGCGGCATTGCAGGCGGCATTTCCACCGGTCAGCCGGTTGTTTGCCGCATCGCTTTCAAACCGACCAGCTCGATCCTGACGCCCGTCGAAAGCGTAACCAGCGATGGCACAGCGGCCGATGTGCGCACAAAAGGGCGTCACGACCCTTGCGTCGGCATTCGCGGAACGCCCGTTGCGGAGGCTATGATGGCCTTGGTATTGGCCGATCACAAGCTGCTGCACCGGGCTCAGATCGGCGGCTAAGCGCGCCCGCTCAAAAGCCGCGAACAGCGGGATCGACTGCGGCAGGCGTTCAATCGCTTAAATCAATCAATAACAATGATTCAATTGATTGGACGAATGAATGCCGGATCGCCATTAAGGATGTAGGGACAAGCCGCGCGAGTCACTCGGCGCGAACATCCCGCTAGACAGTTTTTTGCAATAACAACCAATCTTAGGAGGTTCCCCCATGGATGTAGCAACAGGTAGTATGTCAGACGGATGTCCGTTCGATCACAAAAACGGCACGCGGTCGCTGCTTGGCCGGACGAATAAGGATTGGTGGCCGGAAAGCGCCAACACCGACATTCTTGCGCCAACCGATCCTTTGGGTGAAGACTTCGACTATTGCGAGGCTTTCAATGCGATCGATTACAAGGCGCTGAAAGCCGACCTGACCGCCTTGATGACCGACAGTCAAGATTGGTGGCCAGCGGATTACGGCCATTACGGCCCGTTCTTCATCCGCATGACATGGCACGCAGCTGGCACCTATCGCACCGGCGATGGCCGCGGCGGCGGCGGCTCTGGCCAGCAACGCTTTGCCCCGCTCAACAGCTGGCCTGACAATGGCAACCTCGACAAGGCGCGCCGTCTGCTGTGGCCGATCAAACAGAAATACGGCAAGAATATCAGCTGGGCTGACCTCTTCATTCTGGCTGGCAATGTCGCCATTGAAAGCATGGGCGGACCCGTGTTTGGTTTTGGCGGCGGACGCAAGGACGTGTTTGAGCCGGAAACCACTTATTGGGGCACCGAAGAGCTCTGGGTTGATACCGGCGCTGAAACGCGCATCATTCCCGATGATGGCCGCGATCTGGAAAACCCGCTGGCGGCAATCCAGATGGGTCTGATCTACGTCAATCCAGAAGGTCCGGGCGGCAACCCTGACCCGCTGCTCTCTGCCCGTGACATGCGCGAGACTTTCGCGCGCATGGCAATGAATGACGAGGAAACCGTCGCGCTGACCGCTGGCGGCCACGCTTTTGGTAAAGCGCATGGCGCTGCGCCCGCTGACACATTCGGCGACGCACCCGAAGGTGAAAGCCTGCAGAACCAAGCGTTTGGCTGGCTCACTGACGAGGCGGAGATTGCTGCGGGTAACATCACCACCTCAGGCATCGAAGGCTCTTGGTCGAACAATCCGACCAGCTGGTCACATGACTATTTCCGCCTCCTGTTCAAATATGATTACGAGCTTTCCGAGAGCCCTGCAGGCGCAAAATTGTGGACGCCGATCAACCCAGAAGAGGCCGATATGGCCCCAGATGCGCGCGATCCTTCGAAGAAAGTCCGCACCATCATGACCACTGCCGATATGGCGCTCAAGATGGACCCGGAATACGCCAAGATCTCGAAGCGTTTCCTCGAGAATCCGGCTGAGCTCGATGATGCCTTCGCCCGTGCATGGTTCAAACTGTGCCACCGCGACATGGGTCCAAAGGTGCGTTACATGGGCCCCGAAGTGCCCGAAGAAGACTTGATCTGGATGGATCCGGTCCCAGCAGGCAGCAACGTCTCCGCCAGCGATGTAAGCGCATTCAAAGCGAAAGCTTTGGATAGCGGCCTCACCGTAAGCGAGCTTGTCAAAGCGGCTTGGGCTTCGGCCTCAACCTATCGCAACACCGATCACCGCGGCGGTGCCAATGGTGCCCGCGTGGCGCTGGCTCCGCAAAACGGTTGGGCGGCGAATGACCCGGATGAACTTGGCAAGGTGATCTCCGCGCTGAACGGCATTCGCGGCGACATCAGCCTGGCTGATGCGATCGTTCTGGCTGGCGCTGCTGCGGTTGAAAAGGCGGCCAAAGACGGCGGTCTTGCTGTGAGCGTTGACGTGACCACGGGCCGCGGCGACACCACTGATGAACATACCGATGCCGAGAGCTTTGAAGCGCTTGAGCCGTTTGCTGATGGTTTCCGCAATTACCTGCGCAACAAAGCGACCGTCAAAACCGAGGATCTGCTGCTTGATAAGGCGCATTTGCTCGGCCTGTCGCTGTCGGAATTGACCGCGCTGGTTGGCGGTATGCGCGCATTGGGCGCGGTGTCAGGCAACACCGGGCACGGCGTCTTCACCGACCGCGCTGGCACGCTCAGCACAGACTTCTTCGTGAACTTGCTCGACATGGGCACAAAATGGGCCCCTGTTGATGGCAGCGAAGACGAGGAATATGTCGGGATCGACCGGGCATCAGGCGACAAGAAATGGACAGCAACCCGCGCTGACCTGATCTTCGGCTCCAATTCTCAGCTTCGCGCACAAGCCGAAGTCTTTGCCGAAAGCGGCAATGAGCAATTGTTTGCCGACGCATTCGCCTCAGCTTGGGCGAAAGTCATGGATGCAGATCGCTTCGACCTCAGCCATGCCAAGTATCACGCATAGTCAGAACGGCTAAGGCGACCCTCATGCCTTAGCATAGCAAGGGCCCTCAGCAGCAATGCTGGGGGCCCTTTTGCTTGTCGCGAACGGGCACACATCTGCTGGGCATATGAGGGAGGGTAATTAAGGAGCAGGCGCTAACGCGTGCGCTTCAAGATAATGTAAAGCGCGCCCTCGCCGCCGTGGCGGCGATGCGCCTTGCGAACGGCACTGATTGCGCTGCCATGCTCGCTTGCCGCAAGCCAATCGAGCAATTTTGCGCGAATTGCACCGCGTTTCGTGCCTCTGTCCGCCGGATCAACCGGCCGAGAACGTCCCGCAATCACCAGCACAGTGCGCACTTGCATCGCGCGCGCCTGAGCCATGCCGCGCATAAGCCGTGTGTAAGCGGCATCTAATCCGTGATCATGCAGATCCAGCGTCATTTCCGGCTCAATCCGCCCAGACTTTAGGCGCCGGTCTTGATGGGAATTGAGATCGCCCATTCGCGGGGCCGATGGATTGGCAATCGGGCTGCGCGCAGCATGGCCTTTTTGAGGTGGTTTCGGTGCTGGCGCGCGCTTTACAGGTGGAGGCGATTTCGCCCCCACCAAAGCCGCTTTCGCCAAACCCGCTTTCGCCAAACCCGTTTCTATCGTGCGGACAGGCATTGGCGGCGGAGCGCTGACATGCGGTTTTGCGGTCCGTTTGGCCGATTTCGAATCTTCGAGCGGCGTAACGCTTTGCGCCAGCCTGTCCCACGCAGCCTGCTCTTCGCTTGAGAGGCCGCGCGGCCTGGTCATTGCGTCTGCTTAAGGCGGGCAACCGTGCCCTTAGGCAGCAAAATAAGCGCTGTGCCGCGCCCGCTCATCCCGCCCGCAATCTCGCGCGCATTGCCGCCATTGCCCCAAAACGTATCAAACCGGTTCGCCCCCTTGATCGCGCCGCCGGTATCCTGAGCAATCCACATGCCATCAGCCACATCGCGGTCCAGATCGAGCCAGACAGGCGCCCCCAAGGGCACAAAGCGGGGATCTGCCGCGACGGAGCTTTCCCGGCGAACCGGCACTTCGAGCGCGCCGAGCGGCCCATCGGTGTTCAGCTCGCGGAAGAAAATCCAGCTCTTGTTAAGCCGCATAAGCGCCCGCCCCTCAGCCGGATTCTCGCGCAAATATTGCACAATCCCCTGCATCGATCCTGCATATTGCCCCGGACCATCGCCGAGCAGGCCGCGATCACGCATGACCCCGCCAATACCGACATATTCGCGGCCATTTTGCCCGGCATAGCCAATCCGCATGCGCGAGCCATCCGGCAAACGCAGCAGGCCCGAGCCTTGGATCTGCAGGAAGAAAAATTCAATCTCATCCGCCGCCCAGGCGATTTCCAGGCCGCGTCCAGCCAGAGCGCCTTGCTCGATCTCAGCGCGTTCGTAATAGGGCACAAATTTGCCGCTGGCGTCATATCGGCCAAGCGGCGGCCGGCCTGTGCGCTCGCTCGCCGGAGTATCCGCAGGCCATGCCCGCTCCAGCTCAGGCGGCATCCGGTAAACCGGCACGGTATATCCGCTGCGGCGTTCGCGCGATCCGGCGATTTCCGGCTCGAAATATCCGGTTGCAAAGGCCTGCCCATCGCCGATCTTGGCGGTTTCAAAATAGGTCAGGAAGAAGTTGGGCGCATCGCTCACCGGCCACCTTTCAGCCGCGAGACAAGAAGGTTGCCAATCGCTGCGCCGGGTCAGCCCGCTTTGATCTGTTCGGCGCAGAAGCTTGGGGCAGGAATCGAGATAGCTTGCGAGTGCGGTGCCCGCATCACTCATCCCAAGTCCGAGTGCGCCAACGCTCGGGCCGCGCTCTATACCGGCAAATGCGGCGCTTTCGACCGCTTGCGATACAGGCGGCAACGGGTTGGCAGGCGCGGGCGCATCGGATTGCGGGATCAGCCGAACGCAGGCGCTGAGCGCAAAGAGCGCGATAGCAACGGCGGCCGCTCGGCCAAGTTTAGCGGAGTTTGCTGAGATATTCTGGCGCATGTTGGGCCTCTAGGCTCATCGAAAATTGTAGGCTTCACCAACTACAAAGCCCGTCCAAGAGCAAGGGCGCAGACTTATCCTTCGTCGGTTTCGTCCAGCTTCCAGCCGGGCTCATCCGAACGGACATCGCGCATGAAAGTCCACACATCGCGGCTTTCAATCGCATCATCGAGCGATCCGTCGATAACCGCGCCATCCTTGTCCCGCGTCACGGCCGCAATATCCGCCACGAACAAGACCGCAATGCGCGCTATTTGTCCATCAAGATCAGCCGATTTGATCGTCGCATCCTCAATCCTGATCAGCTTGTTCTCGACCACTTCACCGGCCTTCTCGCGCGCATCAATCGCGCCGGAGAAACTGGCGTAAACGTCATCATCACACAGCGCCTTCAGGGTTTCCTGATCGCCTTGCCAAAATGCCTCAAGCACAATTCCATAAGCCGATTTTGCGCCTTCGATGAAGGTCAGTAGATCAAATTCCCCATCCGCACTGGCGATTGCCCGAATGCCTTTTTCCGTGCCCGCAGGCAAATCGGTCTGAACCAATTTGATCGTGGGTTTTGCGATTCCGGCGGCCGATTTCTCATCATTCGGCGCCTCAGGAGCCTCACGCTCGAAATGGTGCGTGACACCTTCTTCCTCATGCTCTGCCCGGCGGCCGAGCACAGAGTAAAGGCGCAAGCCCAAAAAGGCAGCAACCATGGCAAGGATGACGATCTCGTAAATCACTTCAACTATCCAAATCTGTGCTCTGACCCAATTTCATGCCGGATATCGGCGCGAACAATTGTCAAGCGGTGTTAATGGCCCGCGCGCATACGCAATATATGCAGCCAGCCTTATAGACCTTTCTGCCTTACATAGAAATGAATTACAAATCGGCAACGTCCAATTCGGCTATTTACGAGGCGGGCCGGCGAAAAGCGGCGAATAAAAGGCGCAGCAATGCGCATCTACGCCCGGTTGCCGGTTTTGCTAGCAAGTGCTAGGCGCGCGGGAACCTTGGCACAGGGGCGCTAGGCTCCGGCTCCACTCATAACGGAAAGAACCTTTGATATGGCCGACGATAACGGCACTTTGACCGATCTCAACCTTGAACCCTCCGCTGGCCCCAATGGCGCAGACACTCAGCCCAGCGCCGGAATCATTGTGCAATATGTGAAAGATCTATCGGTCGAAAACCCGAATGCGCCCGACGTGTTCCAATGGACCGATCAGCCGCAAATTGATCTGCAGATGAATATCGCCGCCAATAAGGTGAATGAGGAAATTCACGAGGTTGAGCTGAAGATGACCGTCACTGCCACTGGCGAGAAAGGCAAGTTTTACCTGCTTGAGCTCGCTTATTGCGCGCTGGCCGGACTGCGCAACATCCCTGACGAACATGCCCATGCCTTTTTATACGCAGAGGCGCCGCGGCTGCTCTTCCCGTTCGCTCGCCGGGTCATTGCCGATGCAACGCGCGATTGCGGCTTCCCGCCGTTCAACATGGATCCGGTTGATTTCGGCGCGCTCTATCAGCAACGCATCGCACAAGCCGCGCAAGAACAGCAAGCCGGCGCACAAGCAGGTGATGCGGGCAACGCCTAAGCCCTTTTCAAAGAGGCGCGGGTTTGAAAACCGGTCAACTTTGAAACAGGAGCGGTCATGAGCCTGCTCAAAAACGTCGGCACGATCGGCGCACTCACCGCCGTGAGCCGGGTTTTCGGCTTTGCGCGCGACATTATGCTCGCCCGTGTGCTGGGTGCTGGCGGTGTTGCGGATGCGTGGCAATTGGCTTTTCAATTGCCGAACCTGTTCCGCCGATTGTTTGCCGAAGGTGCTTTCGCCAGCGCTTTCGTGCCCTTGTTCAACAGCCATATGACCAAGGGCGAGAGCGAGGCCAAACGCTTCGCTAGCGAGGTTTTGGCCGTACTTTTGCCAACGCTGGTATTGTTCGGCGCGGCAGCAATGATCGCCATGCCGTGGATCATTTTCGGTTTTGCCAATGCCGATATTCGCGGCGATGAACGCATTTACGCGCTGGCCGTTCTGATGGGCCAGATCAGCTTTCCCTATCTGGTGTTTATGAGCCTCGCGACGCTCACGGCCTCGATCTTAAACTCTCTGTCGCGATTTGCCGCCGCTGCGGCTGCGCCGATCCTGCTCAACATCTGCTTGCTCGCCGCGCTCACTTGGGGCGCTTTGCAAACACCGGGGGAGGAGGCACGCGAGACCACCGGACTGCTGCTCGCGATTGCGGTCTCGGTAAGCGGGTTCCTCCAGCTTGTTTGGCTGGTTTATTGGATGCGCAAATCGGGGTTTACGCTGAGGCTGGGACGCCCGCGTCTCTCGCAGCGGGTGAAGGAAATGCTGGTGCTGATTGTGCCTGCCATCTTCGGTGCCGGCGTGTATCAGATCAGCCGGTTGGTCGACCTCGCCTTTATCCGCTCCTTGCCCGATGGCAGCCTGACTTACATGGCCATGGCTGACAGGTGGAACCAATTGCCCTTGGGAATTATCGGCATTGCGCTCGGGACCGCCATTTTGCCTGCCCTCAGCCGCTTTATCGCGCAAGACGACAAAGAAGGCGCAAGCCGCCTTCAATCCAATGCCATTGAGCTGGCGATGCTGCTCACCATTCCCGCGGCGGTCGCCTTGTTTATCTCCGGCGGCGCCTTTGTTCAGGTCTTCATGCAAGCCGGCGCTTTTACCGCCGATGATGCCGCCGTCACAGGCTTGCTTGTGTCGGGTCTGGTGATCGGCCTGCCAGCCTATGTTCTGGTGAAAGTGCTCACGCCGAACTTTTTCGCCCGCAAAGATACCCGCACACCGGTCTACACCGCCGCAATCAGCCTGATTGTCGCGATCGTGCTAAATCTCATCCTTGTGCCTCGCATCGGCGTTTTGTCTTTGGCGATTGCCGGTGCGGTCGGCGCATGGGTCAACACCGCTTTGCTTTACGCGATCCTCGCTCGCCGGGGCTATTTCAAATTGAGCGGCGATGTCGCGCGCCGCTTGGCCAAGATTACACTCGCCTGCCTGCCGATGGGCGCTGCGCTTTATGGGATCATGCAATATGCAGGGCCGATGTTCAGCGGGTCGCTGGCCGAACGCGCGCTGTCGATCACCGCGCTGATCGCGGCGGGTCTGGTCACATTTGCCATTCCCGCGGCCATGCTGGGAATTCTCGACAAATCCACCTTCCAGAGGCTAATGAAACGCCAAGCCTAAGCGCGCATGGCGATAACCCCGGCGCGCTCTCATCATCAAAGCCAGTTTAAGGGCCCTTTTTGTATCATGCGCGTTGTTTCCGGCATTCAGCCCACCGGCGATCTTCACCTTGGCAATTACCTCGGCGCGATCCGCAATTGGGTGCGGATGCAGGACGAGATGCCGGATGGCGGCGAATGCCTGTTCTTTCTGGCCGATTTGCATGCCTTGTCGATGCCGCACAGCCCGCAAGACCTCCGCCGCAGCACACGCGAAATGATCGCCGCCCTTGTGGCTTGCGGGATTGATCCGGAGAAATCGGTCCTGTTCAATCAGGCACAAGTTGCCGCTCATGCGGAATTGCAATGGCTGCTGAGCGGGACCGCGCGGATGGGCTGGCTCAATCGCATGACCCAATGGAAGGACAAGGCCGGCAAAAACCGCGAGGGGGCCAGCATTGCCCTGTTCACCTATCCCGTCCTGCAAGCCGCCGACGTATTGTTGTATCAGGCGACTCATGTGCCGGTCGGCGATGACCAGAAACAGCATCTGGAGCTGGCGCGCGACATTGCGCAAAAGTTCAACAATGATTTCGCCAGCGAAGACGCGCCCGTTTTCACCTTGCCGGAGCCGTTTATCCCTCCGGTGGCCGCGCGCATTATGAGCCTGCGCGATGGCTCAGCGAAAATGAGCAAGTCTGACATTTCTGAAATGAGCCGGATCAATCTGACTGATGATGCGGACACCATCATGAAAAAGGTCAAAAAAGCCAAAACCGATCCAGAGCCATTGCCAAGCGAGGCAAGCGGTCTTGCTGAGCGCCCCGAAGCGCTCAACCTTGTCACAATCTATAGCGCGCTCAAAATGTGCAGCGTGGACGATGTGCTTGGCGAATTTGGCGGACAGGGCTTTGGCCAGTTCAAACCGGCCTTGGGCGAGTTGCTGATTGAGGTGCTCGAACCTATTTCGACTCGCTTTGGGCAATTGACCAAAGACCAGACCGCGCTCGATTCGATTCTGTCTGATGGGGCATCCCGGGCAGCAAATTTGGCCAGCCCAACGCTTGATGCGGCCTATGATGCCTTGGGATTGCTACGCTCGATCTAGCGTCAAATCACTGATTTTTCAGCAAAATCACTATTCAAACCCGGTTCATTGCCTCTGTGGTAATTGTGTATCACATACTGACAAATGCGCGCTTTGGCGCGACTCCACGCCCAAATTGGTCCAAGATGCCCCGCATCCCGAGGCCAATATGGCGAGAGCAGGAAAGGATTGAATATGCCCGATCAAAACGGCTCTAAACAAGAAACAAACAGACTGGGACGCGCGCTCAAACTGGCTGCTGCCCCTTTGCTTCTGGCTGGCCTTGCTGCTTGTGCGACCCCGTTTAAAGCGGATGTGTCACGCTTCCAAAGCCAGCTGCCTGCACCCACGGGTGAAACATTCGCAGTTGTTGCCGATGATCCGGCGCTGGCGGGCGGGCTCGAATTTTCGCGCTATGCCGATCTGGTTGAGGCACAAATGCAGCAAGTCGGCTATACGCAGGCTGCCAATGCCGATGACGCCACCTTGCTGGTCCGGCTGGATTACGGCGTAGACAAGGGCCGCGAGCGGGTGCGCAGAACCGGCTTTAGCAGCGGTTTTGGCGGCTTTTATGACCCATGGTATGGCTATCGCCGGCCATTTTACGGATCACGGTTTGGGCACAGAGGCCTGCTGCGTTCGCGCTTTTATGGCCGGAGCTGGGGCTATGGCTTTTACGATCCATGGTTCGGTGATGCGGGCGTGCGCAGCTACACCGTGTTTACCAGCGGGATCGATATGAAGATTGACCGCGCCGGCACGGGCGAGCGTTTGTTTGAAGGTAAGGCGCAAGCTGTCTCGACTTCGAACAGGCTGCAATATCTCGTTCCGAATCTGGTCGAAGCCATGTTTACTGATTTTCCGGGCAATTCAGGCGAAACACTTCGCATCTCTATTGCTCCGGAAAAGACGAAAGTGCGCCGGATTGACTGATTACGCGGATTCCGGCGTTAACATTGAGACGAAAGTCTGGGTGTTGTGCTTAGGGCGGTTTCTCAATTGGGAAGCCGCCCGATTTTTTTCATGGGCTTTAATCCTTAGACCCGGCACGTATTTAAGGAAAACTTGAGCGTTCCAAGCGAGAGGGGCTTTCAAGCCGAGACCGCAAGAGCGCAAAACGCACCGGCAGCGGGTTAATCCAAGCCCTAATCCAATTGCTTGTGACCGCCGGTCGATCCGAAACCGCCTGCGCCGCGGACCGTTTCATCAAGCTCAGCCACTTCCTGCCATGCCGCCTGAACAACTGGGGCGAGCACCAATTGCGCCACCCGGTCTCCGCGAGCGATCGCAAAATCCTCGGCCCCGTGATTGATCAGAATGATTTTAAGCTCGCCGCGGTAATCGGAATCAATCGTACCGGGCGTATTGGGCACGGTAATCCCATGCTTGAGCGCCAAGCCTGAGCGCGGCCGAACCTGAATTTCGAACCCTGCGGGAATTGCCATAGAAAGGCCCGTGGCGACCGCATGGCGCGCACCCGGTGCGAGGGTCACATCCTCGGCCGAGACGACATCCATTCCGGCAGCGCCGCTGGTCGCGTAAGCTGGCAAGGCAAGCCCCTCGCCATGCGGCAAACGCTTTACCTCAACCGCAATAGGTTCAGTCATCGCCGTCCAGCTCCGCCAAGGCTGCTGCTGCCCGTCTGACCAGTTCGCGGGCGACATCTTCCTTGGGCATTTCCTCAAGCGCCTCGGCCCCGCTGCTGCTGACAATCGTCACCTGATTGACATCGCCGCCCATAACCCCGCCATCGCCAGTGTCGGTAACATTATTCGCGATAATCCAATCCGCGCCCTTGCGGCTGCGCTTGGCCTTGGCATTGTCGAGCACGTTCTGAGTTTCCGCAGCGAAGCCAATGAGCAGCTTGGGCCGCTGTTTACCCGCAGCCAATCCCGCCAAGATATCAGGGTTTTCCGTCAGGATCAGAGCGGGCGGTGCAGAGCCGCGCTTTTTCATCTTTTCCGCCGCGCGGTCGCGTGTGCGCCAATCCGCCACCGCGGCGACCATAAAGGCCGCGTCCGCTGGCAGCGCATCTTTCACCGCCGCGGCCATTTCATCCGCGCTTTCGACATTGACCCGGTCCACCCCGACCGGCGTGGGCAAATGCACAGGGCCAGAGACCAATGTGACCCGCGCGCCAGCCGCTGCGGCCATGGCGGCAATGGCATAGCCTTGCTTGCCGCTGGACCGATTGGCGATGTAGCGCACCGGATCAATTGGCTCCCATGTCGGGCCTGCCGTGATCAAAACATGACGTCCGTAAAGCGGCCGATGGTCAGGGTCGCTGTCAAAAGCGCCTTGGCCAGCCAAGGGGTCATGTGCCGCGACGTCTATTGGTGCCTCTGCACGGACTGCTCCCTCAGGGGCCGCTTTGGCCAAAGCCGGTTGGTTTTGCCGGGCCACTTCGTGATTGATTGCATCGGGATCAGTCGGCGGCGCGGAGGAGGCAGAGCCCTTCTTGGCCAGAACCAGCCCTCCGGAAAGTGCAGCAGTGGGGGCAGGTGATGGCGCGGCTTCGTCATCAGCC
>CAZDHB010000023.1:15233-21981 GCA_964505255.1 uncultured Porphyrobacter sp.
TCAGGCGCCTCGGCCGCTGCTTCTTCAAGCGCATCCTCAATCTCTTCATGCGAGCGCTGCTGCGTAGACCTTGGGATAATCGCCGAAAGCAATCCGCCCAGCCCGCTCATCGCGCCGACCTCTTTCGCGGTTTCCGGCGCAAGCGCCTCGCTCGCCAGATCAGCCTCCTCAGCCGGTGCGGGCAATTCGGGAAGATCAATCTCCAGATCGAGCGCATTGCCAATCGCAGCCATAATCGCCGCCGGTTCAGGCAATCGTCCGGGGCCAAACTCGCCGCAGGCCATCGCGCCTTCATCCGGGTCCAGCACGGTCACTCCCGCCTCGCTCAGCCAAGCAGCATTGCGCTGGGTCGCCTCGTGCTGCCACATCCTTACATTCATGGCAGGCACCGCCAAAACCGGCTTGTCGGTTGCCAAGATCAGCGTCGTCGCCAAATCATCCGCAACCCCTGCCGCCATTTTGGCCATGAGATCTGCCGTAGCAGGGCAAACCACCACCAGATCAGCCTCGCGCGACAATTGGATATGGCCCATTTCCACCTCATCCTTGAGGTCGAAAAGCGAGGTATAGACCTTGTTTTCACTCAGAGCCGCAAGCGCCATAGGCGTCACAAACTGCTGTCCGCCCTCGGTGATGACGCAGGTCACTTCCCCGCCCGCCTTGCGGATCATGCGGACCAGTTCGCAGGATTTGTACGCCGCAATACCGCCGCCAATGACCAAGAGAATACGCGGGCCGCTCATCTGCTGAGGCCTTGGCTGCAAAGCGGCATCCGGCTGATGCGCTGCGATTGGTCGTGGCATTCCCATTGTTTCATTCCGCAGTTTCTAACTCTCAGCCCCGCCGATGGCTAGCTTTCAAATGCACCGCCTTGGCGCAGCTGAGCCCGCAGGCGCTGTTTCATCCGCGCGTGTCATACGCACCCTATCCTCAATTTCAGGATAATCGGATTGGTTAGCGCAGTGCTAATTTGGTTCGATATAGGCTGGGATGAGGATCCAAAACGCCTTCAAAGCGCGCTATCCGAGCAACTCCGGCTATCCCAGCAACCCCGACTGGCCCGCGAGCCACACTGCAACCCCGCCTAAGAGCGCCGCAAGGCCATAGGGCAAGATCGAGCCGCGCTCGCGCTTCTTCGCTTTGCGGTCCCACATCAGTTCCACTTCTGGCAGAGGCGCTGGTTCAGGCGCGCCGCCCTTGGCCGGAAACTGTTCCTCAATCCGGCGCACCAGATCAGGCAAGCGCAGCAGCAAGCCTGCATCCTCGCGCAGACGGTCGGCCAATGCAGCCTCTGGTCCCAGCTCATCGCGGATCCATTCGCGCACATAAGGCGCGGACGTGTCCCACATATTGATCTCGGGGTTGAGCTGAGTGGCAATCCCCTCGACCATCACCATGGTCTTTTGGAGCAGCAGCAGATGCGGCTGGGTTTGCATGTCGAAATCGCGTGTGATCGCGAACAATCCGTCCAGCATTTGCCCAACCGACAATTCCTTGACCGGCTTGCCGCGCATCGGTTCGCCCACGGCGCGCAAAGCGGTGGCAAATTCGCCCACTGAATGATGGCTGGGCACATATTGCGCCTCGAAATGGATTTCTGCCACACGCTGATAATTGCCGGTAGTCAATCCATACAGAATTTCAGCGAGCCATTGCCGCGCGCGCCGGTCAATCCGGCCCATAATGCCAAAATCAATCGCCGCGATCGTGCCATCGGCCTTCACGAAAAGATTGCCCTGATGCATGTCGGCATGGAAAAACCCGTGGCTGATCGCTTGCCGCAGGAAGGTGAGCACCAATCTCTCAGCGAGATCCGGCAAATCATGCCCGGCTGCTTGCAAGGCCTGCGTTTCCGATATCTTGATCCCATCGATCCACTCAATCGTCATGACCCGGCCATTGGTCCTGTCCCAGTCAATCGCCGGGATGAGATATTTCTCGGTCCCGGCCATCGCCTCGGCCAATTCAGAAGCTGAGGCGGCCTCGCGCCGCAAGTCCAGTTCGCGATTGGTCCAGCGTTTGAAATTGGCAATGGTCAGCTGCGGGCGCAAACGGCGCGCTTCATCGCCGCCCAACGCCTCGAGATGAGCTGCGGCCCATTCATATGTGTCGAGATCGCGGGCAAATTTCTCGCGTATGCCAGGCCGCAGCACTTTGACCGCGACATCGCGCCCATCGCTGGTGACCGCGCGGTGAACCTGAGCAATCGAGGCCGCGCCAACCGGCTCCGGCTCAATCGCGGTAAACAATTCGGATAAAGGCTGGTCAAAGGTCGCTTGGATCGCGCTTTCGATTTGAGAGAAAGGCTCGGGCGGCAAATCATCCTGCAGGGTCAAGAGATTGAGCGCTGCTTCTTCTCCGACAAGATCAGGTCTTGTCGCGAGCGATTGGCCCAGCTTGATCGCGGCTGGCCCGATCACTCTGAAGGCACCTGCATAATCGGGCGTCTTGGGCTGAAACGTGCCCAATTGCGCGAGCCGGACGAGACGTTTCACCGCAGGCGGTGTGTTGGGATCATTGCCAATCCCGCGCAGAGCACCGTGCCGCGCAAGCGTTCGGCCCCATTTGAGCAGCCGCCAGATATGAACCGAGGGGCGCGTCACCGGCGCTAGACCTTCCAGCCGGAATGAATTGCCACAGCGCCGCCAAAAATCGGTTCGACCTTGGTCTGCTCAAACCCTGCTGCGCGGATCATCTGCTCAAACTGGTCCATCTTGGGAAACCGGCGGATCGATTCTGCCAAATAGCGATAGCTGTCCTCGTCCTGCGCGACAATTTTGCCCATTTGCGGCATCACCTGGTGCGAATAAACATCATAAATCTCTTTAAAGCCCGGCCACTCAGTGGTCGAAAATTCCATGCAGAAAAACCGCCCGCCGGGTTTCAGCACGCGGTATGCCTCGGCCAAAGCCTTGTCGATATGCGTCACATTGCGGATGCCGAAAACAATCGTATAGGCATCGAAAACCGACCGCGGATAGCTCAGCTCCTCGGCGTTCTGGCAGGACCAGACCAAACTATCCAATCCCTGTTCAAGGGCGCGCTCAACCCCGACATCAAGCATATCCTGATTGATATCGGCAACGGTCACAGCTGCACCCGGCTGCGTTAACCGAAACGCGATATCACCCGTGCCGCCCGCCATATCGAGGATCGCCTCGCCGGCTTGCGGCTTGACGCGTTTGACAAACCGGTCTTTCCAGACCCTGTGCATGCCAAACGACATCACATCATTCATCAGGTCATATTTGCCCGCAACCTTGGAAAACAGCGTGCCAACCCGCTCGGTCTTTTCCTCGATAGCAACATCTTCATAGCCGAAATGGGTGGTGGCTTTGTTGGTCGCGGCGGCTTGGGTTTGCTTGACAATATCACTCATAGAGCAAAGCCCTTAGGAGGAATTGTGCGCCGCGCAAAGAGTGTTAGAGAATGCAGTCATGCCTGAATTGCCCGAAGTAGAGACAACAGTGCGCGGCCTCGCGCGGTTTTTGGAAGGCGAGACCCTCACCCTTGTGCGGGTCAACCGGCCCAATCTGCGGCGGCCCTTCCCGCCAGATTTGGTCCAAACTTTGACCGGTGCACGCGTGACCGGGCTGACCAGAAGGGCAAAATACGGCGTGATTCACACCAGCCGCGATGCCGCCATGGTGTTCCATCTGGGCATGAGTGGGCGCTGGCGAATCGATCCAGAAGACACGCAAAAACACGATCATCTGGTCTTGGAGACGGCCTCGCACCGCTTCGCGCTGAATGATCCGCGCCGCTTTGGTTCGGTCGATCTGGTGGCGGAGCAAGATTTGGCTCAGTGGCCCGCCTTCGCCAGCCTCGGACCTGAACCGCTGAGCGAGGATTTCAGCGCCGAGGGGCTTAGGGCCGCCACCAAGGGCCGCACGCAGGCGATAAAGCTCCTGCTGCTAGATCAGCGCATCGTAGCAGGGCTTGGCAATATCTATGTCTGCGAGGCCTTGTGGCAGGCCGGTATTCATCCGCGCAAAGCGGGCGGCAAAGTCACCATGCCGCAATTGAGACGGCTGGTCCCTGCGATCAAAGCCGTACTCGAACAATCGATCCGCGATGGCGGCTCGACCTTGCGTGATTTTGCCCAACCTGACGGGGAGCTGGGCTATTTCTCAACCCGCTTTAATGTCTATGGCCGCACCGGCGAGCCTTGCCGGCGCGAAGATGGCGGCACGCTGCGCCGAACCGCTCAGGGCGGACGCAGCACATGGCATTGCCCCAAATGCCAATCCTGACGGCGTTTTTCACGCGCGCGAAGCGGGTCGCAGCGAATCCTTGACCAACCGCCGCGATCGCCCTAAGGCCCGCGCTTTCCGGCATTTTGCATGCCGCTTCACATATTCGACTAGGAACAAACGGCTGCTCAAGTTCGGGCGGCCTGAGACAAGGCCCGCAAAAAGGCCCGAGACAAGGACAGACATGGCCAATACGCCGCAAGCAAAAAAGCGCATTCGTCGCAACAACCGCCGAGCAGAGATCAACGGAGCCCGCATGAGCCGGATCCGCAGCCACGTAAAAATGGTTGAGACAGCTTGCGCTGATGGCGACAAAAAAGCGGCCGCAGAAGCTTTGAAAGCGGCGCAGCCTGAATTGGCCCGCGGCGTGGCGCGCGGCGTGATGCACAAGAACACCGCTTCGCGTAAACTCAGCCGGTTGAGCAAGCGGGTCGCGGCGCTCTAAAACGAATCGGTCACCGCTTTAGGCGGCAAAATTCGAGCTGAAAATTTGGGGCTGGCGCGGAAAATGCGCTGGCCCTTTTCTTTTATCAGCACATGAATTGGTATGGCATTTGGCCTACCGCGTAGCGCCGCAACCAGTGCTCAACCAAAAAACCCAGCAATTCCCGCGATTCGCGCGCTCTAAATCCGATGAAACGTTATAATTCAATGACTTAAACACAAGTCTGCGGGTTTGAGGCGAGTCAACCGAATTATTTCATTTTTATTGCTGTTCCCCCCCTTGCTCTTAGCCCTCCAGCAGGCTTAACAGAATGTTATCCGGTGTCGGACAGCGCCGGATTTCACATTGATGCGACTCATGAGGAGCGGCGGGAAACGGGATTCCGCCAGATGGCGGAGCTTTGCTTGCTCCATCATGATTACGTGTTGTTGATCTTGGGAGAGCGGCGCTGCGAATGGCCCGCCGGTTTGGGGAAGATTTTGGCACAATGAGCAAGGCGAAGAACACCAGCGCAAAACGCAGCGGCAAGGAAGATCTGATGGAAGACTTAGAGGCAGTGAACCTTGCAGCCGACTGGTCCGATATCAGCCGCGGATTGCGCAAAGATCTTGGTCATCAATTGCACAGCCAGTGGATCAAGCCGATCCAAGTGGGCGGAATTGATAAGGAAACCGGCACGCTCGATCTGTATCTGCCAACCGAATTCTCTGCCAATTGGGTGAAGGACCGTTTTGCCGAGCGTTTGTCGCTTGCGTGGAAGATTGCCCGCGGTGAAGTGCGCAAAGTCAACATCAGCGTCCACCCCGGCCGCCGGCAAGTGGCTGACCTCAATTTGAACCCGGATGGCAGGCGGGCAGCCAATGACGGCGCCGATGCCTCGATGATGGCGATCTCGGCCGACACTTTGGGGGATGCAGGTTTCACCTCCAGCGTAGGCCTCGACCCCTCGCTCACTTTCGCAGCCTTTGTTCTGGGCGAGGCGAATATTCTCGCATGCAACGCGGCTCAGCGAATGGCGGCCACCGAAAGCCCGCAATTTTCCCCGCTTTACCTCAAAGCGGCAACCGGACAGGGCAAAACCCATTTGCTCCACGCGATTGGACATGCCTATCTGCAATCTCACCCTCGCGCGCGGATCTTCTACTGCAGCGCAGAGCGGTTTATGGTCGAATTTGTTCAGGCCCTGAAACAGAACCAGATGATCGAATTTAAAGCACGGCTGCGCAGTTTCGATCTGCTGCTGGTGGATGATATCCAGTTCATTATCGGCAAAGCGAGCGCGCAAGAAGAATTGCTTTACACGATTGACGCGCTGCTCGCTGAGGGCAAGAGGCTGGTGTTCGCCGCCGACCGCGCGCCGCAAGCGCTCGACGGAGTTGAACCGCGCCTCCTCAGCCGCCTATCAATGGGACTGGTGGCCGATATTCAAGCCGCTGATATCGAATTGCGGCGCAAAATTCTCGAATCGAAATTGTCCCGCTTTGCCCCGCTGGCCGTGCCCGATGATGTGATCGATTTCCTCGCGCGCACCATCACTCGCAATGTTCGCGAGCTGGTTGGCGGCCTCAATAAACTCATCGCTTACGCGCAATTGACGGGACAAGAAGTGTCCTTGCAATTGGCCGAGGAGCAATTGACCGATATTCTTTCGGCCAATCGCCGCCGGATCACGATTGACGAGATTCAGCGTACCGTATGCCAGTTTTACCGGATTGACCGCAGTGAAATGTCGTCCAAACGCCGCGCAAGAGCAGTTGTTCGGCCGCGCCAGGTCGCCATGTATCTCTCGAAAGTGCTGACCCCGCGCTCTTACCCTGAAATCGGGCGTAAATTCGGCGGACGCGATCATTCGACGGTGATCCATGCGGTGCGCCTGATCGAGGATTTGCGCCAGCGCGATGCCGATATGGACGGCGACGTGCGTAGCCTGCTTCGTCAGCTCGAAAGCTAAGCTCTTAAAAAAAGCATTAGAAGAGCCTTAGACGCGCGCGTCGTCGCGGGGCAATTGCGCCGAAACTGCGTTGGATTTTGGCTGAGGTTTGGGCTTTTT
>CAZDHB010000023.1:22081-32870 GCA_964505255.1 uncultured Porphyrobacter sp.
GCGCCAGAATGGAAATACCAGTATAGGAATGCCAATATTAGGCATTCCAATATAGCCATGCCATTATAGACATCTGACCCATGGACGCATCCAAACCGCCTTCACGCCTCTCTAGTGCAGAAAATGGGCCTACTGCAGCAAGTGGGCCTATTGCAGCAAATAGCGACCAACGCGCGCGCACTGCTCAGGTGCCAACGCGCGCCCTCCCGCCTGCGCGGCTGGACCGTTTTGCGCGCCACATTGTGCTTCCCGAAGTCGGCGGCGCGGGCCAATTGGCCTTGGTCAATGCCCATATCGCCATCATTGGCCTTGGCGGCATTGGCAGCCCGGCATTGCAATATCTCGCAGCGGCCGGCATCGGGCGCTTGACGCTCATCGATGATGACATTGTCGATCCGACCAATCTCCAACGCCAAACCATTTATACCGAGCGCGATATTGGCCACGGCAAAGCGGTCGCCGCGCGCCAGTGGGTGGCCAATTTCGATGCCCAGATCGATGTCACAATCTCTGATCAGCGCCTCGATGCAAGCAACATTCCCAAGGCCTTGGCAGGCGCCGATCTGGTGCTTGATGGGACAGACAATTTCGCGACCAGGCTGGCGGTCTCTGATGCTTGTGTTCAATTGCGCATTCCTCTGCTCAGCGCTGCCGTAGGCCGGTTTCAGGGGCAAATCGGCAGTTTCGCGGGCCATTTGGCAGATCAGCCATGCTATCGCTGTTTCGTCGGCGATGCATTTGATGCAGAGGATTGCGACACTTGCGCCGAGGACGGCATGCTGGGCGCAATGGCCGGATGGGCCGGGACTTTCGCCAGCATGCAGGCGGTTCGTATCCTGCTGGGGGACGCCGGAAATCTGGGTGATCCGAAATGGGGAACGGTGCATTTGCTCGATGGATTGACACCGGCCATGCGCAGCTTTTCCATCGCGAAGGACACCGCGTGCAAGGCTTGCGCGAAATAGTCTGATCTCTGCGCGCCAACCACCGGTTGAGCCTGTGCAAAAGTCGCGGCCCAATTTGTCACATACCCGTCATATAGCGATCATAAAGCCGCCTCGACTTTCTCATCGAGGACCGGAAAAGACACCATGGCCAAGCATTTACGCCGCAGCGCACTTATCACCGCAGCGCTTTGCAGCACGATTATCTCGCCGCTCAGCGCTCAGACTTCATCAACCCAGCTGAGCGAAATTGAGACCCTCAAAGCAGAGCTTGCCCGGCTCGCCGCGCGTGTCAGCGAGCTTGAGGGCGAGCTGCAGGCGACCAGCACCAAAGCCGATGCCGCATCAGCCGCGGCGGGTGAGGCGATGACCACTGCGCAGCAAACTTCTGCGGCGCAAACCGCCTTGGCAGAGGCAGCCGCCAAAACGCCGGATGTCACTTTCAAGGCCGCGCCAGAAATGAAAGGCGAAGGCGGCTGGACATTCAAGCCGCGCGGACGGATCAATATTGATGCCGGTTTCGTCAACGCCCCTGCATCAACAGGCGCGGATAGCGGGTTTGATGCCGAGACACGCCGTATCCGGCTGGGCGCATCCGGCAAGATCCCGGGCGGTTTTGGCTATAAGATCGAGGCTGATTTCGCCGAAAACGAAGTGGCGCTAACCGACGCCATCGTCACTTATAAAGACGGCGGGCTGACGCTCAGCGCAGGTCAGCACAACAATTTCCAAGGTCTGGAAGAATTGTCGAGCAGCCTGCACACATCCTTCATCGAACGCTCTGCCTGGACCGATGCTTTCGGTTTTGAGCGGCGGGTCGGCCTGTCCGGGCAATATGCGGCCGATGCGCTGATCATTCAGGGCGGTGTATTTGCCGACAACAGCGAAGATCTGCCCAACAACAATTGGAGCCTTGATGGGCGAGTTGTCTTCGCACCCAAAGCGGGCAATACCCAATTGCACTTCGGCGCATCACTGCATCACAATATGCTGGGCGATGGTGCAACCGTGCGTTACCGCCAACGCCCACTTGTGCATTTCACCGATAACCGGTTCGTCAACACCGACCGGTTCAGCGCGAATAGCGAAACCGGCTTTGGCCTAGAGGCCGCGGCAATCGCCGGGCCGTTGCATATCGTTGCAGAGGGCTATTCGCAGAATGTTGATCGCCCCGCAGGGTTTGAGGACCCAAGCTTCCTCGGCGGATCGCTTGAAGTTGGCTATTTCTTCACCGCTGGCGACACACGCGGTTACAAGGGCGGTAAGTTTGACCGTGTGAAGCCTGCCAATCCAGTGGGCGAAGGGGGCTTTGGCGCATTGCAAGCCAATTTGCGCTTCGATCATCTCGACCTCACCGACGCCGGTATCTTGGGCGGCACCCAGGACAGCTATCAGGCATCGCTGATCTGGACCTTGACCGATTACACCCGTCTGCTGCTCAATTACGCGCTTCTGTCTTATGACGATGCCGCGTTTCCGACCGCCTTGGGTGACACATCCTATAATGTGAGCACTCTGGGGATCCGGGCTCAAGTCGATTTTTAAAGCTAAGCCTGCGGGAATATAGAGCCGTTTGAATAGGCCGTATTTGCCGCAATTGTGTAACATTCCTCGTGAAGGGTCACGGGAACGATAGTGAAAGGGGTTTACCCATGTTGAAAGTAACAAGAATTTGCATCGCCGCAGCATCGGCGCTTGCTTTGGCTGCTTGCGGCGCAGCCGATAGTTCAGGCGGGTCGCGCGATTCGGTTCGCGCGGTTGGCTCATCCACCGTCTTCCCATTTGCAAAGCTGGTGTCTGAGGCGCTGGTGCGCAGCAATTCAGAGCTAAGCGCGCCGATTATCGAATCGACCGGTACCGGCGGCGGCATGAAACTGTTTTGCAGCGGCCTTGGCCCTGACACACCCGACATGTCCAACGCGTCCCGGCGAATTAAGGCATCCGAATTTGCCGATTGCCAAGCCAATGGCGTGACCGATATCATCGAATTGCAAGTGGGTCTCGACGGTCTCGCATTCGCGGCCGCAAAAGGCGGAATTGAACTGCCTTTGACACCCAAAATTGTTTATGAAGCGCTCGCTGCCAGCCCTTATGGCGGTGAACAAACCACTGAGACTTGGTCCGATGTCGATCCGTCACTGCCGGACTTGCCGATCCTGGTTTATGGTCCGCCATCAACCTCTGGCACGCGCGATGCGTTGAAAGAGCTGATTTTGGAAGTCGCCTGCAAAGCCAACCCTGAAATGGAAGCGCTCAAAGAAAGCGACGAGGATCGCTATGACCAGCTGTGCACCGAAGTGCGGGCCGACGGCAAATTCGTTGATCAGGGCGAGCAGGACAATCTGATCGTTCAAAAGATTGAGAACAACCCCAATGCGCTTGGCATTTTCGGCTATTCCTATCTGGAAGAGAATATCGACAAGGTCACCGGCATGTCGCTGAACGGTGTTGCGCCGACTTATGAAAACATCTCAAGCTTCCAGTATGAAGGCGCTCGGCCCCTGTTCGTCTATGTGAAAAAAGCGCATCTTGACGTAATCCCGGGCCTCAAGGAATATCTGCTTGAGTGGACCAAAATGTGGGTCAAGGATGGCCCGCTCGCCAAAGTTGGTCTGGTGGCATCGCCCGATGATGTGCTCGCCGCCAATGTTACCGCAGCGACCGAGTTCACCGTGATGGATGGCGCTGATCTGAAATAAGGCGAAGCGCTGCTATCGGACGTCCGCATAGCCGCTCGCTCACAATCGAACCGCATGCTGCCGGCTGGTCTTTGGATCGGCCGGCAGTTTTCGTTTGAACCCCATGCGCATGCATGCCGCGTCAATCCGAAAGCGCGCTCGCCGATTGGGCGATCAGTTCCTCACACCAGGCCGGCACCAATACGCTTGCCGCACCTTGCCGGCTCTCGTGAAACCAATGCGAGCCCTCGGAGCGTTCCAGATTGAGCTCTAAGGTCTGAGCGCCCAGTTCACGCGCATCCTGCACAAAACCCGCAGCCGGATAAACCGCGCCGCTGGTGCCGATGCTGACGAACAAATCGGCCGCTCTCAAGCCCGCGTAAATCCGCTCCATCTGATAAGGCATTTCGCCAAACCATACGACATCCGGCCTGAGGCTGGGCGCTTGGCAAACAGGGCACGGCGGCCGGTTCTGCATGGGCGTATCCCACGCACTGCGCACCCCGCAAGCATTGCATAATGCGGATTTGAGCTGACCATGCATGTGCAAGACATTGTCCCCCACGCTCAGCCCCTCCGCCGCGCGTTCATGCAAATCATCAACATTTTGCGTGACGATCAGCAGATCACCGAGGGCATGTTTTTGCCAATGCTCAGACAATTGCGCCAGAGCCATATGCGCCGGATTAGGCGCGGTTTTCGCCAAGGCAGCGCGGCGCATATCATAAAAGCCAAGCACCAGATCGGGGTCGCGCGCAAAACCCTCTGGCGTTGCCACATCCTCAATCCGGTGCTGTTCCCAAAGACCGCCTTCACTTCGAAAGGTATCAATCCCGCTTTCAGCCGAAATTCCGGCCCCGGTCAGCACGACAATATTGCGCAACGCCTTCATGTCGCGCATGAAGCATCAAGCAATGAGGGAAATCAATGGCTAAAGCGGGTGCAGCTCTTGGAATAATCGGCAGCAAAGGCCGCATGGGAAATGCCCTTGCCGAGGCAATTGAGGCTGCCGGATATCAGCTTGCTGGCGGCGTGGATCAGGGCGAGGATGTCGCCGCGCTTGCAGCGCGCTGCGATTGCCTGATCGATTTTTCCGCGCCGCAAGCGCTCAGCGCCAATCTTGCTGCGGCCAAAGGCGCGCAATGCGCTATCCTGATCGGCACAACCGGATTGGAAGCTGCGCATTTCACCGCAATCGATAGCGCGGCGGCGTCTATTCCCATCTTGCAAACCGGCAATACATCGCTCGGCGTCAATGTGCTGAGCGCTTTGGTCGAGACCGCTGCGGCGCGGCTCGGCGATGATTGGGACATCGAAATTCTCGAGATGCATCACCGGCACAAGGTTGATGCCCCGTCAGGGACCGCGAAACTCTTGGGCGAGGCGGCGGCCAAGGGACGCGGTATTGATCTGGCGGCGCATATGGATAGCGGCCGTGATGGGATTACCGGAGCCCGCGGGCAAGGCGATATCGGTTTTGCCGCTCTTAGAGGCGGCAGCGTTGCCGGGGACCACAGCGTCATTCTGGCCAGCGAGCAAGAGCGCATTACCCTCTCGCATATGGCCGAAAACCGGATGATTTTTGCGCGCGGCGCAGTCACGGCGGCCGCTTGGCTGACGGGCAAGCAGGCAGGCCGATACACAATGCGCGATGTGCTCGAATTATGAGCGAGCAGGCTCTCTCCTTACGCGCGCGGATTTATGCGGAAATTGATCCAAGGGCGCGCAATATCGAGGGGCTGTCGAACTTCAACAAGCTGGTTGTGCTATGCGTGCTGGTGGCCACGCTGATCGCGATTTTGCGCACTGAACCGGCATTAGAGACGCAATATAACCGCGACTTTTTCGTGCTGGAATTGATTGCAGGGGTTATCTTCATCAGCGAATATGCCCTGAGGCTATGGACCGCGCCAGAAGAACCGGGCGAAGGTTCGGCTGCGGCCAAACGGCTGAAATTTGTGTTCTCTCCGCTCGGCCTGTTCGATCTGGTCGTTATCGCGTCGATTTTCCTGCCGTTTGTTTTTGAAAACTCCGCATTCCTGCGCATGCTCAGAGTGTTTCGCATCTTGGCGCTTGCGCGGCTGACCCGGTTTTCACGCGCTTTGTCCATGATCGTCGATGCCGTGTACGAGCGGCGCTATGACCTGATGATTACCTTGGGGATGGCGGGCTTTTTGATGCTGTTCGGGGCGACCATGCTTTACTGGATCGAAGGCGAAATCCAGCCCGAGGCCTTTGGCTCTATCCCGCGCGCGCTTTGGTGGGCAATCATTACGCTGACCACGGTGGGTTACGGCGATGTTTCACCGATCACCACCGAGGGGCGGCTGGTGGCGGGTTTTGTCGCCCTGTCGGGTGTCGCCTTGGTCGCTCTGCCGACCGGGATCATCGCAGCAGCGTTCTCAGACGGAATGCAGCGCCAGCGCGAAGCGCTCAAAAAGGCATCGCGGCAGGACAGCGAAAGCGCGCGCCGCCCAAATGATAAAGACCCATCAAAACTATGACCAAAGATCAGATTTTCGAATTTTTCCGCCGTTTGGCCGAGGACAATCCCGAGCCTGAGACAGAGCTCGAATATGGCAATGCCTATCAATTGGTGGTTGCCGTGGCCTTGTCTGCGCAGGCCACCGATGTGGGCGTGAACAAAGCGACAAAAGCGCTGTTTCAAAAGGTCGAAACGCCGGAACAAATGCTGGAATTGGGGTTAGAGGGCCTCATCGAACACATCAAAACGATCGGCCTGTTCAATTCCAAGGCAAAGAACGTGATCGCGCTCTCACAATTGCTGGTGGATGAGTATGGCAGTAAGGTCCCCGATACGCGCGATGATCTGGTGCGGCTTCCGGGCGTTGGGCGCAAGACCGCCAATGTGGTCTTAAACTGCTGGTTCGGCGAAGAAACCTTTGCGGTCGATACGCATATTTTGCGGGTCGGCAATCGCACCGGTCTGGCCAAAGGCAAAACGCCTGATCACGTGGAGGCAAAGCTGGAAAAGCGGGTGCCGCAGCCCTTTCGCCTGCACGCCCATCACTGGCTGATCTTGCACGGGCGATACGTGTGCAAGGCGCGCACGCCGGAATGCTGGCGCTGCGGTCAGGTGGATTTGTGCAGTTTTCGCAAGAAGGTTATGGATGCACCTAAGGGGCGCTAAAGCCTAAACATCATCCGCTGAGATCATTTCTGCCTTGTCGATCTCGCCCGTCAGGCTGGCCACGGTCGTCGCCACCGCAGCATCGCCCGAAACATTGGTGGTGGTGCGCATCATATCCATGATCCGGTCAACGCCTGCGACAAAGGCAATCGTCTCCAGCGGAACGCCCACCGCGCCAAACACCAGCGCCATCATGATGAGGCCCGCGCCCGGTATGCCCGCTGCGCCCACTGCGCCAAGCGTGCCGAGGATCGAGATGAGGAAATAATCGCCCCAGCTCAGATCAACGCCGTAAATCGATGCACCAAACAAGGTCGCAAGACCCAGATACATCGCCGTGCCGTTCATATTGATCGTTGCGCCCAGCGACACAACAAAGCTCGCCACGGAATTCGAGACGCCCAGATTGCGCCGTGCACAGCGCAAGGTGACAGGCAAAGTCGCATTGGAGCTGGCCGTGGAATAGCTCACCGCAATCGCATCGATAATCCCGCGAAAGAAATCGACCACCGGCAAGCGCGCGATAAATTTGATCATGCTGGAATAGATGATCCCGATAATCAGCAGACATCCGAGATAATTGAGCACCACCAGCCAGCTTAGCGCCTTCAGCGCATCCACACCCAAAGTGCCCGCCACCCATGCCATCAATGCGAACACACCAAACGGCGTCAGCTCCATGATAATCATGGTGACCTTTTGCATCACCACGCTCCCGCTTTCGAAGATTTTGAGGACCGGCTCGCCTTCTTCTTTGGCCATCAAAATGCCGATCCCGATCAGCAGGGCAAAGACGATCAGCGGCAGCACATTGACATCCGCCATGACTTGCACCGGGCTTTGCGGGATCATGCCAAGCAGCATGTCGTTAAAGGTCGTCTCGTTCGGCTCCGGCGTGGGAACAGACGGCGTGCCCAGCTCTTCCTTGCTGGGGAAGAGGCCCAAATTGACCGCGCCTGTGCCCAGTGTCAGCCCAAGCCAAACGGCGATCTGGCCGCTGACCACAAACAGCAGCAAAGCTCGCCAACCCACACTGCCCAGTTTTCGCAAATCGCCGATGGAGGCAACGCCCGCGACAAGGCTGAAGAAGATCAGCGGTACGACCAGCATTTTGATAAAGGCGATGAAGATATCGCCGATGATCTTAATGCTCGCCGCGCCCGGCCCCCAGATCATCCCGGCCACAACACCAAGGATCAAGGCCCCGACCACGCGTTGCCAAAGGGGTATTTTGAACCAAGCGCTTAACATCCTTGTCAGTCCTTTCAGCTCGCCAGCACCGCTTTGGTGATGGTGCTATAAATCCGCGCGAGAGCATCAAGGTCAGCCATCGCCACAGCCTCGTCCCGCTTATGCATGGTGGCGTTGCAAAGCCCAAATTCGATCACCGGGCAAACGGCGCGCAGGAACCGTGCATCCGACGTTCCGCCTGTGGTGGATTGCTCTGGCGCCAGCCCTGTCTCCGCCTCAATCGCGTCCGCAATGACTTGCGAAAACTCGCCCGGCGGGGTGAGGAAGGGTTCGCCCGAGATAATCGCCTTGGCCGCGCCGCCATGCTTTTCCGCGATCTCTTGGACCATCGCCGACAGGCTAGCGCCGGAATGCTGATCATTGAAACGGATGGAAATGCGCGCGGTCGCCTTGGCCGGAATGACATTATGCGCCTGATTGCCGACTTCCAGATCGGTCACTTCGAGATTGCTGGGTTGGAACCATTCGGTGCCTTGATCGAGCACCAAGGCGTCCAATTCGGCCAAAATCGCCACCAATTTCGGCAAGGGATTGTCCGCCAAATGCGGGTAAGCGACATGGCCCTGCGCGCCCTCGACCGTGATCCAGATATTGACCGAGCCGCGCCGGCCGATTTTCATCATATCACCCAGCCGGTTGACCGAAGTCGGCTCCCCCACAAGGCACAGATCAGGCTCTTGCCCGGTCTCGCGCATGTGATCAATCAGGGCGCGTGTTCCATAAAGCGCAGGTCCTTCTTCATCGCCGGTGATGATAAAGCTGAGCGTGCCTGCATCGGCCGGAATATCGGCCGCCGCTGCGACCATGCTGGCGATAGATCCCTTCATATCCACCGCGCCGCGCCCGTATAATAATGCGCCCCGCTCTGCTGGCTCGAACGGATCGCTTGTCCATTCATCCCCCGGCGGGACAACATCCAAATGGCCCGCAAATGCGAAATGTTTGGAACCCTTGGGCCCCTGACGAATAGCAAACAGGTTTTCAACCGGTGCCTCGGGCGTGCCCTCAGGCCCCTCGCCCGCCACAAACCGGTGCACAGCAAAGCCAAGCGGGGTCAGCATCGCCTCCATAACATCAAACACCTCGCCCGTTGCGGGCGTGACGCTAGGCGCGGCAATCAGCTGCTTGGCCAAGGAAAGCGCCCGGCTCATGGCTGTTCATCCTCCGCCAGAGGCAAGGGTCCGGGGGCAAAGGCGCTATCAAGCAAACCCGCAATTCTGAGGCCAGCTTGCGTGACGCGCCGTCTCGCAATCGGCAGGCTGCGTTCTATGTCGTCTTGGCTTAGCATGGTTTCCGCTGGTAAAGTCTTGCTGCAAACATCGTCGCTATCAAAAGCGGTGGGATAGACAAAATCGCGCGCCAATTGCCAGCTTTCCCGGCCCCATTCGGCCGCATCTGATTGACCGGCCTCGCCCAAGAGCTCGCCGCGCTCCTCTGCGCTATAGCGCCTCACCAAGTCCGGCTCGGCGCTGGTGATCGCCCGTTCTGCCAAGGGTCCATCCCAGATCCAATGCAGGTTTAGACCGCTTGCCGCGCCATAGGATGCGATGCGGTCATTGCCGCCGCGATCCCCCTTGTCGCCGGAATGCAGCGGCATGTGCACATCGCCAGCAAAATGCACCAGAAACGCCAGAGCTTCTAGGCGGATGTGGCGGGGCAATGCCTCATCGGCAAGCATCCGGTGGCTGCGCTCGATCTGGGCCAGAATGCAATTCCCGCCCGCACAATTGGAGCGCGGATTGTAAGGCTCGCAAATGGGCGCGGTGCGGTAATGCCAGGCGGCCGTATAGCCCCAACGCCAAAATTCGCGCCGCACACAATCGGGCCACACGCTGGCTTCCTGAATATTCGACAGAGCGCAATCCGGCGTGCCAACCAAAGCCTCGGCGGCGAACAACTGCTGCATCGCAGAACGGGTTCGCGCATCTATATTCTGCTCGGCGATATCAGCGGTAACGACATGGGCGAAAAACCCCCAGGCCGATGCAGGGGCGCTGAAAACCATCAGCAAACCGGCCATACATGCGGCGAATCTACGCAAGAGAAGGGTTGCACTCATGCCCCGCTCGGGGTCACTTCATATTGTTCAATGACCCATTCCTCTTCCTCGGAAGCGGCGATCCATTGCTGCATCCATTCATGCTCCCAAACCGCTTGCATATAGGCGGCGGCGAAACCGGGGACAGAAACCTGATAACTAATGAAACGGCTGACCACCGGGGCATAGAATATGTCGGCGGCACCAAATGTACCGAACAGAAACGGACCGCCATCGCCAAATCTGGCGCGCGCCTCGGCCCATAGGCCAAGGATCCGGACGATATCTTGTCGGCACCCCTCAGATAGCTGCGCCCCTTCAAATTTGCGCCGAATATTCATCGGACATTCGCTGCGCAAGGCCGGATAGGAACTGTGCATTTCGGCAACCATTGCCCGCGCCATGCCCCGCGCGCTTTCATCCTTGGGCCAATAGCGGTCGCGGCCGACCCGGTCAGCGAAATATTCCATGATCGCCAAACTGTCCCAGATGACGTTTTCCTCGTCCCACAGAATCGGCACGCGCCCGAAACTGGGCCGCAACCCCGAGCTGGTGCGGCGTTCTTCCCAGTTTTCGCCAAACATAGGCGTGATGATCTCTTCAAAACCGATCCCGGATTGCTTGGCCGCCAGCCAGCCGCGCAAAGACCAGCTTGAGTAATTCTTATTGCCAATAATCAGCTTCATTTTGCGCGCAGTCCTTTGTTTTGCCCGTTCGTTTGGCCCGT
>CAZDHB010000023.1:32970-37102 GCA_964505255.1 uncultured Porphyrobacter sp.
GGGCAGGCATTTACGGGTAAAGCCCTAGCTGCACGGCAGGACATCCTAGACCATCCCCCTTTACCCTTTGCCACTCGATTGATTGCGAGAGGCAACGCCCGAAATATGTCCAAACTTGATCACGATGCGTTTCAATTCCCCACATCTGACTTGCCCGAATTTGATCTGGTCGTAATTGGCAGCGGCCCCGCCGGACGCCGCGCCGCCATCCAGGCAGCAAAACTGGGGCGCAGCGTGCTGGTGATTGATGATCGGCAAAAGGTTGGCGGTGTCTCCCTGCATACAGGGACGATCCCTTCAAAAACGCTGCGCGAGACAGCGCTTAACCTCTCCGGCTGGCGCGAACGCGGTTTTTACGGGGCGGGATACCGGCCAAAGAGCCGGATCGAATGCGAAGACCTTGAAATGCGTATCCAGAAGACTTTCGAGTTTGAGGTCTCGATGCTGGAGCATCAGTTTAATCGCAATGGCGTGCGCACCATTTGCGGGCGCGGGCGGTTCGAGGGGCCGCATCGGATCGCAATTGACCGGCAAGTGGAAGGGCAATGTCTGACCGAAAGGGTAGAGGCCAAACATGTGCTGATCTGCGTTGGCACGCGTCCCTATCGGCCCAGCCATCTGCCCTTCAACGGAACCAGCGTCATTGACAGCGATGAGTTCATTCTCCAGCCGCGCTTGCCGCGCAGTCTGGCGGTGGTCGGCGGCGGCGTCATCGGTATTGAATATGCCACCATATTCAGCGCGATGGATGTCCCGGTCACAATCATCGAGCCGCGTGAAAACCTGCTCGAATTTCTCGACAAGGAAATCGTCGATCATCTGGTACATCTGATGCGTGATCGCGGCATCTCCTTGAAACTCGGCACGGCGGTCGAACACGTCCGCTTTGACCCCACTGGCAAGCCGGTCTGCCATTTGCATGATGGCCGCAAAGTCGCAGCGCATACTGTGCTGTTTACTGCTGGCCGGGTAGGCGCGGTTGAGGGGTTGGATCTTGCTAAGGCCGGGCTTGAGTCTGATGAGCGCGGCCGGCTCAAAGTTGATCGGACAACGTTCCAAACCGCCCAGCCGCATATTTACGCCGCCGGTGATATTATCGGCTTTCCCAGCCTCGCCTCGACATCGATGGAGCAGGGACTGGCAGCGGCGTGTCACGCCTTTGGCCAAAGCGCTGCGCGCGAATGCGAGGTGCATCCTTACGGCGTCTATGCAGTGCCTGAATTGTCTTCGGTCGGCCTGAGCGAGCAAGAGGCCCGCGCCAAAGGCATTGCTTATGAATGCGGCACCGCGCGCTTTCGCGAAACTTCACGCGGGCATATTATGGGCATGGAACACGGCGTGCTCAAACTGGTTTGCGAACAGCAGAGCAGGCGCCTGCTCGGCGTTCATATCATAGGAGAGGGCGCAAGCGAGCTGGTCCATATTGGCCAGGCGGTCATCGCTCATCAGGGGACTATCGATTACTTCGTCGAACACAGCTTTAATTATCCGACTTTAGCTGAAGGATATAAGGTGGCCGCGCTCGACATCTGGAACCGCTTACCGGTCAATTGCAAGCCGAAATGTGGGGTTCAAACGCCCAAGAAACAGGCGCGCAAAACCGCCGCTACTCGCCAGAAAAAAGCAAAAACTGCGGCGCCGCAATAAGCCGGTTGATCGCGCTGAGGGCCAAAATTGCCGCCCTATTGCCGCTCTATTGCCGCTCTATTCTAGGGAATATGGTTCAGCGCATCATCGCCCAAGGCATCGCTGAGCACCGCCGCGCGCAGCTCGCTCAGCCCCATGCCTTTTTCCGCGCTTGTCACATGAAGCACCGGAAAGGCTGCTGGATGTTTGCGAATTTCCTCAGCCACCGCAGCGCTCGTCTTTTCCAATTCCGACGCCTTGATCTTGTCCGCTTTGGTCAAAACCACCCGGTAACCCACTGCGGTCTCATCGAGCATTTTCATCATTTCGCGGTCAACATCTTTGAGCCCGTGACGGCTATCAACCAGCACCAATGTGCGTGACAAGACCGCCCGGCCTTTCAAAAAGGTCCGCACCAGCTTGCGCCATTTCTCAACCACTTTCACCGGTGCCTTGGCAAACCCATAACCGGGCATATCAACCAGCCGGAACAGCGTCGGATCGCCCACTTCAAAAAAGTTCAGTTCCTGCGTTCGGCCCGGCGTTACCGAGGTCCGCGCGATGGATTTGCGACCTGTCAGCGCATTGAGCAGCGAGCTTTTCCCGACATTGGAACGGCCGCAAAAGGCCACTTCCGGCACGCTCGCATCGGGCAGGAATTTGAGCTGCGGCGCAGACAACAGAAAATCGACACGGCCTGAAAACAGCCGGTCTGCACGCTGTTCCAATCGGGCTAGCTCCGCCTCATTCATGCCGTCATCATCGGTTTAACCGCCATGCGCATCACTTGCGCCGGCAAGGCCTAGCCGCCCTTCTCTGCTTTTTCTTTGGCCACTTTGGCGGCTTTTTCGGCTTTCTCTTTTTCTGCCGCCGCGCGCAATTGCGGATGCTTGGAATAAAGATACCATTGCTGCGCCAAGGTCAGAATATTGGAGGTGTTCCAATAGAGCAGCAGGCCTGCGGCGAACGGCGCCATCACGAACATGAGCACCCATGGCATGATGTTGAAAATCTGCTGCTGAACAGGGTCCATCGCCGCCGGGTTCATTTTGAAAGTCAGCCACATTGTCACACCCAGACCAATCGCCAACACACCAATGCCAAGGAAGCTGGGCGGATCAAACGGCAACAGGCCAAACAGGTTGAGGATTTTGGCCGGGTCAGGCGAGGACAAATCGCTCACCCACAAGAAGGATTGATGGCGCATTTCGATCGCCAGATAGAGCACCTTATAAAGCGCGAAAAAGATCGGGATCTGTAAGAGGATCGGCAAACACCCCGCCAAAGGATTGACCTTTTTATCCTTGAACAGCTTCTGCATTTCCTGCTGCGCTTTGACTTTATCGTCCTTGTTGCGCTCTTGAATGGCTTTCATTTCCGGCTGAATCGCCTTCATCGCGGCCATGCTGGCGAACTGTTTTTGCGCAATCGGGAACAGCAATCCGCGGACAATCATCGTCAATATGATGATCGCCACCCCGAAATTGCCGACCAGCTCAAAGACGTTTTTGAGCACCCACAAAAGCGGCTTTTCGAGGAACCGGAACCAGCCCCATGAAATCGCGAGGCCGAATTTATCGATCCCGCTGTCGGCATATTGATCGAGCACCTTGCTTTCTTTCGCGCCAACGAACAGCTGAGTGGTCTGGCTGTGCGATTGGCCGACAGGCAAAGTCACGGCATCATAACGCAGCTCGCTATTGTAAAGATCATCGCCCAGCGCGCGCCAACTGGCCTCGGCAATGGCGCCGGAACTGGCACCGGCTTGCCCCGGGATCAGCGCGGAAAGCCAATAACGGTCAGTAAACCCGAGCCATGCAGCATCACCATCGGGTGAAACCTTGCCGCTCTCGGGCATATCATCATAGCCATATTCATCATTGAGCGTGCCGCCGAAGACGCCAACCATGCCGGCATGGACGATAAATTCGTCGGCCGTCGCATTATTGCTGGACCTGCGGACAAAGGCATAAGGCTGAACGAGCGCTGCGGGGCCAGCCGCGGCGGCATCGCCCGGCACAGCCCCATCCTCGCTAACCGGTCCTGCATTGGAGACCGTTTGCTCGGCCGTGATCATAAAGTTCTCGTCAATCGAGAGGCTGATCGCGGCCGTGATCCCGCTGCTGGAGGCGCGGGTGAGGGTAATCGGGGTTTCAGGGGTCAGCGCCTCGCCATCTGCCACCCAAGGTCCGCCAGCTTGTGGGTCGGTTCCGTTCACCAGAAAGCCAAAGCGCGCAAAATGCTGGTCCGGCGTGCCCTGAGGGGCGAAAATGCGCACCAACTCGCTATCGCTTTGCGTGGTCTCGTTGTAATCCTTAAGCTCGATATCATCGATTGAACCGGTCAGCAGATTGATCGAGCCAGACAAACGCGGCGCCTCGATCCGCAAACGCTGAGGCTGAGTAAGCGCGGTTTCAAGATCTGCGGGCGCAGCCGGATTGGCCCCGTCAATTGCGCCGGTAGCAGCGCTTGCTCCGGCGGCACCGGCCCCTACGCCAGATGACGC
>CAZDHB010000023.1:37202-38826 GCA_964505255.1 uncultured Porphyrobacter sp.
CCGCCAGCAGCCGCTTGCGGGGTTTCAGCTTGCGCGGTTTCGGATTCCTCCGCTTCGGGCGGCGCGGGATAGAAATAGCTCATCGCCGTATCCCAACCGATCAACAGCGCGAAAGAAAGCGCCACGGCAAGCAATAAATTACGCTGGTTTTGCAAGGGTATTCTCGTCTTTCACGCCGAATGAACCGGCTATATAGATATTTACAGCCTCAGTGGCCACCTGAGTGAGCAAGTCAAGCCAGTTTGGCGCGAAACCCCCTTCCAAACCGCAATCTCTTGCCCGCCATTGACCATCCAAAGCGCGCTGATTGGCGCAATCTCAGGGGACCGGATCTTAGGGGACCGGGTCATGCCCATGCCCGCCCCATGGGTGACAGCGCCCGATCCGTTTCAGCGCGAGCCAGCTTCCTTTCAATGCACCGTAAGTGCCCAAGGCCTCGATCGCATATTGGCTGCAGCTGGGCGAATAACGGCAAGTCGGCGGCAAAATGCGGCTTGGCCCCCATTGCCAAAAACGCGCAATCCAGATGAGCACATGTTTCATTTGCCCCGTCCGCCTGAGATACGGGGTTTGCGTTTGGAAGAGCGGTTCTTTCCCCCTCGCCCGCGAACGGGATCGGATTTACCCTTTGCGATTTGCGCGAGCGCACTTTCAAGATCGGCTTGCATCGCGGCAAATTCGCGGGTCTCGGCGCCGCTGCGGCCAATCATCACATAATCATGATTGTCTGGACCGTGAGCTGGCAAAGCGGCGCGCAGCAAAGCCCGAAAGCGGCGCTTGATCCGGTTGCGCAAAACGGCATTGCCAATCTTCTTGGTGACCGTAATGCCATAGCGTTTGCCCCGGCCTTGCCGGATTGCGGCCTCGGCATCATCAGACCCGCTGCCCAGTGCATCAATCATGCGATCATTGGACACGGCGAGCAAGACGAAGCCTTTACGCGCCGCGCGCAGCCCATGATTGGCTTTGAGGAAATCGGCTCTTTTGCGAAGCACCGATATGGCCGGTCCATGCCGTGACGCTTCACCCGAAGAGAAGGCACCGCGCGCATGAGCGGGTTCGCCAACGGGCGTAACTATGGGATCAGCGCGCGTCATATGTACCGCCCTAGCAAACTGGGCCGCGCTGCGCCAAACAGATTGCAGGCATGTTTAAGGGGCAAGCGCTCATGAGAGGCGGAGCCCCTATCAGCGCGCATGTTATAAGGGTGAGAGCTTAAAAGGGGGAAAGCGATGTGTCCTTGCCGCGCTAGGCTGGCAGGACGCTAACCCGGCAAGTTTAAGCGCAGAGGTTCTTGCGGCGACGGTTGCGGCGTGCGCGCAAGACCTTGCGGCCCCCCGTCGTTGCCTTGCGGGCGAAAAAACCGTGGCGGCGCTTGCGCACCAGATTGGATGGCTGGAATGTCCGCTTCATCGCGATTATCCTCGTTCAAAATATCTGAGGCCCGCTTAGCTAAGAAACCACTGCGAAGCCGTAAATGGTCGCCTGACGCCGGCGCCCTTTCTTGTGAGGAGCGCGCTTAAGCGCGTGCAGCGATTCAGTCAAGCGATTGAGCGCGCCGTGCCTTGGCGGAGTGTGACAGCCGATCAACCAGGAAAGCTGGCCGAGGCGTAAGTCAAGCGAG
>CAZDHB010000024.1:0-6285 GCA_964505255.1 uncultured Porphyrobacter sp.
TAGCCAATGGCATAGCCGAGCACAGCCCCGGCCACCGAACTCACGGTGGCAACAATCGCATATCGGATCGCCTTTTTCGGCTCAGCCAGACACATCAGGCCCAGCAAAGGATGCGGCGGGATCGGGAAGAAGCTGGATTCGATGAAACAGAAAAACGCCAGCCACCACTCCGCTTTGGGGTGCGCCGCCTTGTCCATTGTCCAATCATATAATCCGCGCAGCAGCTTCATCATGGCGTGTAAATCCTCAGTCGAGCGAACCTGTAGCTGAGCGCGCGCTTAGGCGAGGCCCATGACGGTTGCAAGCGCCATTGACCCCTCCGGCACATATCAAGAAATAACCTATTTGGCACTTTATTGTTGACATTGTGACGATCATTGGTTAGTTAAACAGAACATCGCGATAGTGTGATTCGCATAACACCGATGTGACTGCGGGGTCGAAACAGAGGGTGGCTTGAGAGAGCCGCCCTGTTTCCTTTTCATACTTTTCAGCGAGGATATTCATCATGACCAAGCTGGGGGAAAAAACCAAACATTACACTGCCCGAGCCAGAGAACGGGCCAGCGAACGAGCCAGCGAACAGGCCTGGCGTCAGCCATTTCTGGATGCCCTGGTGGACACCTCAAATGTGTCCGCTGCCGCCAAAAAGGCAGGCATCTCCACCTCGCATGTTTACCGCACCCGGCGCGAGGACGATAGTTTTGCACGCGCCTGGTATGAGGCTCTGGAGGAAGGCTATGCCAATCTCGAGATGGACCTGCTTTATCGTATGCGCCATGGCGAACTTTCGCCGGCTGCTGGCTCTAAGAAACGCACGCGCAAATTTGACAATGCGGTCGCGCTTCGGCTGCTCGCGGCGCACCGTGAAACCGCCGCACAGCAGCGTGCCGCGCGCGACAATGTGAGCGCTTTGCAAATGCGTGAGGCGATCGAACGCAAAGTGCAAGCCTTGCGCGAACAGGCCAAATCACAGCGCGGCAACGCATGAGCGCCTTGCTTGAATTCTTGCTTCATTCATCACCGCAGCAACGCGAAAATCTGATCGAGAGCCTTAATCAGGCCGAGCGCAATGAATGGCAATATGATTGGCCATTTTGGGCCCATGAAGGGCAATTGCCACCCGGCGGCGATTGGCGGATCTGGCTCATCATGGCTGGCCGCGGCTTTGGCAAAACAAGAGCGGGCGCGGAATGGGTGCGCATGGTTGCCGAGGCTGACGGCGAGGCACGCATCGCTTTGGTCGGCGCAAGCCTGACCGAGGCGCGCAGCATCATGGTTGAAGGGGAAAGCGGCATTCTCGCCTGCTGCAACCCTGCCCAGATGCCTGTCTATGAACCGTCTTTGCGGCGCCTGCGTTTCCCCAGCGGCGCCCAAGCGCAGCTTTTCTCAGCCGCTGAGCCGGAGAGCCTGCGCGGTCCGCAGCACAGCCATGCCTGGTGCGACGAGATCGCGAAATGGAACAACACCAATGGCCGCGCGATGAACTGCTGGGACAATTTACTGATGGGGTTAAGGCTCGGGGCCAAGCCGCAAATCACGGCGACCACTACGCCCCGCGCCGTGCCTTTGCTGCGGCGGCTGCTCGAACAGGATAAATCTGGCGATCTGGTGCTCACTAAAGGCACGACACGGGACAATGCGGGCAATCTGCCCCGGCGCTTCATTGAAGCGGTCGAGAACGAATTTGGTGACAGCCTCTTGGGCCGTCAGGAAATTGACGGTGAGCTGATCGAGGAGGCCGAGGGCGCATTATGGACCCGCGCCTTGCTCGAAGGGTGCCGCGAGGACCGCAGTTTTGCGGCTCATCGGCGGATCGTGATCGGAGTGGATCCGCCCATCAGCTCAAGCGGCGATGCATGCGGCATTGTCGTTGCCGCACTTGGCGAGGACGGCATTGCCCGGGTGCTGGCCGATGCCAGTATCGAGACGCCGACGCCAGAGGAATGGGCGCGCCGGGTCGCTGAAACATGGCGCGCATGGCAGGCTGATAAAATCATTGCCGAGGCCAATCAGGGCGGCGCCATGGTTGAAAGCGTGCTGCGCGCCGCAGAGCTGGCCTTGCCAGTGAAGCTGGTGCACGCCAGCCGCGGCAAAGCTGCCCGGGCCGAACCGGTCGCTGCGCTCTATGAAGCTGGGCGGGTGCGTCATCTTGGTGTGTTCGCCCGACTTGAGGATGAGCTTTGCGCCCTCGTAACCGGCGGCACTTACCAAGGGCCCGGTCGCAGTCCCGACAGGGCCGATGCGCTGGTCTGGGCCTTGCACGAATTAATGCTGACTAAAACGCAGGCTCCGCAAGTGCGAAGCCTTGACTAACCGCGCCCATCTCGCGGTCAAATAAGGAAAACTCATGTCCTTTCTTACCAATCTTGCCTCCGCTTTTAAGAGTGGGGGGCAAACCCTTGCGCCTATTGCTCATGGCCATATTGCCAGTTGGGCAAGCGCATATAACGCAGGCGGCGGCCCCCGTGTTTACGACTATTCGCGCGCTGTAGAGGAAGCCTATCTGGCCAATCCCATTGCGCAGCGGGCCGTGCGCATCGTGGCTGAAAGCGTGGGCGGAACTCCGCTCGTTATCGAGGATGAGGCGCTTGCCCGTCTGATTACATCGGCCTGCGGCACTCAGCCATTGATTGAAATTATCGCTGCGCAAATGCTGCTGCACGGCAATGCCTATATCCAGGTCCTGAAAAATGGCGCGGGCGAGCCATCCCAGCTTTTCCCTTTGAGGCCAGACCGGGTTAGTGTTGTCGCAGGGCCGGACGGTTGGCCGATGGCTTATAATTATGCTTTGGCCGATGAGACGCTTTGTATCCCGATTGAAGATGAAGACGGCTGGCCCAACATCATCCACCTCAAAGGCTTTCATCCCAAAGATGACCATTACGGCGCGGGCTGCCTGGCGTCCGCTCATAACGCCGTCGCCGTGCACAATGCAGCCAGCGACTGGAACCGCGCATTGCTCGACAATGCGGCCCGCCCCTCGGGCGCGTTGGTCTATGCCTCTGACGATGCAGCAGGTCTTAGCCCCGCTCAATTTGAACGGTTGAAAGCCGAATTGGCCGAGGCTTTTCAAGGCAGTCAGAACGCCGGTAGGCCCATGCTGCTCGAGGGAGGGTTATCGTGGCAGTCCATGTCGCTCAGCCCCGCCGATATGGATTTCGCCACTTTGAAATCCGCCGCCGCGCGTGACATTGCCTTGGCCTTCGGGGTGCCGCCCATGTTGCTGGGCCTGCCCGGTGACAATACCTATTCCAATTACCGCGAGGCCAACCGGGCCTTGTGGCGCTTGACCTTATTGCCCCTCATCAAACGATTGATCAGCGGGCTGGCCGGCGGTTTGGAGACCTGGTTCCCAGACGCCAAACTGGAAATCGATCTCGACCAGATACCCGCCTTGGCCGAAGATCGTGAACGGCTCTGGTCGCAGGTTAATGATGCCGATTTCCTGAGCGCGAATGAGAAACGGGCAATTCTCGGGCTGCCAGCACAAGAAGGTGAAACGCTATGAACCGCGAAGAAATGCTCGCGCGGCTGATCGCGCAAGCCGAAAGTGAGGGCGGCGATCTGATCACTCTGCGGGCCGTGGTCGAGGAAGCCAGCGAAATCGGCGCAAGCCGGGTCCTCAAACGCCTCGGCCTTGGTGATGAAAACGCCCAGGAAGATATTGACGAGCTGCGAGAACTCCTATCGGCTTGGCGTGACGCCAAACAAAGCGCATGGAAAGCCGCGATTGAATGGGCCGTGCGCGCCGTTCTTGCCTTGCTCTTGGTAGGCATTGCGGTGCGGCTGGGCGCAGGAGATCTGCTCTCATGACCGGACCTTCATCACCGCTGCGGATTGCCGGCTATGCGGCGCTGTTTGATGTGCCGGACGGCGCGCGCGACCGCATTTTACGCGGCGCCTTTGCCAGAACTCTTGCCGAGCGCAGTGATGCTCTGCCGCTGTTTTGGCAGCACCGCCCATCTCAGCAAATTGGTACAGTTGACTATGCCGCCGAAGACAGCCGCGGGCTGAGGATTATCGCCCGTATCACCAGCCCCCACAGCAGGGCTAGCCGTCTGCTTCGTCAAAAGGCCGTCAGCGGCCTTAGTTTTGGCTATCGTGCGCGCGGCTACCGGCAAACAGCTGAGGGGCGCGAGCTGGCAGACATTGATCTGTTCGAGATCAGCCTCGTCACGCATCCTTTGCAGCACGGAGCAAGAGTCCATCGCATGAGTCCATAACCCCTTTTGCAGCGCATAATCGCGCCGCCCCGCCGCCATTTCTCAATCAAGCCATTTGGCCGCTCTTTGCAGCGGCCTTTTTTGTGTCCGCTGCTGAACTTTTGCGGACATCTCCCCCACGAAAGGTGAAAAATCCCATGGAAAGCACTCCCACGTCTACTCCCGAAACCACCGATACACTTGACGAAAGCTTCGACCTTGTTGCGCGTCAGGATCAGGCCGAAAATGACATTGCCGGCCTGCGCTCCGACGTTGACGAAGTGAAAGCCCGGATTGATAAAATGGGCCGCGCAGCGGTCCGCCCCGCTCTGGCAAAAGCGGGTACCAGCGCCGAGGTCAAAGGCTTCGTTGATGGTTATTTGCGCCGCGGCAATGAAACCCAAGTCAAATCGGTCAATGGCGCTTCACCGAGCGAGGGCGGCTTTGCCGTACCGCAGCAGATTGACGCGCTGATCGCCCGCGAATTGAATGAGATCAGCCCGATCCGCGCTATCGCGCAAGTCGTCCAAACCGGCAGTGCCGGCTACCGCAAATTGGTTTCCACTGGCGGCACGGCCAGTGGCTGGGTCAGCGAGATCGCGGCTCGCCCGGAAACGGGCACACCTGAATTGGCCGAAATTGCACCGCCAACCGGTGAACTTTATGCCAATCCAGCCGCAAGTCAGGCCATGCTTGATGATGCAGGGTTTGATCTTGAAAGCTGGCTGGCGACAGAGATCGCCATGGAATTTGCCCGCGCTGAAGGCGCTGCGTTCGTCAGTGGCAGCGGCACCGATCAGCCCGAGGGTTTCCTCACCGCACCGACCTCGGCAGCGGTTGATGGCAGCCGTGCTTTTGGCACATTGCAATACATCGGGTCCGGCGATGCCGATGGTTTCGATGCCAGCCCTGATGCCAAGCTGATTGATCTCATCCACACGATGAAATCGGGTCACCGCCAAGGCGCTAGCTTTGTTATGAACTCCGCCACTTTGGCCGAGGTGCGCAAGCTTAAAACCAATGACGGTGCTTTCCTGTGGCAGCCCGGCCTGGTCGAAGGCCAGCCCGATCGCCTGCTCGGCTATCCCGTGATTGAGGCGGAAGACATGCCCGATATCGCAGCGGGCGAAGTGCCCATTGCTTTCGGCAACTTCCGTCACGGCTATCTGATTGCTGAGCGCAGCGCGACGCAAATCCTGCGTGATCCGTTCACGAACAAGCCTTTCGTCCACTTCTACGCAAACAAGCGCGTTGGCGGACAAGTGCTCGATTCAAACGCGATCAAGCTGCTCAGGATCGAAGAATAAGCGCGCCGGGGCAGCTCCCCCTTGCTGCCCCGCCCGGCCTGCTCGCGCCAGTCCATTCCCGCTGCGCGGGCAGGCCCTTCCTTCATCCCATTTTTCAAGAAAATAGCGACAGGAGATCCGTATGGTGCGGACAATTGTGTCCCATCCCCAACTCGCCGGTGCGCCGCTCGATGAGCTCAAGCAGTTCCTGTCGATCACGGTGCCGCGCGAGGATGCGCTGCTTGAGCAAATGCTCCGAGCGGCCCATTCCTTGTGCGAAAATTTTACCGGCCTGACCTTGTTGGAGACGAGTTTCGACGAAACCCTTAGTACAGCCGCAGATTGGCAATCCCTCACGGCAAAGCCCGTTTTCAGCTTTGTCGAGGCGCGGCTGATCAATCCCGATGGCTCAAGCGAGCTCCTTGAAACAGCTGACTACGAAACGCGCATAAGCGCCAATGGCCATGCCGCGGTGCGGCTCAAGAAGGCCGTCACTGCGCAGCGTATGACGATCCGCGTCATCGCCCGGACAGCATCCAGCTGGGACGGCCTACCCGCTGACCTTCGTCACGGTCTGATCCGGTTGGCCGCACACAGCTACCGTGAACGCGATGCAGGCCCCTTGGCCTCTCCGCCCGCATCGGTTGCGGCGCTGTGGCGTCCGCACCGCAGGCTCTCGCTATGAGCTGGGTCAAGGGCGAGAGCGCAAGCCCGACGCGCGCGCTTAGCCGATCACTATCGGCCAAAGCGGCGCTGCTGGCTGAGCGACGCTCTGCCGCCTGGCTCGCCGCACG
>CAZDHB010000024.1:6385-38767 GCA_964505255.1 uncultured Porphyrobacter sp.
AGCAGAAGGCAGCCACTGGCGATCCTCTTCCTATCTCTGGCCGCTGTTTGGATCAGGAGACTAAATCCATGGAAAATCAATTCCGCAGTGACCTGATCGCATGGCTGGCCGCTGATCCCTTGCTTGACGCCGAAATCAATGTGGTGAGCGAGGAAAACCCGCTTGAGACCAGTGCCCCGCGCATGAGCATTGCGACCAGTGCCAGCACGGATTGGAGCACAAAGTCCGGGCCCGGCCGAGAGGTTCGTATCGCGCTCGAGCTGGTCGAAAGATCGGACCAATCCGCCAGCCTGAGCAATCATCTTGCCCTGACAGAGAGCCGCATCGCCACGCTCAATCCAGAGCAAAATGGATACCGCGTGGTCGTCACTCAGTTTCTGCGCAGCCGCGCCGAGCGCCGCCAACGCGGGCTTCGCGCCGTGTTGCTTGAATACCGTTTCCGCCTTCTCGATACATCAACGGAGTAAACTCTCATGACAGCCCAAAAAGGCGCCGCATTCCTGCTGAAAATCAGCGATGGCGCAGCCGACCCCGCTTATCAAACCGTCGCCGGATTGCGGACCACTCAAATGTCAATCAACGGCGATACGGTCGTCGTGACACATAAGGAATCCCAAGGCTGGCGCGAACTTTTGTCAGGCGCTGGAACCCGCTCGGTATCCGTTTCCGCAAGCGGTATATTCCTCGATAGCTTGGCCGAAACCCGTTTGCGCGCTCACGCTCTTTCCGGAACGCTTGACGCTTATGAATTGTCATTTGAAGATGGCGCAAAAATGCAGGGGCAATTCCTCGTCCAGCGGCTTGACTACGCGGGCGATTTCAACGGCGAGCGAACCTATTCGCTGCAGCTCGAAAGCTCCGGCATTGTCGCTCCCTCATGACCAAAACTGCAAACCCGCTTCGCGGTGAAGCCACGCTCGAAATCGCCGGCAAGAGCTATGTTATGCGGCCAAGTTTTGCAGCGCTGGTATGCGCCGAAGAGGAACTCGGCTCGCTCTTTGCTCTGGTTGAACGGGCAGGTGAAGGCAATCTGCGGCTCAACGAACTTGCCGTGCTTTTCTGGCACTGTCTTGAGACGCGGGAAACGCTGACGCGCGACCTGGTCGGAGAGGCAGTGCTAAGCGCCGGTCTTGCGCAATGCACGAAGCCGCTGAAGGTCATTCTGGGCGAAATTTTGCGCGGCCGCGGCTGATCATGGCGATGCAAAAAATACGCTTTTGTAGAGCGTCATGAGCCAGACATTTGCCAGCCGGGCCGAAACGCTCGCCGCGATTGCGGCGCGCATATTAGGTTGGCGCCCGCACGAGTTCTGGCAAGCAACACCTGCTGATTTATCGCTTTGTCTCGGGCCACCTGACGAGAGCGATAGCCCCCCGACACATGAAGAAATTCGCCGCATGATCGAACAGGATACAAGCAATGGATGATGATTTTGACGAGCTGGTCGTGGCCGTACGCGCCGACACCAGCGAGTTTACCCGGGACCTTACAGAAATGCGGTCCCAATTGGATGGCAATCTGCTGGATGGTTTCGCCAAGGCGGGTACGGTTCTGGAAAATGGACTCGTATCGGCTTTGCGCAAAGGAAGCCTCGGGTTTGACGATCTAAAAAAAGTGGGGCTTGATGCTCTCTCGGCTATCGCAGCTCAGGCGCTGGAGGTCAGTTTTGCCAATCTAACCGGCTCTGTCGGAAGCGGCGGAGGCGGCCTAGGCTCAATCCTCACCGCATCACTTGGTGCTTTGCTTGGCTTGCCCGGGCGCGCCGTGGGCGGAGATGTGTCCCCTGGCCGGCCGTTCTTGGTCGGCGAACGCGGGCCAGAGGTATTTGTCCCGACTTCTGCTGGCCGGGTCGAGACAGGCAGCTCTCCTGCGCCCCGCGATGTGCGCGTTGCAATTAACTTATCCTCGCCGCGCGGAGCAAGCGCACCTGTCGCCCTGCAACGCTCAAGCCGTCAAGTCGCGAGCGCCGTGCGCCGCGCGCTTACCGCATAGGGGACATTCGACATGGCATTCTGGCTCGCCAAGCAACGAAACGGTCAACAATCCGACACGATACAGCGGTTTGATCCGCGCTTCTGGACGGTCAATTTCCCGAGGCCGATGATGGCCTGTGTCACTGTGCCCGAGCCACAGACCGTGCGGGTGGATTGCGAATTTCACCATGAGGGTGACTTGGCGGGATTGATCTGGGACTGCGAGGATACGCTTGATCACCCGTTGCTGGCCTATGAAACAAAGCGCGATTTTTCACACACCGTGCTGTCGTTTCATTGGCGTTCGAGCGGCATCGTGGCGCTCGACGTGCCCAATGGCCCAACGCTGACGATCGAGGGACGCGATGCCTCTGGCGCTGCGCGGTCCTGGTTCATCCGGCTCTGGAATTATGCCGAGGGCACGCCGGAGGACGCGCGCGTAACCTTGCCCTTCAGCGAACTTGAATCGGGCTATGGCCTGCCCGGCGAGGCAATCTATCCGGCCGATATCGACCGCATGTTCATCTCGCTCGTCCCGATCGGCTATGTCCCGGGCAGCAATGCAAGATTAGCGCAGAGAGGCGATGGCTGGGCCGAGCTTAGCGCGATCGATTGCTACGGCGATCATGCCATGCTGACAATTGGCGATGTCATTGTTCCCCCGCACGATACGCAAATGGCCGGCGCTTATGACGATAGCTTCAATCAAACGCCCGAACGCATAGCGCGCACAATCGAAAATCTGGGTTATGCCGGCAGGGTCATCCACTATGTCGGCATGAGCCATTTTTTTCGTCTTGAAGACGGATCGGGCGCGGATGCGGGCCGTCTGGTTGCGGCGAGTGACGGAACCTTGTGCACGCCTGCCATCCGTTGGCATGAGAGTTACTTCAACGCCTTGGCGCAACGGCAAATGACCCCGATCATTTCCTTGTCTTACGAGCTTTTTGCAGAGCATTGCCCATCGGATTGGCAGCAGCTCGCCTTCGATGGCACACCTGCGCGCACCGGCTGGGTTCCGCCATCGGCTTTGCTTTCGCCCGCCAATCAGGCAGCGATGAGCTGGCTTCAGGCTGTGGCGAGTGAATTCATTGCCATGGCGGAGGCCGCAGGACACGCCGTATTGTTCCAGATTGGTGAGCCATGGTGGTGGGTTCAACCGGGCAGCTTTGCGCCGTGCCTTTATGATCCTGCCGCCTTGTCAGCCTTTGGCGGAAACCCGCCGGTCATCGCCGATATGCGTGATGCGATGGATGCCGAAGACATCGCTTTGCTTGATCAGGCAGGCGCTTTGCTGGCCTCCTCGACAGCCGCGCTCGCTCAGGCAGCCCGCGATGCGGCAACCGGCTCGGCTGAGATTTTGCTGCTCGCCTTCACACCGACAATTCTGGACGAACAAATGCCCGAACTTAAGCGGGTCAATTTGCCGATAGGCTGGGCCTATCCCGCTTTCGACCGCTTGCAATTGGAAGATTACGACTGGTTGACTGATGGGGTCGAAGCGCTTCGCCAAGAGGCTTACCGCGAAGCCGATCTTAGGCTCGGGTATCCGATTGCTTTGCAGGATTACCTGTCAGGTTTTGTCCTGTCAGAGGATCACGCCGAGGAATATTGGCAAAGAATTGATGCAGGCCTTGAGGAAGCCTCCGCGCGCGGCGTGACCGAGCGTTACGTTTGGGCGCTGCCGCAGGTTGCCCGCGATGGATACACGCGCTTGCCGCGCTCTCAAGATACGAGTTCTGAGGAGGACGAAGTGAACGCTTTCGACGACATTATCTACCCGCTGGCGCTTGGCCAAGATGCCTCGGCTAGTCCGGAATTTTCAACCACTGTCGCGGTGACCGCATCTGGCCATGAGCGCCGCAATGCATTGTGGTCTGATGCTCGCCTGCGTTACGATGTCGGCCCCGGGATCCGGTCAGAAACTGAACTCGGCATTCTGATCGCGTTTTTTCGCGCGCGGCATGGCCCAGCAACAGGTTTCAGGCTGCGCGACCCTTACGATTTCAGCTCCAATGCGATGACCGGCGAGCCGGCAAATACAGACCAGCTGATCGGTACGGGGGATGGGCATAAATCCACCTTCCAATTGGTCAAAAACTACGGCGCGCAAGTCCGCCCAATCTCGCGTCCCGAGCTAGCCTCCATTGTCGTCAGCACTGATGGCGTTGCTACCCAAGCGTGGGACCTCACCGAGGGGGGCAAAATTGCCTTTCATGAGGCACCGCCCGTCGGCGCAGAGCTCCGCGCGGGATTTCTGTTCGATGTGCCGGTTAGATTTGCGGATGACCGGCTGGACATTAGCGGGGTTGATTTTGCAGTTGGGGAAGCACCGTCCGTGCCCTTGATCGAAATCCGCGAGGTCACATGAGCCGGGTTTTTCTGAGCCGCGATCTCGATACGGTCGCAACCTTTTGGCAAATCTTTCGCACAGATGGCGTGACGCTTGGCTTTACTTCGCACAATCGCGACATTTGGCTTGGCGGCATTCTGCATCGCGCAGCACCGGGGATGATCCCCTCGGCCGTGCGCAGAACAGCCGATTTGGAGGACGATGGGACCGAAATTGAGGGCGCGCTAAGTCATCATAGTATTTCGGCGGCCGATCTCTCCGCTGGCCGATTTGATGGCGCGCGCATCTCAATCGGCGCGGTTGATTGGATCAGCTTTGACCATTGCTTGCTCTATAGCGGGGCAATTGGCACGATTGGCACTGATAGCAACAGCTTTACCGCCGAATTGCGTTCGGCCAAGGCCGATCTTGAGACTGATCCATTGGGCCGGACCAGCCCGACATGCCGCGCTCGATTTTGCGGGGTAGGATGCGGTTTGTCTGCGCCGCGCTTCACCAAGCGATCGACCATTCTAAGCCTCGATTTCGAGGCCAATGGGGTGCGCTGTGATGTCGCCGAAGCAGACAAATTTCTTGATGGCGAGCTGCGGTTTCTCACCGGCCCTCAGGCAGGGTTCGCGTTTTCGGTTGTGGCAATTGAGGCCGGGCTGCTTTTGCTGGATAGGCCTCTGATTTCCGGCACTGTACCTGGTTCAGCGGTCCTCTTGCGCGAAGGCTGCGACCATACAATAGCGACATGTGCGGCGCGGTTTGACAATGCGATCAACTTTCAAGGCGAGCCGTTTTTGCCAGGCAATGACTTGCTGGCTCAATATCCAGTGCCGCGCTAAGTGCCTCCCTCACCCGAAAGCTTCGCGCGAGAGGCTGAGAAACTCGTTGGTACCAAATTCAGGCTGCATGGCCGCGATCCCAATTACGGGCTCGACTGCGTGGGATTGGTGCTCTGTGCGCTTCGCAATGCGTTGGACGATGATCCGCGAGCGCCCATGATCGAGCCAGCCCATTATACGCTGCGGCAAAATTCCATTGCGCAGCAAATACGTGCTGCTCGGCAAAATGGCTTTTCAGATATTCCCTTAGTCCGGCCATGGAGCCGGTCAAAGCGGGGTGATTGCCTCTTGGTTAGGCCTGGCCCGGGCCAGCACCATCTCATGGTTTGCTCCTCGCCAGATATCTTCATCCATGCGCATGCGGGCCTTCGAAAGATCGTTCGCCAACCCGGCCCTCTGCTTTGGCCGGTAATCCAGTGCTGGCGCTTAGCCAGCGTTCCAAAGGAAGACTAATGGCAACTCTTGTTCTCGGAACCGTCGGAACTCTTATCGGAGGCCCATTGGGCGGCGCAATCGGAACCTTTCTCGGCCGATCGATCGATGGAGAATTGTTCGGCCCTTCGGCTGTCCAGGGTCCGCGGCTCGAAGAATTGTCTGTCACCACCTCAACTTACGGGCAAACTCTCGCGCGCCATTACGGTAAAGTGCGCAGTTCCGGTTCGCTGATATGGGCAACCGACTTTAAAGAGCAAAGCGAAACCAGCGGCGGGAAGGGGCAGCCAAACACCACGACCTATTCCTATTCCGTTTCCTTCGCAGTGGCGCTCGCGGCAAGGCCGATTGATGGCCTTGGACGAATCTGGGCAGACGGAAATCTGCTGCGCGGTGCCGCGGGGGATTTGAAGACGGCGGGCCAATTGCGGGTACACCACGGGCACGGTGACCAAATGCTGGATCCGCTTATCGCCGCTGATCTGGCCGATCACTGTCCAGCACATAGAGGCCTCGCCTACGTGGTATTCGAAGACTTGCAATTGGCGGATTTTGGCAATCGCATTCCCGCTTTGACATTCGAGATTTTCGCAGGAGGCGGCAGCGATGTAGTCGAAGATGTCCTTTCGGAAGCGAATGCAATTGGGTTGCCAGACCTTGCACCTGATGGCCTCGAAGGCTTCTCCTACAAGACCGGTACAGTGCGCCAAATTGTCCAACTGCTCGATGTTGCCAACCCATTGGTGCCAATAACCAACACGGCGCCTTTGCAATTCGCCGATGCGAACAGCCGGCCGGTGAAGACTATCCCCCTAAGCAGCAAAGCCGCTTGGGATGAAGGTGAGTTCGGTCAGCAAAGCGGGGTGCGAGGCGCACGCGGTATCACCAGTCACAGACAGCCGGTGACTGTCCGTTATTATGATATCCAGCGTGACTATCAACTGGGCCTTCAGCGCAGCAGCGGCTATAGCGCATCGGGGGATACGCAAACGCTTGATTACCCCGCCAGCCTAAGCGCGATATCAGCCCGCAATCTCGCGCAAAAGGTGTCCCGCCGGAGAGATGGCTCAGGCAGTAAAATGTTCTGGCGCTTGGCGGAATTGGATCCAGACCTGGCTCCGGGAGAGCTCGTCCAACTGGAAGGGGAAGTGGGCCTTTGGCGTATCGTCGCTTGGGAATGGCGCGAAGGCGGTGTCGAGCTGGAGCTAGAGCGATATTCGTACGAACCCGAAACCCAAGCCGCGACTGACTATGGGGCAGCATGGAGCCCGCTAGATCGTCTGCCAGCAGCAACATCGTTGCGGGCTTTTGAATTGCCATGGGACGGCACGGGATTGGCTGACGATGTTCAAATTTTCGCAGCTGTGAGCGCGGCTGAAGGGCGCTGGGCCGGTAGCACCCTTTATACCGTTCGAGGTGATGCCTTGATCGACCTTGGTTCGGCCAATTCGCGCAAGGCAATTTGCGGCCACACGGCTGCAGATCTGGGTCCGTCACGCGCGCAGCTATTCTATCCCAGACAGGAGCTGCAACTAACGCTGGCTGACCCGGAAATGCAACTTGTGTCAACCGATCTGGCCGGGCTTTCAGGTGGTGCAAACCGCATGCTCGTCGGCAGTGAAATCGTCCAATTCCTAAGCGCCAGCGAAACGGGCGCTGGGCAATGGCTTGTCAGCGGCCTCTTGCGCGGCAGAGGCGCAACCGAACAAGCCGCCCAAGCAGGGCATCTCGCCGGCACGGCTGTGACCTTGCTCGATGATCGCCTCACTGCCGTAAACGCTGCCAATATCGATCCGATGAGCGACCGCATCGCGGCCATAGGAATGGATGACGAGGCGCCGGTTATGGCCGATATCGAAAATCCTGGACTTTCGCGCAAACCGCTTTGCCCCGTTCACCCGCGATCGGCTGTACTCGCAAATGGCAATTTGCATCTTTGCTGGACACGCAGAGCTCGCGGGGCATGGAAGTGGCTAGACGAAGTGGAAACGCCGCTGGTTGAGCAAACCGAACAGTATCAAATCGGACTTGGGGGCCTTGCCAATCCAATCGCCCAATGGATCGCCTATGAGCCGGAACTCATCCTCGATGAGGCCGATGTTGCCGCGCTCAGCGCCGCTCATTCAGGCCATGATCTTTGGGTTAGGCAGATCGGCAATTTTGCACGGTCCGATGCGCTCAAAATCACCACCCTCTACTAGCATACGCATATCAATTTAGCGTCTAAGATCGGAGTTTTTCCCATGTCACAACCAATCAGCTTTCCTTCCGCGTCAGTGCGCCACGGACTGCCCTATTTGTTTGCCGGACAAGCACAAAAGGAATATTTCGTGAACGAGGCCATAGCCCGGATCGATAGCTTGTTGCACCCGGTCGTGCTTGACCGGATCGCGCAGCCGCCCGCCGCTCCCGAAGATGGCGCAAGTTACATTATCGCTCAAAACGCATCGGGCGAGTGGGCAGGACATGAGGATTGTCTCGCGGTCTGGCAAGGGGACGAGTGGCTCATTATCGAGCCGAAAGAGGGCCTACGCGTCGATGATAGGTCCCGGGGTCAAATGGTGACTTATCGAGGCGGATGGACAGCGCCCGAAACCCCTGCCACGCCCCAAGGCGGCGCAACAATTGATATCGAGGCGCGCGCCGCGATCGCGGCAATTGTCGACGCGCTGAAATCGCAAGGTCAATTGCCACAATCGTAAGAGCCGGAACGGCGCCTCAAAAGCTTTAATGGAAAGACCCGCTTAACCTTTTGCGATTAGGCGCTCTTGCAGCGCGCCGAAACGCGACATTCTTGCAACAGTTACAAAGAATGTACCCTTGCTTCATCCAAGTGGAAAAGTTAGGGGGAAACAACTCGGTGAACTTTAATTCGCAAGAAGGGGAATTCTATAATGCGGAAACTCGTACTGGGAATGGCGATGGCTTCAACAGCCCTTGCGTCGCCTGCCCTCGCACGTGACGGCCAATGGTACGTCGGCGTAGAGGCCGGCCCATCGATCGTCCAGGATGTTGATCTTGACGTAAACTCAGGCGCTGATGAGAACGGGTTCGAACTCGACACTGGCTACGATGTAGGCGGCTTCGTCGGATACGACTTTGGTGCATTTCGCCTTGAAGCAGAAGCAAGCTACCGCGATGCGGGCGCTGACACATTTACTGCTGGCACAAGCGGAGCAACCGCTGCTGGCGCAAACGTTGGAAGCGGTTCTTTCGCTTCTAATGGCGGAGCAGACTCGCTCAGCTTCATGCTGAACGGCTTGTTCGACTTTGGCGATGATGACGGCTTCCAAGCCTTCGCAGGCGCCGGTTTGGGTATCGCTCGCACATCACTTGAGTCGACTTTGGTAACCAGCGGCCCTGGTCCGTTTGACGATTCAGATACGGGCCTTGCATGGCAAGTTCTGGCGGGCATCCGCGCTCCGCTGAGCGACAGCTGGGACGTGGGCCTGAAGTACCGTATGTTTACGGCTGAAGACGTGTCACTCGTCGATGTCGCCGGACGTGACCTCGACACCAAAGTGCGCTCGCACTCGCTGCTTGGCACATTGACATACAACTTCGGCGGAGAGGCACCACCGCCTCCACCTCCTCCTCCACCGCCTCCACCGCCACCGCCGCCTCCACCACCACCGCCGCCACCTGCGCCGGTATGTGAAACGGGTCCGTATATTGTCTTCTTCAACTGGGATAAGTCGGACATCACCCCAGAGGCAGCATCGATCCTCGACAACGCAGTGTCTGCTTATGCGAACTGCGGTGCGGCATCGGTCATGCTGGCTGGTCACGCTGACCGCTCGGGCACCGTGTCTTACAACCAAGGACTGGCAGAGCGCCGGAACGCATCCGTGCGTGATTATCTGACCGCTCGCGGCATTCCAGACGGACGCATCTCGAGCGAAGGCTTCGGTGAGTCGCAGAACCGCGTACCAACCGCAGACGGCGTTCGCGAACTTCAGAACCGCCGTGTGGAAGTCACTTATGGTCCCGGTTCAGGCCTCTAAGTGAGCCTTAACAAAGACCTTATGAAAGGGGCCGGAGCAATCCGGCCCCTTTTTTCTTGGCGCCAATGCGCTGTTATCTCGGCCGCAGCAACAATGCTTGCCTCGCTTGCCGCCTGTACCGGAATGGGCGCTTATCAGGACGTTCAACGTGTCGGCAGCGCTACCTTGGTCGATGCCAATGGCAATGAAGCTGGGCAGGCCCGGCTCGAGACGCGGGAAGATCGTTTATATCTAAGCGTTGACGTTTCAGGCCTCGAGGCGGGACCGAAAGGCTTCCATTTGCATCAAATCGGGCGCTGCACGGGACCAGACTTCAAAAGCGCTGCAGGGCATTTGAACCCCTATTCTAAGACTCACGGAAGTGCTTCTGCACAAGGCAAGCACCTTGGTGATCTACCCAACTTGATGGTGGCCGCAGACGGCACAGCCCAAGTCAAAGTGGAAATCGAAGAGACCGCGCAGAGCGCGCTTGAGCATATCTTTGACGCCGACGGCACGGCCATTGTCATTCATGCCGGTCCGGATGATTTGCGCAGCGATCCCGCTGGCGCGGCGGGACCGCGCATCATTTGCGGGGAAATCCTCAAAGCCTAACCTTGGCTGTCAAACTCAGGCTGACACCGTTTCTTCACCTGCCGCCTCGGCCCGTTCAATGACGGTCGCCATCGCCTTTGGCACCAATACGAGAGCCGCGATCACAGCCGCCAAGCCAATCGGTGCAATCGCGGTGGTTGAGAGAACGCCCAAACTCAAATCATCTGCATTCTTTGCTGATACAAGTCCCGCCATATAGGGGCCTAGCGCCAGACCGATGAGCGTCGTTCCCAGCAGAAACGTTGCTGTCGCGGTAGCGCGCATCCTTGGCAGAACCAGCGATTGGGTCGTGGCCGCAGCGGCCCCTAGAGCAGTGGCGGCCAGAAAACCAACGGCGACGTTGGTGATGTAAAACACTTCTAGCGACTGAGTCGTGAATTGGATCACGAGCGGGGCTATCGGCGCAAGAAGGCCCAGCAGTATGAGCCAGACACGGGTTGCACCGAAGCGCTGTTGCAACCAATCAGAGAGAACCCCTCCAAAAATCACCCCGAGGAAACCGGCCACAGCTCCGGGCGCCCCGACCAAAAAGCCAAGTTCGCTTTTTGAAACACCAAACACTCGCTCGGCATAGGGGGCCCCCCAATAGGAAGCCGAATAAGCCATAAAGGCAACCGAGGAATAGGCTATGACTGTCGTCAAAAAGGCCGGTGACCCCCAGATCAATTTGAACGTCGGCAAATCATTGTGCCGTAAGGCCGCGGCCCAGCAGAAGACCGCATAATAACCAACCGCTGAGAACAACCATTGATCTGAAATGGCAGACACAAAATTGCCTTCCCCCGTACCCAGCAGGATCGTCAATCCCATCCCAAGCGCGAGGGTTCCGGCGGCGACCCCAATATTAATCGCAAGCGCCCCAATGCCGCGCCGCGCTGCGCCGACGAAAGTGAACGGGGGAATCACTGTAAAAAGTTCGCTGGCAAAGCCAGAGAAAGGCGCAGGATCCTCTTTCGAGACGATCCCATCCATAGCCCCGCGGACCGGTTCCTTCAAAGTCAGCACCCAAAGCGCCAGCAATATGCCCGGCAATCCGACGGCAATGAACGCCACCTGCCAGCCTACAAGACCGCCCGGACCACCGCCCGGATAAGCAGCGTTCCAATTCTCAACGATCAGGCCGCCAATCAAAAGAGAAAAGCCGCTGCCCAGATAGAGCCCTGAGCTGTAAATGCTCAGAGCGGTGGCGCGCAATCTTGGCGGAAAATAGTCGGATATAAGCGAATAGGCCGAAGGGCTCGCGGTGGCCTCACCCACTCCGACACCCACGCGCGCGATGGTTATCTGCACGCCATTTTTGGCCAACCCAGAAAGCGCGGTCATGGCCGACCAAACAGCCAAGCCGATTGACATCAAGCGGACGCGTTTCCAGCTATCGGCGAGACGTCCCAGGGGTATTCCAAAAAGAGCATAAAATACGGCGAAAGCGGTCCCATAAAGGAACCCCAAGTCCGCATCGCTCAGTCCGAGATCGGCCTTGATGTCATTGGCCAGAATTGAGAGAATTTGCCGGTCGACGAAGTTCAGAACATACACCAGCACAAGCACGCCAAGCGCATACCAACTGTAAGGGGGAACCTCGTCTTGCACGGATCGATCGGGCGCGGCTGTGCTGGACTGAGTCAAAAAGCGTTACTCCCAATGCTCGGTCTAAAGCGCCGAATACACTGTCGTATCGCTAAGTTCCGCCTCCGCAAAGCCCTTTTGACGCAATCGGCAAGAATCGCACACGCCGCAGGCCGTTGCGTTTGGATCGGGATCATAACAAGACCAGCTCATCGCCGGATCGAGCCCCAGCCGAATGCATTCACGCGCTATGTCCGCTTTGGTCATATATTGCAGCGGGGCGTGAATGGAAAAGGCTTGTCCCTCAACGCCTTGCTTAGTGCCAAGGCATGCGGTTCTTGCAAAACTCTCGATAAACTCCGGCCGGCAATCGGGATAACCTGAATAATCGAGCGCATTCACCCCGATAAAAATGTCATGTGCCCCGCAGCTTTCAGCAAAGGCCGCCGTCAAAGCGAGGAAGATGAGATTGCGCCCCGGCACGTATGTAACCGGAATTTCCTCAGATTGCGGCACGCCCTCGTCAGTTCCCAATCCCGATTTCGGAACAGCTATGTCATCCGTCAGGGCAGAGCCGCCAAAGCTGCGCAAATCAAGCGGCAAGATGATATGCCGCGCGATGTTCAGATGGGAGGCGATCCTCTGCGCCGATTGCAACTCGATCCTGTGGCGCTGCCCATAGTCAACCGTGAGCGCATGCAGCGTAAACCCTTGTTCAATGGCGAGCGCCGCTGAGACCATCGAATCAAGGCCGCCGGAGAGCAGCACAACGGCCTCGCGCCCTGCGGTCCCTAAGTGAGGCTTAGCATGCGCCTCATCAGACGCGTTCGATTGATTTTGAACCGCAGGCATAACACCCGTGCGCTAGTCAGGATTGACCAGACTCGCAAGCCAAACCCGCGAGTGGAGTCCGTCAGATCGACCTGTCAGCCGGCCCATCGGCTGGATCTAGGGCAAACTTTAGCAATCGCTTACGCGGCGCGCCTCTGCACTGAGGTCAAAAGGTGCACCGCCTTCAATTCCCTGGCTTTCAATTTGCACCAGAGAACTGGTTTCTCGGCGAATATTGGTGCGGCCATAGCCGCTCCCGCGGCAAGTGTATTGCACCGTCACTTCGCTGGTGCCATCTTCGACAACGAACCGATTGCAATTGCCTTCCCGGTGCCTAAGCTGAACCAATTCCAGTCCGCTTCTGACGCAAATCCTGCGTTTCTCACCGCTTGATCGGAAACGCACTTCCCACAGCCCTTTTTCAAGGCTGGTAAGCATTGCCAAAGCGCTATTTTGAGCGGCAGCAACAGGGACAAGCCAAAGACTGCCCAAAAACAGCATTCCCCCTGTCAAAATGGCAATCGCCGCGCGTTTCACAAATAATTCCTTATCGATCAAAGGTATACCATACAGTATATATACGCATGAATCCTTACAGACCATGAACCGTGTGTTTTTGTCGGTGAGCCGTTCAAACCTCGATAGCGAATTGTTTTGAACAAAACGCACAGTCAACGGGCACAGTCCCTTTTTCATCGCGCATGTCCGACAATTCTTCGCCTGAAAACCGCGATAGTACCGCGCGGTAATGCTCTGCCGTACAGCGGCAACCTTTTGACAAAGGCACGCTCGGCTGGATCAAAACCTCGTCTTCTTCGTGAAACAAGCGCCAAGTCAGAGCATCCAGCGAAAGCTGCGAGTTCAGCAATTCATCGTGCCGGATGGAACCTGCCATGGTGGCGACATGTTCCCATTCAGGATGGTCGAGCCTTGCGTGAAGCCGCTCCCGCCCCTCTTCTCCATCGGGCAAATGCTGCGCCAGCAAGCCCGCTGCGAGACAATGTTCGCCATCGAATGATACGGCCACGCGCAACAATGTCGGCACTTGCTCCGACTGCGCAAAATAGAGCTGGCACGCCTCAGACAGGCTCGCCCCCTCCAGCGGCACTACCCCTTGATAGCGCCCCTGCTTGCCAGCAAGATCAAACGTCAGCGCGAGAAACCCCTCGTCAAACAGCGCCTCGAGCGATGGGTTTGCGCCCAGCTGGTCCAACCGCTCGGCATCGAAATCGGCATAGCCGCGCAAGGCTCCGCCTTGATAATCACACACCAGCAGACTGACCGCGCCTTTCTTGGTCTGCGCTTGCATTGTAACTTGAGAGCTATCGTCCTTGACCAGCGAGCCAATCAATGCGGTGAGCACCAGCGCCTCGGACAACAGGTGACGCACAGGCGCGGGGTAGTCATGACTGCTCAAGATTTCATCGAGCACCCGATCAAAACGCATGAAACGGCCACGCGCCTCGCGCGATGGAATGGTGAACGCCAACAAGGCATCACTGAAGGTTTCCGCTTGAGTCTGAGACATCATCGTCGCTTGATATGGGTATCGCCTAGTGAATGCCTAGGGGAAGGTGCGGCTAAGCCGTCTTCGCCAATTGCTCGCCGAGACGATCAAAGCACCATAAAAGGACCGACTTTTGGGCATGGATGCGATTCTCTGCCTCATCAAAGACAATCGATTGACTGCCTTCAAATACGCTCTGGCTAACCTCATCTCCGACATGGGCTGGCAAGCAATGCATGAAGACGGCCTCATCTTTGGCATGGTTCATCAGCGCATCATTGACTTGAAACGGTGCCATAGCGGCCAGCTTGTTATGGGTATGCTCCTGCCCCATGGACACCCATGTGTCGGTCACCAGCACATCGGCGCCTTCTGCCGCATTTTTGGCATCCTGCGTCAAAGTAACCGAGCAACCGGCCTCGCGCGCCATGGCCACAAATTCGGCCTCGGGCTCGTACCCCGAAGGCGTGCCAATGCGCACATTGAATTTCATCAAGGCCGCCGCCTCCAGCAGCGAATGCAGAACATTATTGCCGTCGCCCAGCCATGCGAGCTCTAACCCCGGCAGAGGTTTCCCATGCTCAATCAAAGTCAGCAAATCGGCCACAATCTGACACGGATGAGAACGATCTGTCAGGCCATTTATGACCGGCACGCTGGCATGCTGTGCCAATTCCAGCGCCTTGGCATGATCATCGGTACGGATCATGATGCAATCGGCCATTCGGCTTAGCACTCGGGCCGTGTCGGCGATGCTTTCCCCGCGTCCCAATTGGCTGGTTGAGCTGTCGAGGATCAGCACGCTGCCGCCCAATTGACGCATCGCGATATCAAAGCTCACCCGGGTCCGGGTTGAACTTTTTTCAAAAATCATCGCAAGGACATATCCGGCGAGCGGCTGGTCAGGATCGAGCTTGCCTTTGGGCCAGCCTTGCCGGGCCGCTTTGCGGTCCAGAGCATCCGTAATCATCGCTGCGATGGCATCACCGCCGGCATCGCTCAAATCGAGAAAATGGTTCATCGGCTCAACCTTGAGAGGGATCGAAGCTGGCCGCGCCGGCTGACAGCTTTTCGAAGAACTCGTCGATCTCTTCATCCTCAATCACCAGCGGCGGCAGAAGCCGGAGCGTCTGATCACCCGCGGCAACTGTCAGAAGATCGTGGTTCTCGCGCAAATGGACGAAGAAGGGGCGGCTTTCGACCTTCATCCGCAGACCCAGCATCAGCCCCTCGCCTCGGACAAAGTCGAAAAGCTCGGGATAATTGCCGATAAACTGCTCCAGCCGGGCCTTGATCCGCTCACCCTTGTCACTGACCGCGGCCAGAAATTCGTCATTGGCAACCGCATCCATCACCGCATTGCCTGCCGCCATGGCCAGCGGATTGCCGCCATAGGTTGAGCCATGCGTGCCAAACCCCATTCCGCGCGACGCTTTTTCGCTGGCGAGGCATGCCCCGAGCGGGAAGCCGCCGCCAATCCCTTTGGCGCTGGCCATAATATCAGGCGTCACGCCGTAATGCTCATAGGCGTAGAGCTTGCCCGTGCGCGCGACGCCGCATTGCACTTCGTCAAACACCAACATCATATCGTGTTCGTCGCACAAGGCGCGAAGACCTTCGATAAATTCGGGGCTGGCGGGCCGAATGCCGCCCTCTCCCTGAATAGGCTCGACCAGAAAGCCGGCGGTTTTGGACGTGACCATTGCGCGCGCAGCGTCAAGATCATCGAACTCGCAATATTGAAAGCCCGCCAACAGCGGATGGAAACCGGCGTGCATCTTTTCCTGATTGGAGGCGCTGATCGTCGCCATTGTCCGCCCGTGAAAGGCATTGGTGAAGGTGATGAGCTCGGTGCGCTGGGCATCGCCATCTGCATGCTGATGATAAGCCCGCGCCGTCTTGATCGCTGCCTCAACCGCCTCAGCGCCCGAATTGGTGAAAAACACGGTATCGGCGAATGTCTTATCGACCAATTTTGAAGCCAGTTCTTCGCCTTGCGGGCTGCCATAGAGATTTGAGACATGCATCAAGGTTTCGGCCTGACGCTGAATAGCGCTGATGAGGCCTGGGTGGCTGTGCCCCAGAAGATTAACCGCAATGCCGCTGGCGAAATCGAGATAACGTGTGCCATCCTCGTCAATAAGGTGGCAGTTTTCGCCCTTAACAGGCCGCACGCCGCATCTTGGGTAGACCGGCATTAGAGGAGTAATAGACATGGAATTTCTCACTTAATCCGCCGCGGCAGGGTGGGACTGCACCCGCCTTGGCTATCATTGTCACATCAAGCAGCAAACACAAATGGCGGCCCCTTGCAAGGAACCGCCATTCAATTGTTCGGCTTGTGATGTCGAACGCGCTTACGCTTGGGAACTTACCCTTGCTCAGCTGCAGGAACGAGATTCACCGCCGAATATTTCCCTCGTCGGTCCACCTCTAGGTCGAACTCATAACGCTCGCCCTCGTTGATACCGGCCAGACCCGAACGCTCGACCGCGCTGATATGGACAAAGGCATCCGGATTGCCATCCTCGCGCGTCAAAAAGCCAAAGCCCTTCATCGCGTTGAAAAACTTGACCGTGCCAACCGCTTTCTCGCCAGTCAGTTCACGCTGAGGCGGGGCCTCACGTTTCTCGACCGCGATAACATCGCCGACAACTTGCAGATCCTGAGCAGAAACTTTCCCGCCGCGATCGACCAGATTGAACTCCAGCTCCTGACCCTCGGCAAGGCCTTCCAGACCAGCGCGCTCAACCGCGCTGATGTGAACAAAGACGTCCTCGCCGCCGGTTTCCTGCTGAATGAAGCCGAAACCCTTCTGGCTATTGAAGAATTTAACCGTGCCCTTGCCAGCGCCTACGACCTGAGCGGGCATCCGGTTGAAACCGCCGCCTCCGCCGCCAGCACCGCCGCCGCCAGCTCCGCCGCCGCCGCGAAACCCGCCGCCGCCGCCGCCAGAACGGTCATCATTGAAGCCGCCGCCGCTGCGTCCACCGCCGCCGCGATTGTCATACCGATCATTGCCACCAAAGCCGCCGCCATCTGACGGCCCGCCAAACGGATCAAAACTGTCTTCACCAAAACCGTCACGCTTGTCGCGTCCACGCCGCCGGCCTCTATCGTAACCCATAGTAACTTCGGTATCCCACTTCGTGCGACCCGCTTTTTTCACGCTGCTCGATGGGTTGGTCGCAGACCGCACCGACAGTCCAAAGGCTGAAACGAATCCCTAGCCCCTATCTTGTGATTCCCACACATAGCGCAAATTGCCCCCGAAGCGAATGAATTTGCATCCAATTGCAGAGTGATGGCGGATTGTGACATTTTAACACTCGCGCGCCCTAACCACGCATCAGCAATCTTCCTTGCTTAAAAGGCACCATCAAAAGGTTTCGAAAAGGCCGCCTTTCAAAAGCTCTTGTGAAAAGCCTGGCTTTTGCTCAGAAGCGCAGACGGTGTTTTCTTTAGATGACGGGCCATCCATCATGAGTGATTTTCGCAAGCTATCTGAAACTTTCGCCGCCAGCCCGCAATTGGCTTTGGCCGATCTGGAGGAGGCCGCGCAGGCGGGCGTCAAGCTGATCATCAACAATCGGCCTGATGGTGAAGCCCCTGACGAGCCACAAGGTGCAGATATCGAAAGCGCCGCAAATTCGCTTGGGATGGAATATATTGCCATTCCCGTTTCGCATGCCGGATTCAGCTTGCCGCAGGTCGATGCCATGGCGCAAGTTTTGCAAGAGGCCGAGGGGCAAACCCTCGCCTATTGCAGAAGCGGGACACGTTCGGCGCTGTTATGGGCGCTGGCCCGGGCCAAGCTGGGTGATGATCCGCGCCATCTTGCAGCCGCCGCCGAGGCAGCCGGCTACAGCCTCGCGCCGGTAAGACCAACTCTCGATATGCTCGCTGGCCAAGCATCGGATTAGCATGCGGGCCTGCGCCCCAGTATGATTTTCCAGTGTGATTTTCCAGCGTGATTTTCGGCTTACTTGCGGTAATCTAGCGGCGGATCACGGTCACCCAGCAAGGACCGATACTGATAATTCTCGCCCCGAGCGGCATCGAATTCCGCCTTCGCTGCAAGGCGCAGCTCTGGATTGGTGAACAATTCCGCCGCCATCAGCGCCATAGCCTTGGCCGCCAATTGCGTGCCCTTATGGCCAATCGAATGACCGCTGGCAGCGACCGCTTGCCAAGTGTGCGCACTGGTCCCGGGGACCCATGTCGCCGTCCTCACGCCCACTGTCGGGGTTGCCCAAGAGACATCCCCGACATCGGTCGAGCCATAACCGAGATTGCGGGAATAGGCACCAATCTTGGCCGCATCACTCAGCGGCTTGGCTGCATCGCCCAGGCTTTCTTGTATGCCTTTGGCCCAGAGGCGCTCTTCCGCGGTGTATTCCACACCGCCGAGGCTGCGTAATTTTTGGTCCATCACTTTCGCGAGGCTCTCGTTGACAAGCAGCGGGTTATTGCCGTGGATGACTTCCCATTCGACCTTAGTACCCGTGCCCAGCGCCGCGCCGCGCGCTGCATCCTCCAGCCGTGCCCAAATCGCATCCACCCCATCGGGATCAGGGTGGCGGACATAGTAAAATCCCTCGGCAAAATCGGGCACAACATTGGGCGCATTGCCGCCGCTGGTGATGACATAATGCATCCGGGCATCCTGCGGCATATGTTCATGCAGCATATTGGCCATCATATTCATCGCCTCTACCCCGTCGAGCGCAGAGCGCCCGCGCTCTGGTGCGCCGGCCGCATGAGCCGAAATGCCGGTGAAACGAAACTTGGCCGAACGATTGGCCAGCGAAGTGCGCGCCGCCGCGCTGTTTTCATCATCCGCATGCCAATGGATGGCAATATCCACATCATCGAACAGACCGGCGCGGGTCATATAGACCTTGCCCGAGCCGCCTTCTTCAGCCGGCGTGCCATACAATCTGATCCGGCCCGGCGTGCCCGTTTCCTGAAGCCACCGGCGCACCGCTATCGCCGCTGTCAAAGACCCGGCGGCAAACAGATTATGCCCGCAGGCATGGCCTGCATCTTTGCCCTCTATTGGCGCGCGTGAAGCGCTGGCGGATTGATTGATACCCGGCAGAGCATCATATTCGGCAAGGATTGCGATAACCGGTCCGCCCTCCCCCCATTCGGCGACAAAGGCGGTCGGGATACCAGCGACGCCCGCTTCAATGCGAAAACCCTCGCTGGTCAATTCGTCTTGCAGCAAAGCAGCCGAACGCGTTTCCAGATAGCCAAGTTCTGCCCAATCCCAGAGTTGCTGCGCAACGCGGCTGGTGCGATCGGCCTGCGCCGCTACATTTGCGGCGGGACTGTGATCGTCTGCTGCCACAGGCGCCGCCACAAGCAATGTGCCAGCGGCTCCTATCGTCAGGGCGGCAAGCGCCGCAGAGATATGGGACATGCGTTTCATATTCAGGCTCCTTAGTCGCTAGTTCTTGCCGCAAAGCCGCACCCGTGCCAAGCTTTACGGCATGACAGCTTCGCCTTTCCTGATCCAGTTCGCGGTTTCGCTTGGCGCAATTTTTGCGCTGGCAGGGCTTTGCCTCTGGCTTGGACTTGGCCGTGACCCCCGCCTTGAAAGCACGAGGGAGGCCCGCGAGCTGGCCGATCAGGTTCACTCAGGCTTTGTAGCCGAGACATGTGCAATCGATGCAGCTGGCAAGGCGGCGCTGCTGCGCGATGCAGAGGGGAAAATGATCCTCCTGAAAGCGCATGGCGGCCATTTTGCAGGCCGCTTGCTGGAGCTGGGGAGCCATGCCGAGGCCGCCGCAGGCGGAATTTTGGTAACCAGTGCAGAGCCGCGCTTTGGCGGCGCGCATATGACGATCGATAATGCGCAGGACTGGGCCGCCGCAATCAACGCAATCGGACACGGCCGCCATGCCTGAGCTCGCGCCCAGCTTCTCGCCCACGCAATATGCAGTGCCGCTGTTTGTGCTGGCGATTATAATCGAAATGATCTGGTCGCGCGCGCGCGCACCCGAAGCATATGAGCCGAAAGATACGCTGGTCTCGCTTGGCTTTGGCCTTGGTTCAACTGTGTCGGGGGCGATTTTTGGCGGCTTTGCCCTCAGCGTTTTCATCTGGGCTTATGATTACCGGATATTCGATTTTGGGCCTCAGTGGTGGAGCGTCTGGTGGGCCTGGCCGCTGTGTTTTGTGATCGATGACCTCAAATATTACTGGGTGCACCGGGCAGGCCACCGGATCCGCTGGATGTGGGCGGCGCATGTCAATCACCATTCCAGCCAGCATTACAATCTCTCGACCGCTTTGCGGCAGACATGGACCGGCTCCTTCACTTTCGGCCTGCTGTTTGCATTGCCGCTGGTGTTGCTCGGATTTCATCCCGGGATGATCGCGATCGCAGGCGGGTTTAATCTGATTTATCAGTTCTGGATCCATACCGAAGCGATCGACAAAATGCCCCCTTGGTTCGAAGCGGTGATGAACACCCCCAGCCATCACCGCGTCCACCACGCCACCAATCCGCGTTATCTCGACCGCAATTATGCCGGCGTGTTCATCATTTGGGACCGGATGTTTGGCACATTCCAAGCGGAAACCGATGAGGAGAATATCCGTTACGGGATCATCAAACAGCTCGGCAGCTTTAACATCCTGTGGTCGGTCTTTCACGAATGGATCGGCATGCTGAGTGATATTGCCCGCGCACCTTGGCGTCACAAATTGTCTTATTTGCTGCGAGAACCCGGCTGGACACATGATAACAGCCGCGAGACCTCCGATATGATCCGAGCAAGGTGGCAGGCAAGTCGGCAAGCCGCCAAGTTGGAGCGCAGCAAAGCTGCAGCAGAGGGGCCGCCGCACAGCACGATTGCCTAACGCCCGCGAGATGCCTAGCTTGGCCTGCAAAATTGCAGGAGAGAGCATGGACGAATTTGATGTGGTCGTGATCGGCGGCGGCAGCGCAGGCAGCGCGGTCAGCGGCCGGCTGAGTGAAGCAGGCAAAAGCGTTTGCTTGCTGGAGGCAGGCGGGCGGAACAATGGCGTTCGGGTGCGCACGCCGGGCTTGTTTCCTTTCTTACCCAAGAGCGCCAATTACCGTTTCGATACCGTCCCGCAAAAGGGCCTGAACGGCCGCATCGGCTATCAACCGCGCGGCAAAGGCCTTGGCGGATCAAGCGCGATCAACGCCATGGTCTATATCAGAGGCAATGCATGGGATTATGATAATTGGGCAAGGCTCGGCTGCGATGGTTGGTCTTATGAGGACGTCCTGCCTGTTTTCAAACGCGCTGAAAGCAACGTGCGCGGCGATGATGCCTTTCACGGCGATAGAGGGCCGCTGCATGTCTCTGACCAGAAATGGCCGAATGTCGGGAGCCTTGCGTTTGTCGAGGCAGCCGCGCAGCTGCAATTGCCGCGCAACAATGATTTCAACGGCGAAAATCAGGCTGGTTTCGGCATTTACCAAGTGACGCAAAAGGACGGCGAACGCTGGTCCGCCTCGCGCGCTTATATTGAACCCAATCGCAGCAGCAAAACCTTGGACGTGCGCATTGGCGTGACCGTGCAACAAATTGAAATTGACAGCGACACCATGCGCGCCACGGGCGTGACCTATACGGTGGGCGGGAAAAGCCGAACCGTGCGCGCACGCGGCGGGGTCGTCTTGTCGGCAGGGGCCTTTAACAGCCCCCAAATCCTCATGCTTTCGGGCATTGGTCCGGCCAAGCATCTTGACGAGCACGGGGTTGTCATAAAGCGCGATTGCGCCGCAGTGGGCGCCGATTTGCAGGACCATTTGGACTATGTATCCAGCTGGCAAACCGAAAGTCAGGAATTCATCGGCGACAGCCTTAAAGGAACAGCGCGGATGGCCAAGGCGGTGATCGAACATCGCCGCAAACGGACCGGGATTATGACCTCGCCTTATGCCGAGGCGGGCGGTTTCTGGACAGTTATGCCGGATGCCCCTGCGCCCGATGTGCAATGGCATTTCGTGCCAGCAATGCTGGAGGATCACGGGCGCGAAAAGGTCAAAGGCCATGGCTTCTCGCTGCATGCTTGCGTGCTGAGACCCGAGAGCCGCGGAACAGTCCGGCTGGCTGACCGCGATGCGCGCTCGGCCCCGGTGATCGATCCCAATTTCCTCGATGATGAGCGCGATCTGGTGACGCTGCGCGAAGGGGTCCGCTTGTCGCACAGAATTGCCGCTTCGCCTGCGCTGGCCGTATATGAGCCGCAGGACCGCCATCCGATTGATCTCGATGATGATGACGCGCTGGATGCAATAATCCGGGACCGCGCTGACACGGTCTACCATCCAGTCGGCACTTGCCGCATGGGCGGTGATGCTGAGAGCGTGGTGGATCCCAAGCTCAGACTGCGCGGCGTCGAGGGATTATGGGTCGCAGATGCCTCAATCATGCCGCGGCTGGTTTCGGGCAACACCAATGCGCCGAGCATTATGATCGGCGAACGCTGCGCCGATTTTATCCAAGAAGCGCTCGCTTAAGCGGCAGGCGAAACTGTTTCGCTCCGCCGGTCGAAGCGGCGTTGGTGCATGCGCCCTATGGCGTGTGCCCTGTGACGTGCGCCCTGTGACGTGCGCCCTGCGACTTGCAACCTGTGACGTGCACCCTCTCGCGCGCGCCTTATGCCGCGCCGGACAGGCACGCCAAGAACAGCACCCTCTTAAGAATTTGGCCCGCCCGTGAGGTCAGACCAGCCAAAGAAACGCCCGACAAAAAAATAGGGCCGGAGCGCTATGCTCCGACCCTCTAGTTGTTAGTTCGCAGGAGGAACTAGGTGAGACGGGGCCGCTTGGAGAGGAGAGAGGTAGCGGCCCCGTCAAACTGGTGATTAGTTGTAAGCCCGTTCGCCGTGCTCGGCGATATCGAGGCCGTTGACTTCGGTCTCTTCATCAACCCGCAGGCCGATGATCAGCTTGACGATCATCCCAGCGATGAGCGTGCCTACAGCAGCCCAAGCAATGGTGACCAATACACCGTAAGTCTGGATCCAAAGCTGGCTACCGAGCGCGGTCGAGCCGTCGCCAGGGCCGCCAAGGAATGGCTGGTAAACAATGCCGGTACCGATCGCGCCAACAATGCCGCCCACGCCGTGAATGCCGAACGCATCGAGCGAGTCGTCATAGCCGAACTTGGCTTTGATCTTAGCAACAAAGAAGTAACATACGAGCGATGAGGCAATGCCAAGCAGGATGGCGCCAAACGGTCCGCTATTGCCTGCCGCAGGAGTGACCGCAACGAGGCCAGCAATGACGCCCGAGCAGAAGCCCAATGCGCTGCCTTTGTGGCCCGCCAGCCGCTCAATAACCATCCATGTCAAAGCGCCTGCCGCTGTTGCAACGAAGGTGTTGAGCATTGCGAGGCCAGCAAAGGCATCAGCTTCAAGAGCGGAGCCCGCGTTAAAGCCGAACCAGCCAACCCACAGCAAACCTGTACCGATCATTGTCATGACAAGGCTATGCGGCGGCATAGGTTCTTCAGGATAACCGCGGCGTTTGCCAAGCAGGTAGGCCAGCACCAGACCAGACACACCGGCGTTGATATGGACCACTGTGCCGCCCGCAAAATCAAGCGCGCCGTCTTCGAACAGAAGCCCGCCGCCTGCCCACACCATGTGCGCAATCGGGAAATAAACAATGGTGAGCCAGATCGGCACGAAAGCCATGACCGCGCTGAACTTCATCCGTTCTGCCGTGGCACCCAAAATGAGCGCTGCCGTAATAGCGGCAAAGGTCATCTGGAAGCTGATGAAGACAAACTCGCTAATCACTTCATCAGAGAATGTCGCAGCCGTGCTTTCATAAGTCGATTGCGTCAGGAAGGCATTGCCCCAGCTGTAGAAGGCATTGCCCTCTGGACCAAAGGCTGTCGAATAGCCCCACATGACCCAGATCAGCATTGCCAAAGCGGCGGTTGCGCCGATTTGCGTCATCGTGGAGAGCATGTTTTTCGAACGGGTGAGACCGCCGTAAAACAAGGCGAGACCGGGGAGGATCATCAGCAGAACCAAAACCGTTGAGGTCATCATCCACGCATTATTGCCTGGATTAGGAACCGCCGCTGCCGCTTCTGCAGCCGCTGCTGCCGGCGCCGCGAGCGCGGGCTGAGCAGCTGTCAGAGCACCAAGGCCCAGCGCTGCGAGTGTGTAAATCTGTCTTTTCATGAGAAAATTCCCCCCCATCACAACGCGGTTTCGCCGGTTTCACCGGTGCGAATGCGCGTTGCAGTTTCAAGATCGAGAACGAAAATCTTGCCATCACCGATGGCATCGGTGTTGGCCGCGCTTTGCAGGGTCTCGACGATCTGCTCGACCAGATCATCCCCGGCCGCGATCTCGAGTTTCACCTTGGGCAACATATTGGTCGAATATTCGGCCCCGCGATAAATTTCGGTCTGACCCTTTTGACGGCCAAAACCCTTCACCTCTGAGACGGTCATGCCGGCAACCCCGATAGCCCCAAGCGCTTCGCGCACTTCATCGAGTTTGAACGGCTTAATGACGGCAATGATATATTTCATGTCGCGCAGCCCCCTTGATTAAAATTGCACCGATCCCTTTGCCGGCGCCACGTAATCTGCAAACCGCATGCCAAATCATTAAATCATTGTTTTATCGTCTTTTTCTAGGCGGGGTTTAAGGATTGGCTCATAAATATGCTCATTATTTGAGCGATTGCCTAAAATTTGTGCAGACTCATCCTTGCCCATATTGGCAAGTGATCCGAGGCTACGCTGGCCAATCCCGTGTGGTGCACGCCTGTGTCTTCCACTTGCCAATGCGCACTGGCTGCCAATCGGTCGAGCTGGGCAATCGGCCTGCTGGCGGGAAAACTGCGGCCCGGCGTTAACACCTGCCAATCGCTGGGAAATTCAGCCATGGCGCCCGTGCTCAGGCCCCATTGGTTGAAATCGCCCATAATCAGGCTGGGCAGCCCGCCCTTGAAGCGGGTCTCCATTGCCTCGCAATGGGCCAAGAGGCTGCGCATTTGTGCTCGGCGGCGCATACCGGACAAATCGAGATGGGCTCCGACAATATGCACTGGCTTGCCGCTCAGTTCGACAACCGCGCAAACCGCGCCGCGCGGTTCAAGACAAGGCAAGGCAACGCGCCCCGCATCGACGATAGTAAGCTCGCGCCGAACCAGCAAAGCATTGCCGTGCCACCCAAGGCTTCGGGGCCGCTCAGCCAGCTGCACAGCGCGCCAAGGCGTATCGTCAAGGGAGGCACGCGGAATGACACTTGCGCGCGGGCCAAAGCGCCGATCGGCTTCCTGCAAGGCAATGATATCCGCGTCGAGCTCGCGCAGAACCGCGAGAATCCGATCAGGATCTCGCTTTCGGTCCAGCCCCAAGGCCTTGTGGATGTTGTAGCTGGCAAAGGTCAGACGCATGCCGGGTCACATATCATTCACAAGGAGGCTGAGGCTAAGGTTGGGGCTAAGGCTAAGGTTGGGGCTAAGGCTAGGGCTGGGCCGGCTCACCAGCAATATAGCGGTCCGTCGGTCGGGTCGGCAGGCCATCAATGCTGGCAGTTCGCTTGGCCATTTTCGCCGCCCATTCTTGCGGATCGGATTGCCGGTGCGCTTTCTTGAGCGTGTCACGTTCTTCCTCGAAAGTCATTTTCGGCACGCCCCAGCCGCAGCTTGTTTGCACGCTTTCGACATCGATGACGAAAATCTGGCGGGTTCCAGGCAGCAGTGTGAAATGCGAGGCGAGGTCACCCCAGCCATCATCCTGAGGCAGCACAGGCATCCCGCGACCATAGATACGCAAAATATTGGCAGGTTGCTGGAAATTGTTGAACATCAAGGTGATCCGCCCATCGGCCGCCAAATGCGCATGGGTTTCATTGCCCGAACCACCGAGATCCAGATAAGCGACTTGTCTCGGCCCCAGCACCCGAAAGGCATCATAGCCTTTGGGGGAGAGGTTGATCCGGCCAGATGATGCAGCGGTGGCGACGAAGAACATCGGCTGGGCCGCTATCATCGCAATGTGCTTATCCGATAGCTCGCTTGAAAACTCGGCCATTACCCCATCTCCCTATAGATCACGAATGCATCACGAATGCATCACGAGTGCATCAGGACCCCATCAAGACCGCGCGGCACCAGCGCCGGTCACAAAAAATCCTTCAAGACCGCAATCCAGCGGTCAAACTGGTCATGGTGGAGCCAATGGCCAGCTTTCTCGAACTCGATCACTTCGGCCGTATTGAAATGCTTGATCCGGCCATCCTTGGCAGGATTGCTGGCCCAGCTGTCCGCGCCATAAAGCAGCAGAGTGGGACAAGTGATCGCGCCCCATGTTTCCTCAATGAACTCATCGCCAATATCCTCCACACCCCAGACATTGAGATGGGGGTCAAATTTCCAAGTATAGGTTCCATCCTCATTCCGGTTCACACCGTGGATTGTGAGGTGACGAGCCTGCGCCTCGGTGAGGTAGGAGTTTTCCTCAATCATGCGCGCAAAAGCGGCTTCGATGCTTTCATATTTGCGCGGCGTCCGGCCTGATGCTTTGCGCTTCTTGGCGATCCATTCTGCCGCACGCTGAGGGTAGGGGGTCTGGCGCTGCTCGGCGCGCCATTCAGGGCTGGGGCCGAGCCCTTCGATAGCGACCAGCTTGGTGACCATATCGGGGAAAGTGCCGGTGTAACGAAGCGCGACATTGCCGCCCATCGAATGCGCGATGATCCGCACCGGCCCCTCGTCCAATTGATGGATCAATTGAGCCAGATCGTAAATCATGTCGTTGGACCGGTAATTTCCGTCACTGACCCATTCGCTATCGCCGTGCCCGCGGTGATCCATCGCCACTACGTGATAATCTTCGCGCAAAACCTCGGCAGTCCAATCCCAATTGCGCGCATGATCGCGCCCGCCGTGCACCATAATCAGCGGCGGCTTTGCTTTGCCCGCCCCATCATATTTGCCCCAGTCGAGATAATGCAGCTTCAGCCGCTGGGAAATGAAGGTTTGCGATGTGGGGCCAGTGATGCTCATACGGCTCTCATGCCGCGAAGCCGTGCTGCCTGCAAGTGTACCCGGCTTGCTAGCGTTCTTTGGTGGCGGAGAAGTTTAGCTCTGTATTGTTCTCTGCCGCATAATTCACATCCCACGGGCTTTTGGCCATGAACACCAGATCACCGTCACGGTCTTTGGCCAGATTGGCCCGGTTGAACTCTTCAAATTTGCTCACGGCCTCGCTTGGCCCGCTGACCCAGCGCGCTGTAGCAAAAGGCGCAGCCTCCAGCGCAGCCTCGACTTTATATTCAGCAGCAAGGCGCGAGATAAGCACTTCCAATTGCAATTGGCCAACCACGCCGACCACCCATTGCGCGCCAATCTCTGGGTAAAAGACCTGGATGACGCCTTCCTCGGACAAATCATCCAGCGCTTTTCTGAGCTGCTTGGTCTTGGTTGGATCTTTCAATTGCACCCGGCGCAAAATCTCCGGTGCAAAATTGGGAAGGCCGGTAAAGCGCAGCTCGTTTTTCTCGCTCAGCGTATCGCCCACGCGCAAAGTGCCGTGATTGGGGATGCCAATAATATCCCCCGCCTCAGCCGTGTCAGCGATCTCTCTATCCTGCGCGAAGAACAGGATCGGTGAATGGACCGCAATCGGTTTGCCAAGCCCAGAGGGGGTCAGTTTCATACCGCGCTTAAAAGTGCCTGACACTTGCCGCATGAAGGCAATCCGGTCGCGGTGATTGGGGTCCATATTGGCTTGCACTTTGAAGATAAAACCCGATACCTCGCCGTGATCAGGCGCAATCAGTTCATCGCCCGCAGGCTGAGGCCGCGGCGGCGGCGCATGATGGGCAATCGCATCGATCAATTCGGTCACGCCAAAATTCTTCAAGGCAGAACCGAAATAGACCGGCGTCAAATCGCCATTGCGGTACGCTTCCAAATCAAATTCCGGATAGCCGATTTGCGCCAGTTCAATCTCCTCGGCAAACATCTCTGGAACCGCTGCGTCTTGCTCGCGCGTGCCGAGAAATTCCTTCGAAGGGCCTTCTGGCCGCGCAATCGCACCGCTGGCAAAATCCAGCACGCCCTCGAACTGACCGCCCATCCCCACCGGATACATTTGCGGGCTGACATCAAGCGCCAGCATATCGGCGATCTCGTCAAGCAATTCAAACACCGGCCGGCCCTCGCGGTCGACCTTATTCACGAAAGTGATGATCGGCACGCTGCGCAAGCGGCAGACCTCGAACAATTTGCGGGTCTGCGGCTCGATCCCTTTGGCCGCATCAATCACCATCACCGCACTGTCGACCGCGGTTAGAGTGCGATAGGTATCCTCAGAGAAATCCTCGTGGCCCGGCGTATCAAGCAGGTTGAAAGTGATCGTCTCGCCGTCATATTGCTTGTCAAAGGTCATCACGCTGGACGTGACGGAAATGCCGCGCTGCTGCTCAATCTTCATCCAGTCCGAACGCGCTCTGCGGGCCTGACCACGCGCCTTAACCTCGCCCGCCAGATGAATCGCTCCGCCTTGCAGCAAGAGCTTTTCCGTGAGCGTCGTTTTACCCGCATCGGGGTGCGAAATGATCGCGAAAGTGCGCCTGTTCGACATAGACATTCAGTCCGGCGTTTAACCGCGCAGCTCTGCCCCTTGTTTGCCTGCTGCTGCCACTATCGCATCAGAAATCGCTTTGATCTCGGCATCTTTGTAAGACTTCTCCTGCGGCTGAAGGATCACTTCAAGCGCAATCGATTTCTTACCCTGCGGCACGCCTTCTCCCTCGAACACGTCAAAGACACGCGCGCCAACGATATTGGCTTTGTCCGCGCCGCCAATCGCTTTCACCAGATCAGCCGCAGCCAGATCGGCTGGCACAAGGAAAGCGAAATCGCGCGTTACTGATTGCAGCGCGGACGGCGCATAAGTTGGCCGAGCGAAGCTGGCCGTGCCTTTGCCGACCTTCTTCGCCGGGATCGCATCGAGATGGATCCCGGCCGCTGCCACCGGCACATCAATCCCGAAGCTCTTGAGCAAGGAGGGGTGGATCATGCCAAAGCTGGCCAGCTGGTTCTTCGGGCCGAGCCGCAAGGTCGCCGATTGGCCGGGGTGATACAGCGCGCCCGCCTCATCCTCGTCTACCGGCATGGTCATCAGCCTGTTGACCGGTGCGCCCGCCTCTTTCAGCAGCGCGCGGGCATGGCTTTTCGCATCATAGGCATCGAAGGGCACCGCTTTGCCGCTCATCCAGCGGCGCGGTTCCTTGTCCCCGGCCAGCACGACGACCAAAGATGGGTGCTCGCCATCGCTGAGATAACGCCGCCCGATCTCGAACAATCGAAGCGAGGTCGCCCCGCGATCGAGATTGCGTTTCACAGCGCTAAGCAGGCCGGGCAAAAGCGACGGGCGCATCACCTTCATGTCTTCGGAAATCGGGTTATCGAGCGTCCAATTCCCCCCGCCCACAAGTGCCGCCTCATCTTCAGAGATGAAAGACCATGTGATCGCCTCGCTCAGTCCGGCGCCAGCTGCTGCACGGCGCAATTTGCGCTCGACCATCTGCTGCGGCGTTGCGGTTGGCTTGGCCACGCCATCGGCGCGCGGCAAAGGGACGCTCTCGACATTATCGAGACCATGAATACGCACGACCTCCTCAACCAGATCAGCGGGTCCCTCAATATCGTGGCGGCGCAGCGGGCACGTCACGTCTTTGTTCTTTGGCCAATCTCCATCCACCTCAAAATCAAGCGCTTGCAAAATGCGCCGCTGCTCATCCTCGGCCACCTCCACGCCGCCAAGGCGCGCGGTCAGTGCCGGATCAAAAGCAACCACTTTTGCATCGCTCGGGGGGGCGCCAGCGCGCACCGCTTCGCTTGGCGTTCCGCCGCCAAGTTCCACAATCAGCCCTGTTAGCAAGTCCAGCCCGTCATCGAGAAAGGCCGGATCAACCCCGCGCTCAAACCGTGTGCGTGCATCGGATGCGAGGCCTAGCTTGCGCCCGGTGACCCCGATCTGCGCCGGATTGAAAAAAGCGATTTCGAGCAGGACATCGGTCGTTTCGTCCGAGCATCCCGAATGCAGCCCGCCCATAATGCCAGCAATGTCATGCACGCCTGCCTCATCGGCAATGACCGTCATACTTGGGTCTAGCGTATAGGTCTTTTCGTTGAGCGCTTGGCATTCTTCGCCGTCCACCGCGCGGCGCGCGGCCACTGCACCGCTCAGCTTCGCAAGGTCATAAGCATGCGCCGGACGGCCATAGGCCAGCATCAGATAATTGGTGAGGTCTACCAAGAGCGAAATCGGCTTTTGCCCTGCGCTTTGCAGGCGTTGCTGCAACCAGTCTGGCGAGGGCCCGTTTGTGACGCCCTTCACCGCGCGCCCGTAAAAGGCGGGACAGCCTTCTGGATCATCCGTGCGGATCTCTATCGGACAGTCACCAGCAGATTCAAACTTCGGGAACGCAATGGGTTTAAGCGTGCCAAGCCCTGCCGCTGCCAGATCGCGTGCAATCCCATAAACCCCCATGCAATCGGGCCGGTTAGGCGTGATCGCAACGTCAATAATGGGCGATGAGCCATGATAATCGGCAAAGCTCTTGCCAACGCTGGCGTCAGCTGGAAGCTCGATAATCCCATCGTGATCATCACCAAGCTCCAGCTCGCGCGCGGAGCACATCATGCCATTGCTCTCGACACCGCGAATGGCGCTTTTGCGCAATTTCATCCCGTTTGAAGGGACAACCGCATCAGGCAGGCCCAGCACGCCTTTCATCCCCGCACGGGCATTGGGCGCGCCGCAAACAACTTGCAATGTATCGCCGCCCCCGGTGGAGACGCTGAGCACTTGCAGCTTATCCGCATCGGGGTGTTTTTCGGCTGTCAGCACTTCGGCAACGGTAAAGCCGGCAAGCAATTCGGCAGGGTCCTCGACCCCTTCGACTTCCAAGCCAATCGCGTTCAACGCCTCGGTAATCTCAGCAAGCGTTGCCGATGTTTCCAAATGGTCTTTCAGCCATGTGAGCGAGAACTTCATACTCTCGCTCCTACACCAGCAGAAAGGGTTGGCTGATCAAAGGCCGAGAAGCCATAATGCGACAGCCAGCGCGCATCGCCATCGAAGAAGGCGCGCAGATCATCCATGCCGTATTTGAGCATGGCCAGCCGGTCGACGCCAACACCGAAAGCAAAGCCTTGATATTCTTGCGCGTCAACGCCTGCCGCCTCTAGCACGCGGGCGTTGACCATGCCGGAGCCGAGCAGCTCCATCCATTCGTGCCCCTCATCATCGCCCGATCCGCCGACCACGCGGCGACCGTCCGATTTGGCATATCCGACATCGACTTCGACTGAGGGTTCAGTGAAAGGGAAGTAGGAGGGGCGCAGGCGCAGCACGATATCCTCGCGCTCGAAGAAGGCCTTGAGGAAGGTTTCCAGCGTCCATTTGAGGTGACCAAGGTGAATGCCCTTATCGACCACCAGACCTTCAACCTGATGGAACATCGGCGTGTGGGTCGCGTCACTGTCTGATCGATAAACGCGGCCGGGCGCGATAATGCGGATGGGTGCGCCCCCCGGGTTCTGATCAACAACCTCTTTCATACTGCGGATTTGCACCGGCGATGTGTGCGTGCGCAGCAGCATGGACCGTCCCTCAGCGTCCTTGTCAGGGAAGTAGAACGTGTCATGCATCGCGCGGGCCGGATGCGATTCGTCCATATTCAGCGCAGTGAAATTGTGCCAATCGTCCTCGATCTCAGGCCCGGTCGCCACTGAAAACCCAAGGTCAGCAAAAATCTCTGCCAGCTCATCCATAACCTGGCTGACCGGATGGACACTGCCGCGCGGAAACTCTACCGCCGGCAAAGTCATATCGAGCCGCTCGTCCTCAAGCTGAGCGCGGAGCACATCGGCCTCCAGCGCATCCTTCTTGGCCGTGATCGCCTCGGCAATTTCGCCGCGGACCGATTGGATGGCAGGGGCAGCAGCGCTGCGCTCCTCAGGGCTCATGGTCCCCAAGGTCTTGAGGGCAAGGCTAACCCAGCCTTTTTTGCCCAAAGCGGCAACCCGCTCTTGCTCGAGCGCGCCGGGCGTATCTGCTGCGGCAATCGCAGCAAGCGTGCTGGTTTTTTGGTCAGTCAGGTCCGTCATAACGCATGTTTCGCTGGCATAGTGCTTCTGGCAAGGTTGAACGCGCGCCCTAGCGCCACATTGCCCGCAAGGCAAAGCCGCATTTGGTGCTGGCCTCGATCAGCGCGGGTTTTGAGGATGTTTGGCAAAAAGCGACAGGAGCGGCCC